>MGDB01000143.1:7036-19589 GCA_001790645.1 Candidatus Schekmanbacteria bacterium GWA2_38_11
GCTTTGTCATTTGACATTACTTTACTTTTATTCCTCAGATTCCTTTTCTTTTTTGCTTTCCGCAATTATCTTTTCACTCAGATGTGCAGGCACTTCTTCATAATGGGAAAATTCCATTGTAAAGAATCCCCTCCCACCAGAAATAGATTTAAGGTCCGGAGCATAATTGAGCATTTCAGCAAGAGGAGCAGTTGCCTTGATAAGCTGATTATTATTTTTTGGCTCAACACCCTTCATCTTACCGCGCCTGCTGTTGATATCGCCTATTATGTCTCCCATACAATCGTCAGGGACAACTACTTCTACATTCATTACAGGTTCAAGAAGTATGGGTTTTGCTTCCATGAAAGCCTTTTTAAATCCCATGGATCCGGCAATCTTGAAGGCCATATCTGAAGAGTCCACTTCATGGAATGACCCGTCATAGAGAGTGACCCTGATATTAACTACCGGATAACCGGCAAGCTCACCGAATTGCATTGCTTCAACAATTCCCTTTTCAACTGAAGGAATATAATTTTTTGGAATAACTCCACCAACGATTTTGTCAACAAATTCGAATCCCTTCCCTCTGGGAAGTGGTTCAATCTCAATCCATGTATCTCCGTACTGTCCCCTTCCACCCGATTGACGCTTGTATTTTCCCTGTGATTTTGCTGATGCCTTTATAGTTTCTCTGTAGGGGATTTTAGGAGTTTTTATTGTCACGTCCACACCAAATTTTCTTTTTAATTTCTCAACTGCCATCTCAATGTGCGAAACTCCCATACCAGAGATTAGAAGTTCTCTGGTCTGAGGCTCTCTCTTCACTTTCAGAGTAAGGTCCTCTTCACAAAGCCTGCTGAGGCTTGTACTCACTTTTTCTTCATCACCTTTGGTTTTTGGTTCAACAGCAAAGGAAATCATAGGAGACGGCAATGTTATAAAATCATATATGATTGCATTCTTATCACTGTCGCATATAGTATCTCCGGTTGCTGTTTCTTTAAGCTTGGAAAAAGCTGCAATATCTCCTGCCTGCACCTGACGGCACTGGATATGGTCTTTCCCTTGCATGAAAAAAATCTGTCCGAATTTTTCTACTCTTTTCTTTGAAAAATTATAAAATTGGGAGTCAGATGCAAGCTTTCCTGAATATATTCTGAAAAGAGTCAATTTACCGGTATAAGGGTCGGCAATTGTTTTAAAGACCAGTGCTGAAAAAGGTTCATTTACACTTGATTTTCTCTCTATCTCTTTGGCACTCGGGTCTTTCCCCTTCGCATTCGGTCTTTCTGCAGGAGAAGGCAGAAAAGAAACTATGGCATCTAACAGTTCCTTTATTCCGGTATTTTTTATTGCTGACCCGCATAATACAGGAACAAGTTCGCCGCCGATAGTCCCTTTGCGGATAAGCTTGATTAAATCCTCATCTTTTATTTCTTCTCCCTCCAGATATTTTTCCATCATCTTCTCATCCTGCTCAACTGCAGATTCCACCAGCTTTTCTCTCAGCGACATGCACTCGTCCTTAATATCAGCAGGAATATCTGCTACATCGTATTCCCCATTCTCACCGTTTTTATATACATGTGCTTTTTTTGATATCAGATCTACTACTCCTTTAAAGGATTCCTCCGCACCAATGGGTGATACTAAAGGAATGAAAGCAGTCTTAAATGACTTCTTCAGGTCATCCAGAACCTTAATAAAATTAGCCCTCTCCTTGTCCATCATGTTGATAAAAACTATTTTGGGAAGATTAGATTCTTCAGCAAATTCCCATCCAGTCTGGGTCTGTACCTTTACTCCGGAATGCCCATCTAAAATTATCACTACTGCATCAGCTGCCCTGATAGAGCTTTTTGTCTCACCTACAAAATTTGCATCTCCTGGAGTATCCAGTATATTTATTTTATGCTTTTTCCATTCACAGAAACCAAGGGAAGTGCTTATTGTGGCTTTCTTTTTTATTTCATCAGGATCATAGTCAAATTTGGATGTGCCATTATCGACTCTTCCAAGCCTTTCCACGGTTTTTGCGGAAAAAAGTGCAGCATCGCAAAAAGATGTTTTCCCATCACCACCATGACCTATAACACAAATATTCCGCATGTTATTTACATCATACTCAGCCATTCAATCCTCCAAGAAGTATAGTTTTTTAAAATTATTTGATTCTTAACTTTAAGAAACACCCTCAAAAGACTTAACTTAATACTTAAACTTTTGTCATACAAGAGTAAAACTGTCAAGGGCTTTCCCCTTTCTAACAACTCATATAGTAATGATACTTTGAACTGTTAAATCCTTATTGTAATATAATTGTAATATACCCGGTTGGAGTTACCATGTTGCCTCTGTGAACCGTACAGAAGTATGGTATAACTGTGCCAACCGGAGCATCATTAGAAATAGTAATTGATTGAGGAGTAAGGATAAAAGTTCCTGTATCAAAACTTATCCCATTAACGCTTCCCTTTTTAAAATCATCCTTTTTGGATTCGCTTGTAACAGAATGGTTAACTGTGTCTTCATTTGTTATAGTTATTACTGTCCCTGGTGTAACACCTAAATTCGCAGGTTTAAATGAGAAATTGGAAATTGTTATTGTGTTGTCAACTTCACTTCCTGGAGTTATATCTGGAATTATAGAAGGGGTGAGTTCTATTACAGCCTTACCTTTTTTACTTGTATTTGCCACACTTGTCGCAACCAGCGTAACTTTTCTTTTTTCTACAACAGTTTTCGGTGCTTTGTAAGTAACAGAATTTGGATCATTTACTACTATAGTGCCATTCTCATTGCCGCTACCGCCTTCAATTTTCCATAAGACAGCAGTGCTTGTACTGCCTTTGACTTTAATAATAGTAGTAAAATCTTCTGACTCCCAGGCTAATAACTTTAGCCTTTTTGGCGTTACCTGAACAGAAATGATTCCATTTGTAGTCCGTCTTCTGCTGCCTTTATAAACTGCATCTCCATGAGTTGGAATCCCAGAGGCAACAAAAAATAATATTATCATTAGAGAGATAAAAAGATTTTTCTTTTTCATAATTGAACCTCCTCTTAAAGATTTAAAACATTTTAAATCTAATAAAAATGGGAAATAATAATATTCCTCTTTAATTACAGAATAGGAATTGCTTCCTTTATTATAAAACCTTCTATTTAATTCCAAATTTTGCTTCAGGAGGAAGAATTGCTCCCAACAGCGCCTCAGGCGGTATCCCCTTCCTTAACCCGAATAGTGTTCCTTCATCCTCAATCATTGTCCACTCTGCCCATATACCATGAAGCTTCAGCTTGTGTTCTATATCCTTTCCCGTAAACTTTTCGCCTTTTCGTTTCTCAACAAGGTCAGTATATATTTTGAAATAGGTATCAGCCATATCTTTAAAAAAGTCAAAATCCTTTTCCTCGAGATGAAAAGAATATATCCCTGCGTGGCTTCCAACTTTCCCTGGTCTGTATTTTGACTTGAAAAAATCAACCCTCGTTTTCAATAATTTATCATAGTCCTGTCCATGACGCTTGCAGAGATCTTTCATCCCGTCTGCAAAATATTTATTGTCCTCTTCATTAGAATAATAAGGAAAAATATCTGTACCTCCGGCAAGTACAGTCTTGTCAGTTATGTTTGCACGCAGTTCAATATAACCTTTGGGTAGAAAAGGGTTAACCGGGAAAAAATGGAATTCAAGTACCAGCGCATCTGCCTTGCCTCCCTTTTGCCCGAGCTTTTCAGCAAGAACCGGAGGCGTATCTACTTTAAGGTCACAGTAAATAGAACTCGCTTTGTCAAATGTTTTACCGTTTGAGACAATAGCATCCAATCTACCCAGTGGAGTGTCCCATGACTTCTTGTCTACTTTTCCAGTGGAATTATATTTTGAGCAAAATATTTCAAAACGTCCTTCCACTTCTTTCAGAAATTTCACCACAGTATTTTTATCAACCATATATTACTTCCTTTGGGTATTAGATTTTTTCAAAAAATATCAATTTTCATAAACTCCTGTCAACAGATAAGTAGTAATTGAAAGTACACCCTCTCATATTATAACAGCTACGCTGGTATGTATCCATCTCCCTATGTTTTCCTCTTTAATCAAGGAATTAAAAAAACTTTTAAATTATTTGACAATGGACTGATATTTTGATAGCAAAATAAGCTCAAAAGGAGGTTTTAAAAATTGATAAAGGTTGGTATTATCGGGACATCAAGCCTGACTTCTGGAGAGATTATAAAAATTCTTCTCAAACATCCCCGTGCTAAACTTGCTTATCTTGAATCAGAGAACTTTGCTGGCAAAAAGGTATGGGAAGTTCATAAATTTCTGAAAGGTGTCCTTGATCTAAACCTAAAGAACTTCTCTGAAGAAGAAATAACAGAAAATTGTTCTGTTACTTTCATCTCTAAACAGCATAACTATGCCTCTGGAATTTCCCGCAACCTTATTGCAAAGGGAGTCAGGGTTATTGACCTGAGTGCCGACTTCAGACTAAAAGATGCTGAAGTCTATAGAAAATGGTACGGAATTAAGCACAAAGATCACGCTCTTCTCAAAAAAGCTGTTTACGGACTTTCTGAACTTTATTCTGAAAAAATCAAAAAGGCATTACTTGTAGCAAACCCCGGGTGTTACCCTACAAGTATAATACTTGGTTGCGCACCACTTTTTGCAAATTCATTAGTTGATCCAAAGGAAACAATTGTCAGCTCTTACTCCGGAGTCTCAGGTGCAGGAAGAATAGCAAAACCAGGAATAAATCTCTTTATGGACAGTTTTCGAAACCTTTTTCCTTACAATGTTGCTACTCACCGCCATACTCCGGAAATTGAACAGGAACTTTCGATTATAGGCAATACTCAAGTTAATTTAACCTTTGTTCCCCATGTAGCACCACTGGATAAAGGAATTTTAAGTACAATGTATTTAAAACCAGTTAAGGAAACTTCTGAAGACGACCTTATTAAACTATACAAGAAAGTTTATGACCAATGCCCATTTATCAGGGTATATGAAAATGGTAATTTTCCCTCCACTTTAAATGTAGTCGATACAAATTTCTGCGACATCGGGATAAAATATGATCCAAAAAATAGCAGGATCATTGTTGTCTCCGCAATTGACAACCTGATAAAAGGTGCGGCTGGCCAGGCAGTTCAGAACATGAACCTCATGATGGGATTTGATGAAACAGAAGGATTACCAAGTGGTAAAAAAGTATAGTTGAATATAATTCCAAATTCCAAAGCCCAAATGTCAAATAAATATCAAATGATTAAAGAGAACGATTCATGTGGCTAAATTTTTTGCTTGAATCCTGGAACCCTTGAATCCTTTTCATTAACCAAAGATATCAAAAAGCGCAGGAAAATATCTATACCACATAACAGCAAAGAGTAAAACCGCTGCTGTTACGCTTAACCATTTCTTATCTTTAAATATATTTTTCATAATTACTTTAAAATTCAATATTGCATACGAAGCGTAAACCATGATAAATGGTTCTATTGGAAGCCTGTATCTCGACATTCCAAACATCACCATATGAATTAATATATAATAAAATATTAAAAATAAAAATAAAACTTTAATTAAATCATTCTTTGAATAAAAGAAGCCAAATATTCCAAAAATTATAACGCCAATATATGATCCTACAGTAACCAGAGTAATTACACGTGCTAAAGCTAAACCCGGTTTCACGCCATAGTAACCTGCCCTCATATGCCTTATCAGAAAAGATGTTGGATTCCAGAAATCGCATAATTTAGTAACAGATCCTTTAATGAACAAAGATGGGTTCTTTATAATAAATTTTATCCCGTTTTTCAGTTCGCATCTATAGTCATCAACCACATTCCCCGTATTGCACTTTTCTCTTCCATTAGCCCTTGTGAGCTTTTTCCCTATTAGACCTCCCCAGTCATAATTCTCAGAATCAAAGAAATTCAGATTGTACCATACGACAGTCCCTGCATTAGTATCAACTAAAAGAAATCTTCCATAAGTATAGTAATTTCTCAATGTCCATGGTGTGATTACAGAAGCACATGCAATTAAAAAAACAGTTGAGCTTATTAAAAATGCTTTAAAATTTTTGAAATAAACAAGGAAAAGCCAGAAAACAATTAAAGGTAAAAAATAAAATATTACTGATTTAACAAGACTGGCTAAGCCTAAAACGATACCTGCCATTAATAAATAGCCTTTATTTTTTTTAAGAGAAAATACTATTAAGAAGAATATGATTATTACCAGCAGAAAAATGTATAGAGTTTCAGACCACAAGTAATGAGTGAATGCAATTAAAGTTGGATAAATTGAAAAGATAAAGGCAGATAATAAAGCTATCGATTCATTGAATATCTTTTTTGCTAAAATATATATGAGATAGACAGAGATTGTACTCAAAATGACCTGCACCAATTTTATCATAAATACTTTTTCATTGAAAAACCTCAAAATAATTCCAATGAAATAGATATAACCTGGCCCCCAATGAGACGGGTTGAAATGAACATATCCTCCCTGCAACAGCTCCTTTGTTTCAAAGGAATCACCTCTTGCTATCCTGAGTCCATGCCACAGATAGTCAACTTCATCACCTAAAAGGATCATATGCTTCAGCTTTAACAAGATAGCTAATTTTATTAAAAACGATCCTGATAAGATTATTATTAAAAGCCAATGCTGTCTTAATTTTTCATTGATTCTCATCACACTGTTACTTCCTTTCAGCCATTTCCATCATCACCCCGTATCTCAATCCCCGTGTGCTTGCAATAACCTCATTAAACCCAAAATAGTTCATTATCTCCTCAAGGATAATGGCTCCTGCAACGATTACATCTGCCCTTTCCGGTAAAAGACCTGCTATTTTTTTTCTTTCTTCTAAATTTCTTTCTTTTAGAAGAGATATAATTTCTTCAAGATTTGAAATTTGCATTTTGTAATTTTCAATCTGCAATCTATCATATAGGGGAAGTTTTAAAGAAATCTGTGCAAGGGTCGTAACAGTACCGGCAACTCCAATAAGAAGTCTTGTTTTTAAAGATTTTGGGAAAATACTGAGACTGTTCTTTATAAAATTCCTCATTTCTTTAATTTCATTTTCTCCGGGCGGGTCTGATTTTAAAAATTGCTCCGTCATCCTTATAGATCCTATTTCAAAGCTTTTAAAATACTCAGGTTTAATTCCTTTCCCAAAAACAACTTCTGTGCTTCCCCCTCCTATATCTATGACTGTTTTTCCCAATCCATCATCCTTTATACCTGAGATAGCTCCTGAAAAAGATAATTCTGCCTCTCTTATGCCTGATAATATTTCAACATTTACGCCGGTTTCTTCCTTAACCAGATTCAAAAAATCATTTGAATTCTCAGCATCTCTTAAGGCAGATGTACCTATAACCTTTATCTTTTCTACTCCTGACTTTTTACATTCTTTTATATACTCCTTCAAAACCTCTAATGTGTTAATCATTCTGTCTTTCCTTAACAACCGGGTCTCATTAACTCCTTTGCCAATCCTCGTAACTCTTAGATCCTCCTTTAGAGACTGTATCTCTCTGCTTATTCCAAGTTCTCCGATCAGAAGGAGAACAGAATTCGTCCCAATATCTATCACACCATATTTTTTCATAACACTTTGGCTAAAAGAAAGTCTCTTACTATTTTTTCAAAGACTTTAAATTTCTTATCTTGACTAATTGTGAACTTACATCTATTTTGAGCAAAATTAATGTATTTTTTCCTTCTTACCTTAAATGGAAAAAGTGGGATCAACCAATTCCGGCTTTTAACAATAAGTTATTAAAGCATATAGCTGTTAGAAGATTTAAATCAAGGAGAAAAAAGATGAAAACTAAAGTTTTAGATAATAAGGATTTTATCTCCTCTATTGATAAAAGTTCCATGTACAGGGAACTTGATAATTTTCCAAAAACAATCTCTGAAAAAGTAACCCTTAACCTTCCTGATAACTATTCAAGAGTTAAAAATATTCTTGTTGGAGGCATGGGAGGATCAGGGATTTGCGGTGACATCATCCAGTCAACACTATTTGAGCTGATAGATTTACCAATCGAGGTAATCAAAGACTACTCCCTGCCAAAGCATATAAATTCTGAGTCACTTGTAATTGTAATCAGCTACTCTGGAAATACGGAAGAAACTTTGTCATTGTTTGATGAAGCTCAAAAAAGGGAATCAAAAATTATTGCTATCTCCAATGGCGGGGAACTGCAAGAGAAGGCTAAAAAATTTAATTCTCCTTATATAAGGGTTAAGGAGAGTCTAATGCCGAGAACAGCTCTTGGACATCTTCTTAATCCTCTCCTGAACATAGTTTTAAAACTTTTTCCTAATACTCTGGCATATCAGGATATATTAGAAGCAGAAAAAATACTGTCTAATCTCCAAATTATTTATGCTTTAGGATCCCCGCTTTCAGAAAACCGTGCAAAAGAAATCGCAGAAAAGATTAAAAATAAATATATAATAATTTTTGGATCTGAATCAATAACAAGGCCTGCTGCTCTCCGGTTAAAAACCCAGTTTAATGAAAACTCAAAGCTTTCGGTATACTTTAACTGTTTCCCTGAACTTGGTCATAACGAAATAATTGGTATTACAGATGATCCTCTGTCAAAAAAAGACACTGTTATTATAACGCTGCGTTCACCTCTGGAAAATCCACAACTCAAGAAATGTATAGATGTTGCTCTGGAAATAATGAAACCAAGAGTAAATGAGGTTATAGAACTTTGGGGTCAGGGAAAATCGAAATTATCCCAGCTCCTCTCCATGATTTTCTTAGGCGACTGGATTAGCTATTATTTAGCACTTCTCCGTGAAGTTGACCCGACACCGGTACCTTCAATTAACCAATTTAAGAAGATGAAGAAGGAGTAGAATGAGTGAACATTTGATTTTTTCGTTGACATCCAGAGATCTAATTTTTAAAGATTTCTTGATTTTAAGAGAAAAAAATGAGAAAATTTATTTTTAAAGAAAATGCAAAAGAGATGTATGACACGATTTTAGAAGTTACACCTAAACATGTGAGAGAAACAACAAAAAACCGGCTCTGTGAGGCTCTTGAAAAAGTGTGTGGAGAGAGCGGAGAAGTTACAGAAGAAATATTCCTGAATGTAATAAAAGAGACAACACCGGAAGATTATCTGCCAATGGCATTATATTCTTAGAGCCACTAATAACTAAACCAACTAAACCAAATTGAAATAGTTAATGAGGAAAGATATTAAAAGGAGGCAAGATGGGAAAAGAAATTGAAATCAATGAGAAAAACTTTGAACAAGAGGTTTTAAAGTCTGATATCCCAGTGCTTATTGATTTCTGGGCTTCATGGTGCGGGCCTTGTAAGATGGTTGCACCAACAGTTGCAGAAATTTCTGAAGAGTATGCCGGGAAAGTAAAGGTCGGAAAATTGAATGTTGATGATAATCCCCTGCTTGCTTCCAAGTACGGTGTAATGTCTATTCCAACTCTTATGCTTTTTAAAGGCGGTCAGGTAGCAGATCAACTCATAGGTGCCCAGGGGAAAGCACAGATCAACGCTATGATTGATAAAGCTTAAAGGTTTTTTCTCTTAAAAGGGTTCGAGGATTCCAGTTAAAAAAATCAAATACAACAATTCGTGTTTGGATTTTTCCTGGAACCCTTGAATTTTCAAACCCTATAATTTAAAAAATCAGGTCCCCATCTCCCAGGAAGCGAGGTAGTGTTCCTGCTCTTTTGTCAGGGTATCAATCCTGATGCCCATCGATTTCAGCTTCAGGCGGGCAATCTCGCTGTCTATTACATCAGGTACTTTATATACCTGACATTCCAGACTCTTTCTGTTTTTAATAAGATATTCCGCTCCCAAAGCCTGATTAGCAAAACTCATATCCATGACACTTGAGGGATGTCCTTCTGCAGCTGCAAGGTTTATAAGCCTCCCCTCTCCAAGGACATTAATATTCTTGCCGTTTTTCAGTGTATATTCCTCGACAAACTCCCTTATTTTTCTTCTCTTATTGCTCAATTGCCCGAGTCCTGCAAGATCGATTTCTACGTTGAAATGCCCGGAATTGGCCACAATTGCTCCATCCTTCATTTTTGGGAAATGTTCTTTTCTAATTACATTTATATCTCCGGTAAGAGTCACAAAAAAGTCCCCGATCTTCACCGCCTCTGCAATTGGCATAACATCAAAACCGTCCATAACTGCTTCAATGGCTTTTAATGGATTTACTTCGGTTACAATTACTCTTGCTCCCATTCCCTTTGCCCGCATTGCAACCCCTCTTCCGCACCACCCGTAGCCACAGACCACAAACCGGGAACCTGCTAACATCCTGTTTGTTGCCCTAAGAATACCATCAATAGTACTCTGACCTGTCCCATACCTGTTATCAAAGAAGTGTTTTGTATTGGCATCATTTATTGAGATTACCGGAAATTTTAAAACGCCTTTTTCCGCCATACTCCGGAGCCTTATTATACCAGTTGTAGTTTCTTCAGTTCCGCCAAGTATAGTGTCTATCAATGATTTTCTTTTTCCATGGATCTCAGAGACAAGGTCAGCTCCATCATCCATAGTAACATGCGGCTTGGTGTCAAGAACACTGTTAAGGTGTTTATAATATGTTTTATTGTCCTCACCTTTTATGGCAAATGAAGGGATGTTGAAATCCTTGACCAGCGAGGCTGCAACATCATCCTGGGTGCTTAACGGGTTTGAAGCACACAGGGCAACTGAGGCTCCACCGGCTTTTAAGGTTATCATCAGACTTGCAGTTTCTGTTGTAACATGAAGACATGCCCCTATTCTTAACCCCTTTAACGGCTTCTCTTTTTCAAATCTTTTTTTAATGCGGTTTAATACCGGCATACTCTGGTTTGCCCACTCAATACGTTGCCCACCTATTTTTGAAAGTTTTAAATCCTTAACATCGTATTTCACTAATTCCCTCCTCTGTTATTATAATTTCATTCTAAATATTTTGCTGATACCACTCCGTTTTAACTAAGATGCGTAGCATTTAAATATATTGGGCAGGTTAACAACCTGCCCCTTTGTGTTTCCTATCATGAATAGGAATAGCTTCCTTCCTTAACTTTAAAACCCGGCTGCACGCTTTATGTCTTCAGCTTTATTCGTTTTTTCCCAGGTGAACTCAGGTTCATTCCTGCCAAAATGGCCATAAGCTGCGGTCTTTTTAAATATAGGCCTTCTTAAATTAAGGTAACTGATTATACCGGCAGGTGTGAGATCGAAATTATCTCTTACTATTTTTTTAAATTCTGAGGGAGAGATTTTCCCCGTGTTGAAGGTATCTATCATAATTGATACAGGCTCGGCAATCCCTATGGCATAGGCTAATTGTACTTCACACTTTTTGGCAATGCCGGCAGCAACAATATTCTTTGCAATGTGTCGCGCCATATATGAAGCTGATCTGTCAACCTTGGATGGATCTTTTCCTGAAAAAGCGCCACCTCCATGGCTGCCTACTCCCCCATAGGTGTCAACTATAATCTTTCTACCAGTTAAACCGCAATCACCCATTGGACCACCAACTACAAATCTTCCGGTAGGGTTAATATATATTGTCACATCTTTTTCATTAAATAGTCCCTTAGGCATAATAGGTTTTATCAGTTTCTCAACGATTTCCGGCTTCATCTCTTTGGGAGTTATGTCTGGACTGTGCTGGGAAGAGACAATTATAGTATCAATTCTCACAGGTACACCACCAACATACTCAACTGTTACCTGGGTTTTACCATCTGGCCTGAGATATTTAAGAGTTTTACTTTTTCTTAAATCTGATAACCCCTTTGCTAATTTATGGGCAAGTATTATGGGCATCGGCATTAACTCTTCTGTCTCATCACAGGCATATCCAAACATAAGTCCCTGATCACCTGCTCCCTGTGCTTTGGCTTCATCTTTGTTGACTCCTTGAGCAATATCAGGAGACTGTTCATCGATAGAGGTCAATACTGCACATGTTTCACAGTCAAACCCATATTTTGCCCTGTCATATCCTATCTCTCTTACGGTTGCTCTTGCAATTTTTGGAACATCTACGATTGCCTTTGTCGTAATTTCCCCTGCTATAACGATCAATCCTGTTGTTATTAATGTTTCGCACGCAACCCTTGAATTAGGGTCTTTGGCAATAACTGCATCTAAAACCGCATCTGATATCTGATCAGCTATTTTGTCCGGATGTCCTTCGGTAACTGATTCAGATGTAAATAAAAAATCTTTTCTGCTCACTTTAAAGCTCCTTGAAAAAAGTTTGAATTAATTAGATTGATTTTTGATTTTAATTTTCCCTCAATTGAGAATTACTTTATTGTAAAGTTTTATTTTTATTTCTTCATTCAAATAATTTTCTATCTCCTTAGACGTATCCAGAGATAGCACGTGGTCTGCAACTTTTTTTGCTTCTTCTAATGTTATAGATCTTATCAGTTTTTTGATATTCAGGATGGACCCGGGGTTCATGCTCAACTCATTAATACCTAAACCAACAAGGATTAAG
>MGDB01000143.1:19599-19857 GCA_001790645.1 Candidatus Schekmanbacteria bacterium GWA2_38_11
ATTTACCCTGTCAATTGCCAATGAGTATTGAATGAGATCATTAGTACCTATGCTGAAAAAATTTGCTTCTTTTGCCAGAATATCAGCAGTGAGAGCAGCAGTCGGTACTTCAATCATAATACCCACAGGAATTTGCTCATTGAATGGTTTTTCTTCCTTTCTTAATTCTTCCTTGCACTCCTCAAGAATTGCATTGGCTAAAGTTAATTCTTTAATTCCGGAAATCATTGGATACATGATCTTCAGATTGCCGTAAAC
>MGDB01000143.1:19867-21265 GCA_001790645.1 Candidatus Schekmanbacteria bacterium GWA2_38_11
AGTATTGCCCGCAATTGGGTTCTAAAGATCCAAGGCTGATCCAGGCAAAACCTTATTGCCCTGAGACCCATAGCCGGGTTCATTTCCTCAGGATAGTCTAAATGCGAGAGGAACTTATCTCCTCCTAAATCCAGTGTACGTAAAACGGCTGGTAGAGGATAGATCTTCTTAGCTACAGCCTTATAATTTTCAAATTGCTCTTCCTCAGAAGGAAGAATCCTTCTATTTAAAAACAAAAATTCTGTTCTATACAGCCCTATCCCATCAGCTCCATGATCCAAAACTGCATCAATCTCTTTTGACAATTCTATATTGGCTGTTAAATTTACCCTGTAACCATCAGCAGTTTCAGCAGGCAGATCCTTTAATTTATAGAGGTTTTTCTGTAAGCTATTGTATTCAAGCTGTTTGTTTAAATATATTTTATAAGTTTCTTCATCAGGATTTACCAATACCTCACCAGAATTTCCGTCAACAATAATCCTGTCTCCTGTTTTTATATAGCTGGTTACATCCTCAAGACCTACTACAGCCGGTATTTCGAGGCACCGCGCCATTATGGCTGTATGAGAAGTTTTTCCGCCAATATCAGTTGCAAAGGCTATTACTTTTTCTTTATGCATCTGCGCAGTATCAGAAGGAGCAATGTCGTGGGCTATAACAATTGCTTCTTCTTTAAGGTCTGATATACTTTCATGCTCAAACCCCATAAGATTTGCTAAAATTCTTTTTCCGAGGTTGCTTATATCAGTCCTTCGTTCTTTCAGGTACTCATCATCAAAACCAGAAAAGATCTTAATCAGTTCGCCAATAGATTCTGTTAAAGCCCATTCTGTATTCATTTTCTCGGTTGTTATTTTTTCTGTTACTTTTTTATAGATCATTTCATCTTGTAACATAAGAATCTTGGCTTCAAAAATATAAACATGCTCCTGTCCTATAGCTTCTGAAAAGCGCTCTTTAATGCTTTTTAATTGGCTAATTGAAAGGTTAATCGCCTCTTGAAAGCGCTTGATCTCTTTTTCCTTCTCGTCTTCCCCTATATAGTATTTTGGAATAGCTTCTATTTCACGGTTCAAAAGGTGAGCCTTTCCAATTACTATTCCAGGAGAAACGCCTATCCCTTTAAATGTTTTTTGCATTCTTTACACAGATTGTTAAATTATTACGATTTTACAGCACAATATTTTTCTGTTCCCATTCCTTTTGAAAATATATCAATTTGGTCGTTAAGCTATACATTTAAATTTGAAAAAGACAAGATATTTTTAAATTTTTCCTGTTTTTATGAAAAACACAACCTGAATACCCTGTGCTTCCGCACAGGGTATTCAGGTTGTCTCCGCATGTCATTCCTCACTTGATGCGGAATCCAGAATTTCCTGCGAGGGCAGGAAT
>MGDB01000143.1:21513-22186 GCA_001790645.1 Candidatus Schekmanbacteria bacterium GWA2_38_11
CTTGCATGTAATCCGAGCTTGTTCTTTATCACAACTCTTATACTTTTTTTCTCTGGCTTCATAATCTATAAAATCAGATATACATCAGTCCAATACACACAACAGCAAGAAAATAAATCAATGTTACGGAAGACAGTTTTTTTCTTAGCAATAGTATTAAAATGCAAATTAAGACAAGGCATAAAATGAAATTTAGTGGCAAACTATCTTTAGCAATCTGAAAATTAGGTGATAAAGCGTATATACCCAAAGACAATCCAAGCAAAAAACAGGAAAATTCTTTCATTCTTGCCATAAAAAGGTTTAGGTTAATTTTTTTTATTTCTTCTATGATTGATGGACCCAACTGATAACCTTTAAACAGTCCATAGAATCTGATTCCGAAAGTAGGTATATTGTAAATAATAAGAAAAAGGATAGAAGCTTCTTTAATCCCAATAAAAGCTAAAATAAAACCCAAAATACCTATCAAGGGTCTAAATGTTGCCCAGAACAAAGAGTCTCCGATAGCACCGAAAGGCCCCATCAGTCTTGCTTTTAAAGAACTTGAATCAATGCTATTGTCTTTAGATATAGCATGCTTCTCCTCACAGTTCAAAACAACTCCAGCGATTGTCGGTGCCAAATATGGATTTGTATTAAAAAATTCCAAGTGCCTTATTAGTGATTTTTT
>MGDB01000144.1:0-7484 GCA_001790645.1 Candidatus Schekmanbacteria bacterium GWA2_38_11
TTTTTTAAAAAGATTATGACACGAAAATTCTATACAAGGCTTGATGTCAGACTTACTTTAACTATTGCAGTAACGCTGTTTGTGGTTTTTGCATTTTCGAGTTATACATTGATTACAGTCTTTACAAATTCTGAGATTGATAAAACTAAAGAATCCTGCCTTTTCTTAAGCTCTCTTATCATTAAAAATTTAGAACATTTTATGCTAACAAGAGATTTAAAAGGAGTGGAGAGTTTTTTTGAAAGCATTTCAAAGTCTGCAGAAATTCATGGTGCAAATATAATGAATGATGATGGCCTTATAGTTTTTTCTACTGATAAAAAAGCTATAGGCAGGCATATTCCTGCTAATATATTAAAAGAAATTAAGGAGACTGAAGGAGTTTTTTTAGAAGATTTCAAAGAGAAAGAGAAGATTTTCTCTGTTCTCAGAAAAATAGAAAATAAAAAGCAATGCTTTGGTTGCCATAAAAGCAACAAAAAAATTATAGGAATATTAAATATAAATTATACATTTAAAGAAGCATGGCTACACCTAAAGGACTTAAGAAATGCCATGATTCTTTCTGCTGTTGTATCTATGGGTTTTATAGCAGTAGTCCTTTATATTTTCAATAACCTTTTTATTTACAGAAGGATTCATAAGTTTGACAGGATGGTGGAAAAGATTAAGCAGGGTGATCTTGAAGTGAGTGATACATTCCGGATTAAGGATGAGCTTGGCAGTTTAGGGGATAGTTTTAATGCGATGGTAAAAAGCCTTAAGATGACAAAGAAAGAAGTTGAAGAACAGCATCAAAAATTATTAGCCCAGTCTGAAAAATTGGCTTCAATAGGACAATTGGCATCAGGTATTGCCCATGAGATCCAAAACCCCTTAGCAGGAATTTCAGGAGCATTAAAAGTGATTCATTCAGAGATGAAGGAAGGAGAAAGCAATAAAGAGATTTTAAAAATGATTCTGGAACAGGTCAACAGACTGTCAAAAACTGCCGGAGACCTGTTAAGCTTTGCAAGGCCTTCTGTTCCCAAAAAAGTTACTTCTAATTTAAATGAGATAATAGAACAGACAGTCTTTTTTGTCCAGCAGCAGGCAGAAGTTCAGGGGATAGAAATTAAAAAAGACCTGGATAAAAATCAATTAAAAGCCTCTGTTGATCCTGAACTTATGAAGCAGGTTTTTTTGAATATAATGCTAAATGGAATTCAGGCAATGAAAAAAGGAGGGACTTTATTCATTTCTTCCAAGATACGTAATTCTGATTCTATGATAGAGATAAATTTTACTGATACCGGAATGGGAATTAAAGAAGAGGATAAGAGAAAAATTTTCAATCCATTTTTTACAACAAAACATAAGGGTACTGGTCTGGGATTATATATTGTAAAAAACATAGTTGAAAGCCATAATGGAGAGCTGAGAGTTAATAGCGAACCAGGCAAGGGAACTACTTTTACTATCCTCCTGCCTGTGTAGGGGATATTAAATTCGATTAAGAAGATATTGTTTTTATGTGAATTCCCTAATTGTAGCCGCAGGCTTTAGCCTGCGAGAATAAGATGGGTGTGAAAGAAAAAAAGCACAGATTGCCTTCAGTTTATTATAGAGGAGAAATCTCTAAGGTTCTATTGGATGTAAAATAGAGGATGTTTTAGCGGGGATTATGTAATACGCAGGCTAAAGCCTGCGGCTACTTTTATTGGGAAAAATAATCAATTAGTTACGGAAAATAACCTATGGCAAAGGCAAAGATTTTAGTTGTTGATGATGAGGATTTAATTCGCTGGTCCTTTGAAAAAGAGCTTTCAAAACTGAAATATGAGGTACTCACTGCTGAAAGCGGTGAGGAAGCAATTAACAAGTTCAAAGAAAATCCTCCTGATTTAGTCCTTTTAGATGTAAAACTCCCCGGGATGGATGGTTTAGAAACTTTAAAAGAGATTCATAAGCTAAAAGGCGATACTCTGGCAATAATGATGACAGCAGCTGCAACAGTTGAGAATGCGGTAAAGGCAATGAAGATGAGATCAGTTGTTGATTATTTGTGCAAGCCTGTTGATTTTGAAGAATTAAAGGTAGTTGTTGAAAATGCTCTTGAAATCTACGAACTCAGAAAAGAAGTAAAGTCCCTGAGAGATGAGAAGAGAAAGCCTTATAGCTTTGAAAACATAATTGCAAATTCTGAGAAGATGAAGCAGGTTTTTGATACAGTCTCAAGAGTAATTCAGAGCAAAGCAGGGATAATTTTAGTGCAGGGGGAGAGTGGGACAGGAAAGGATCTGATTGCCAAAACAATCCACTATAGGAGCGAGAGATGTGACAATCCGTTTATGGAAATCAACTGTGCAGCATTGCCGGAGACCCTTCTTGAAAGCGAACTATTTGGCTATGAGAAAGGTGCCTTTACAGACGCCAAGTTTCTTAAAAAAGGACTTTTTGAACTTGCTGATGAAGGAACAGTTTTTCTTGATGAAATAGGTGATATGAAGCCTTCCCTTCAGGCTAAGCTCCTCAAGGTTATAGAAAACCGGTATTTTAAAAGAGTCGGCGGGGCTAACGACATAGAAGTTGATATAAAAATAATTGCAGCAACCAACAAGGATTTAAAAAAACTTGTTGAGTCCGGTGAATTCAGGGCTGACCTCTACTACAGGCTTAATGTTATATCAATTTATATTCCGCCTCTGAGAGAGCGCAGGGAAGATATTTATCCGCTTATTAAGCATTTTTTAGGGGAATTCAATAAAAACTTTAAAAAAAATGTAAAGGATATTTCTCCAGATGCAAAAGAAATTTTATTAAACTATAACTGGCCCGGCAATGTAAGAGAGCTTAAAAATGTTATAGAGAGAGCGATTATCCTTTCCTTTGAAGATATATTTGATCAATCTCACCTGCCAATGGAACTTTTACAAGATTATAAAAAAGAAGAAGAGAAGATAATAGATATAACACTTCCACCAGATGGGATTGACATTGATAAAATAGAAGAGGAACTTGTAAGACAGGCTTTATCTCTTGCCCAGGGAAACCAGACCGTGGCATCAAGACTTCTTAACCTTACCAGAGATTCCTTCCGTCGAAGACTGAAAAAATATGATCTCCTTTAATTCGGTGCGTTCGGGGAACGCACCCTACAGGTAGGATGTAGGGCGTGGTCCCTGCCTGCCGCCAGGCAGGCCCGACCACGCCGAGAAATCTTGGCATTTTTTTTGCATATTAAATTAATAAAGAGTGTTCTATATTTAAAACTTGAAGGAGAAATCTTGTCTAATATTCTAATTATTGATGATGAAGAGCTGATCTGTTGGTTTCTGCAGAAAGAACTTCAAAGAGAAGGGCATGAGGTTTTTGTTGCTACAAATGGGCAGGAAGGTGTTGAAAAGTTTAAAATCATTAACCCCCAGTATGTTATCACTGATCTGAAACTCCCTGATATTTCAGGATTTGATGTTATAGATAAAATAAAAAACCTTAACCCCAATATAAAAATTATCGCTATAACTGCATGGAAATGGGAAGAAGTTGAGAGGAATGGTTTTAAGAACTCTGTTGTTGGCTTTTTAGAAAAGCCACTGAATGTTTCCAGACTCAAGGAGATGCTCCCCAAACCGTGCTAATATAAAACTGCGCGTATCCGCACTTTCATTAGCGCAAAGCCGCTCAAAAAAGAGATTGATTCTAACTCCCCTATGATAAAAATTTAAACCATAAAAAAAATTGAGACTATAGAAAAAATTTAATCTCTGCAAAAAAAGGAAGCCTTAGCTGAATATATCTTAATTATTCAATTGGTTATAACCACATCTCGGAATCTCATAAGCCTTCCAGAAAAATCTCTTTGAAATACCCCTTCACAGAATGACCGGGAAGAAAATTTTGGCATGGAAAGTGCTTATAGCAAGAGCGAGGGTTTTATGAAAAATAAAAGATTATTTCTAACATCGATAATAGGGTTCTTTTTGGCCATTCTTTATCTCATGGCTTTTTCGACACCAGTTATGGCAGTAGATGTAAAGGAATCCTATCTCTATAACCTGTCTAACTTCAACGGGATAATCCCTTATGACTGGACGAGAATTGTTATAGATACTGAGAGAGATGAAGTATATGTTTTATATCAGAATTTAGTAAGAGTATTCAATGAAAACGGCATGGAGATTTATAGTTTTGGTGAAGATGGCGACCTTGGCAATCTCGTTGATATTTCTATTGATAAAGAAGGGAATATCCTGTTGCTTTCCTATAAAGAAACACAACCTGAGATTATTCGCTGCAATTTCAGGGGTGAAAGGGTAGGCAGGGTTGAGATTAAAAATCTCCCAGTTGAGTTTTCAAAATTTTCACCAAACCGCATGGCTTATCTAAAGGGGAATCTTTATCTGGCATCTCAAAATTATATGAGAGTAATTATAACAGACAATGACGGCAATTTTAAAAATGGTTATGACATTATTTCAATTCTCGGTCTTAATGAGAAGGACAGGAATGATACACAGATGGATGGTTTTAGTTTGGATAAAGATGGAAATATGCTGTTCACCATTCCTGTGCTCTTTACGGCATGCAGACTTTCTCCTGATGGAAAGATCCTATCTTTTGGCAAACATGGAAGCCTTCCCGGAGAGTTTAGTATTGTTTCAGGAATCGCATCAGATAGAAATGGGAATTATCTGGTTGCTGATAAATTAAGATGTGTAGTTATGGTTTTTGATAACAATTTCAATTTTATAGCAGAGTTTGGGCATAGGGGTTCCAAGGCTGGAAATCTTATAATTCCTAATGACTTAGCCCTTGACAGCAAAGATAGGGTTTATGTGGCTCAAGGTCAAAGAAGGGGTGTTAGTGTTTATAAGTTAAGTTATAACTGACAGATAAAAGACAAAGATGTGCTTATTCTGTCAGTTAACTAACCAATAGAAGGAGGTGATGGAGGGGAAGAAGAAATAGTAACGGTGATAAAAAGTTGTAGAGAAGTTTAAAGTTATTGGGTGTGCCAATAATGAAAATTAATCCTCCGATAAAAGTAAACCCACCGCAAGGTGGGGGCACAAAGCCAACGGGTCCTTAAAAGGATGGCTGGGTTGCCGGAGAAAAATCAAGGAGGAGAAGGATGAAAGTTTTAAAGTTAAGTTTAATAGTTGCTGCAGTAGCTTTTTTAAGCTACGGCACAAGCTATGCATTCCATTCCGGCGGTGTTGCAGAATGCGTAGGCTGCCATAATATGCATGAACCAGCTGGTGAATATCTGTTAATCGGAACTGACCAGAGTTCAACATGCTTAAGCTGCCATGAGAATGCAGCAGACACAGGACCATCAAGCTATCATATCAGCACTGCAGAAGCATCTTTGGGTGCAGGCCTTGCTCCAAAACAGCGTACTCCTGGTGGAGATTTTGGCTGGTTGAAAAAATCCTATACAATGACAATCAGAGGCACCACATCTACAGAAGCTGGAGAGACCCATGGACACAACATAGTTGCAGCAGACAAAAATTATGTTGAAGATGCTACTAACACAACTGCTCCTGGCGGATCATATCCTGCTAACAAGCTTGCCTGTATCAGCTGCCATGATATGCATGGTAAATACAGAAGACTTAACGGTGGGGCAATTGCAACTACAGGTGCTCCGATTATAGGCTCAGGTTCTTATGCCACCAGTCTTGACCCTGCAGCAGGAGAAGCAGTAGGTGTTTACAGGTTATTAGGCGGAATCGGCTATACCAATTCTTTAATAGCAGCAGCTGGGGTTTCCTTTGCAGTAAACCCACCAGCAGCAGTTGCACCATCTAGTTACAACAGAACAGAGTCTTCTACATATACCCGTGTTGCCTATGGAAAAGGTATGTCAAGATGGTGTGCAACCTGCCACCCAGACATGCATACTGATTCTGGCGGATTAAAACACTCAGTTGATGAGAACCTCGGTTCAACAATAGCTAATAACTACAATACCTATGTAAAATCAGGTGATGCAACAGGTAGTTCAGCAAGTTCATATAGCTCATTGGTTCCTTTTGAAACGAATTCAACTGATTATACCGCACTGAAGGCAATAGTAACTTCAACTCCTAATGCAGGACCTGCCTCAAGTAATCAGGTAATGTGCCTCTCATGCCACAGAGCTCATGCATCAGGATTCATGGAAATGACAAGATGGAACAACGAGGGCGAATTTATGACATACACCAGCCTCTGGCCTGGAACTGATACAACACCAAGTGTTCCACAGTTTGCAAGAGGCCGTTTGGGCGCAGAGACACTGGCAGCATACAATGATATACCAGCAAGCAAATTTGCTTCTTATCAGAGAGTGTACTGCAACAAATGCCATGTACAAGACTAACATGCCGAATGTTCCGGGTTTATTTATAATATACCTGGCATAGAAGATGGAAAAGGGCTGGCTTAAATGCCAGCCTTTTTTTTAAAAATTTTTATTATTATCTATAAGTAAATATATTTGTGTAATACCAAAAATCTAAAAAAAAGAGGGATAATTTATTACTAATCTTGGAGGGAACATTATGAGATTAAAAATCAGCTTTTTGGTTATTTTTTCATTTCTATTTCTCTTCAGTGTTCACTCCCATTCAGCTATAGTTAAATTATACGACGAGAATCATTACCTATACGACATTGATACCCAGCTTGGTGCAGAAATCGATGGTTACCGCGATGCCTATGACATGTTTTTTATTTTATATGTCAACGGAACTCCTTATAATCCCGGGGGAAGCTATACATTAAGTGACAGTGGGCGTTCTGTTATTCTTCCTGTTGTTTCTATGTCGGGGCTTGATGTGAGCAGAAAGATTTTTGTCCCTTTAAATGGAGGAAAGTTTGCAAGATTCCTTAATATATTTACCAATCCAACTTCAAACCCTATAACAGCAGATATAACCATTGGAGGGAACCTCGGATCAAATGGTTCTACAATTGTCACCGGAAGTTCTGATGGCGACACCATAGATGAGATAACTGACACATGGTTTTCTACTGATGACAGCGTTGATGGCTTTGGAGATCCCTCATTAGCCTTTGTTCTCCAAGGAATTGGAGCAGATGAAACAGTTGATTCCATAACTAAAGTCTTTTTAGGCACTTCTTTTAACTATTACTACGGTTCTTCGGTCTTTCCTGCTGACGGAGTGTTCTGGGCAGATAACCTTTTTTGTACTTTTGGCAATGTTAACATTGACCCAGGTGAAACCGCAATCATAATGATTTTTGGGATTCAGGCTTCAAACAATGCCAATGCAATAGCAGAGGCATCATCAATTGTTAATCTTCCACCTGTTGCACTGACAGGGCTTACTGATGCAGAGAAGAGCCAGATAGTCAATTTTGATGTTAGTTACTATAGCACGACGACGACAACAACAACAACTACGACAACGACGACAACAACCACCACAACAAATCCGCCTACATTAATAACTCTTTCCTCATTCACTGCCAAATCAAAAACTGGGAAAGTC
>MGDB01000144.1:7581-14169 GCA_001790645.1 Candidatus Schekmanbacteria bacterium GWA2_38_11
TGAGATGGCAGACAAAGTCAGAAATTGACAACATTGGCTTCTATATCTACCGCAGTGAATCTGAGGATGGTGAGTATGTAAAGATAACCGGGAACATCATCAAAGCAAAGGGGAGTTCAACACACGGTGCAGTCTATAAGTTTAAAGATAAGAATGTTCAAGCGGGCAATACCTACTGGTATAAGCTTGAGGATATCGACAGCGGAGGCCCAACACAACATGGTACTGTAAAAGTTGAAACAACGAGTTATAAAGTCAGGAAAAATAACTTCAGCCCATAATAATTTGAACTTGATTTGTTATTATTATTATGACAGATTATTAAAGTATAATGAGCAACAAGTTTTTTCCACTAAAAAAGGGCTTCATCCCCTTTTATATATTTATTCTCATTATCTCAATTCCCTGCACCACAGCGGGAAGTGGGAAGAGCAATACCTCTGAATTAGCCTTCAAGTTCAACCTTGATAATTTTTTGTTTAGCGAAAAAAATATTGAAGGTGGAATTTATACTGCTGTCTCATTAAAAAACGGCGGGCTTACAGATAAACCCGGTTACCCTCAACTCCCGTTTAAAAGGAAATTGGTAAAGATTCCTGATAATGCAGACCCTGAGATAACATTTAAAGCCGAGACCGGTGAGGTACTCAATAATATAGACATAGTTCCGGCACCTGAAATAAAACTGCTTCTTGATAGCGGAAAACAGGAAATTCAACAAAAGTTTTTTAAATCCACAGAGGCTTATTCTCAAAATAAATCCTTCCCCACAGAGCAGGCTGAGTTAGAAGGTATTGCCACAATAAGAGGTAATAGAGTCGCTGTTATCAGGGTTTATCCGCTTCAATATAACCCTTCGCTCCATAAAGTTACAATTTTTAAAAAAATAAATGTAACTGTAGCTTTTAAGCCTTCAGGGATTTCAGGAAAAAAAACACTGAAGGCAAATCTTTTTGCAACTGGTGAAAATAACCCGGCATATCCGCTTTTAAAAATCGAAGTTAATGAAGATGGAATATACATTTTCAAGGGAAGTAACCTCGCAAAAGCAGGGTTCTCTTTGAAGGGTGTTAACCCGCAAACATTTAAACTCTTTTTTAAAGGAGAAGAAATCCCAATAATAGTAAAGGCTAAAAACCAGTCAAAATTTGGTAAAACAGACTACATAGAGTTCTTTGGAAAGAAAAACAGCTCGGAATACTCTGACAATTCTGTGTACTGGCTTTCTGCCGGAGGGGAAACTGGTAAAAGAGTGGAATTTAAAAGCAACGGAACATCTGGCACAGGGCAGGTGAAAAGCTATTTTACCTATAATCTGAAAGGGGAAGAGAATAAGGAATTTATTCAGACACTACCTAAAGAAGAAGGAAAAGACCACTGGTTCTGGGAAAGGATATATCCTGATAAGAAGTCTTTTTCCTTTAACGTGAAGAACCTTTCAACCGCTTCAGATGAAGTAAATGTCTTAATCAATCTCCAGGGTCTTTCAGATGACACAGCAAACCCGGACCACCACACAAAGGTCTATATAAATAATAACCTGATTGATGATTTTGATTGGGATGGTGATGTTGAAGAGTCCAGGGCAATAACAACTACTACTGAAGTCATGAAGGAAGGCGCAAATACGCTTACAATTGAACCAACCGGAGGCACTGCGCCTGACTATATAATCCTTAACAATTTCACAGTCTCCTATCCGGCTTCCTTTAAAGCAGTTGGCGGAGAACTTTATTTTACAGAAAAAGAGAATGGCCTGCATTCATATAACATAAATGGAATTAAAGGTAATAAAGGTAGTGTTGAGGTTTTCGACGTAACGGATTCAAAAAACATTAAGGCTTTAAAATTTAAAATAAAAAGATATGCTCTCAAATTTGATGACAGCGCCTCGGCTGAAACGGAATACCTGGTAACAACAGCAAAGAAACGAAACTCTCCTTTGAAACTGGAAGTAAAAAAAGAAAGTTCCGGACTTTTATCAGCCTCAAATGGCGCTGATTACATAATCATAACCCATGAAGATTTCTACGAGCAGGCAAAAAGCCTTGCACAATTTCACGAAGCAGAAGGAATGAGAGTCAAAATTGCAAAAATAAACGATATATATGATGAATTCAGCTACGGGTTCTATGACCCTCAAGCAATCAAAGATTTCCTCCAGTATGCCTACAAAAACTGGGAACAGCCAACTCCTTCCTATGTCCTCCTTCTCGGGGACGGGAATATGGACTATAAGGATTATTTAAAGAGCGGAATCAAGAGTTTTATTCCAACTAAGTTAGTCCGTACATCGCTTTTTGGCCCCACACCAAGTGACACATGGTATGCCTGCGTTGACGGAGAAGATAATATTCCTGACCTTTACATTGGCAGAATTGCTGCAAGCTCTGCAAATGAAGCAGATGAAATTATTAATAAGATAATAAATTATAATAGTTTTTCTTCAGGTGAAGCATGGTTAAAAAACATACTTTTTGTGGCTGATAACCCAGACGATGCCGGGGATTTTGAGGTATCGAATGATGCACTTGAAGATGAGCTTCCTGATACTTATACTGCAGAGAAAGTTTATCTTAAGAGTTTTTCATCTGTTTTGCAGGCAAAGAATTCTCTGGTTTCAATAATAAATTCCGGTGCACTTATTACAACCTACTTTGGGCACGGGGCTGTTACTAACTGGGCTGCTGAAGAAATTTTTACAACCAAAGACTCTTCTCTTTTGTCAAACAAGGACAAATACACTTTCCTTGTTACCCTCAATTGCCTGAACGGGTACTTTGCATCTGCGTATGATGAGAAAAGCCTTGGAGAAGAATTCTTGAAGACAAAGGATAGCGGTGCTGTTGCTTTCTGGGGCCCAACAGGCCTCGGGTTTAACAATGAATATGAAGAGGTTGGAAAGGAACTATTCTCTACTATTTTCAGCGGTGATACAACGATACTCGGAAAGGCTGTTAATGAATCTCTGATCAATGCTTACATCAATAAAGGAGTATCAGAGGACTACCTTAAAGATATGGTCTTTCTTGGTGACCCCGCCCTGAAGTTGAAAAAGCCTGAATAGATTAACTTCTCTTTATAAGCCCTCTTAAAACCTTTAAGTTCATCACATCCTCTTTCATATCCTCACCCTTTGGTGTTTCAAGTACCTTAGGAACCAACCGGAATCTTTCATCATTCATTATATATCTAAATGTCTCAAGCCCAATGAACCCTTTGCCAATATGCTCATGCCTGTCAACCTTTGAACCAAGCTCCTTTTTGGAATCATTTAAATGTATTGCCTTAATTTTATCTATGCCAACTATGCTATTAAATTCAGCCGTAGTCTTTTCATACCCATACTTGCTTCTTATATCATAACCTGCTGCAAAGATGTGGCATGTATCCAGGCATACACCAAGCTTTTCTTTAAATTCAACTAAAGCCATAATTTCAGCTAATTGTTCAAATCTATAGCCTACACTCCTGCCCTGACCGGCTGTTGTTTCAAGAAGGACCCGGACATTATATCCCTTTATCTTTTCAAAAATCTTATTCAGGCTTTCAGCAATCCTTTCTATTCCTGCTTTTTCCCCTGCCCCCATGTGAGAGCCAGGATGCATTACAAGGTATGGAAGACCTAAAATTTCAGAACGTTCAAGTTCAATCAGGAGGGTATCAATTGATTTTCTGTATATCTCAGGGTCAGGGCTTGCAAGGTTTATCAAATAGCAATTGTGGCCAAATACCGGCGATATTTTTGTTATCTCAACATTCTTTTTAAAATTCTCTACTTCTTTCTTTTTTAAAGGAGTAGTCCTCCACTGAGTATTGCTTTTAGTGAATATCTGAATGGTTGTGCAATTGATACTACTGCCCCTCTCTACAGCCTTATCAACACCGCCTGCAATTGACATATGAGCACCAATAAACATTGTCTTTCCCTTCCGGCTGGCTTCCTGAATTTTATTTAATACTCAGCCTTTTTACAAGGTCTCTGGAAAATACGCGAAAGACCACTGATTACACAGAGTTAGGAAGATTACAGAGATTTTTTTTCTTTGCAAGTTAATTAAATCTGTGGAATCTCATCCTAATCGGTGTAATCATATAATAAGACTTTTTCAGAAATCTCTTTATTAGCTCAAAAAAATCGGAATTTTTATGATTTTTGATTTTTTTCCCTTGACTTTTTTGGGCAGATAATGAATAGAAAACACCTTGTTGAAAGGTGAGTTAAATGCATAAGGTTTCCCTCGTATTAGAACTTCTAAAAAAATCTTAACTTAAAAAATTCTCCTTTGGAGGATATGTTTATGAAGGCTGCTGTTTGGTATGGTCAGAAAGATGTAAGAGTTATTGATGTACCAGAGCCTAAAGCCACACCGGGCTTAGTAAAAATAAAGGTAACATACTGCGGCATATGCGGCTCAGATCTTCACGAATATTTAAAAGGTCCTATTATCATCCCGTCAAAACCCCATCCCCTCACGGGTAAAATGCCTCCTGTTACTCTTGGCCATGAATTCTGCGGCCAAGTAGTTGAAACAGGCGAAGGTGTAACAAACATTAAAACAGGAGACAGGGTAACTGCTGATGCCTGCCTTGTATGCCATGAGTGTTTTTGGTGTAAAAAAGGCCAGTATAACCTCTGCGCAAAGCTTGGGAGCACAGGTCTTTGTCAGGACGGAGGCTTTGCCTCTTATGTAGTTGTTCCTGCTTATACCTGCTATAAGCTCCCTCCTGAAATGTCAGATGAGGCAGGAGCCTTTGTCGAGCCGTTGGCTGTAGCTACCCATGCAGTTAAAAGAGGAAGGATTATACCGGGTGATATTGTGGCAGTTGTCGGAAGCGGGCCCATTGGACTGCTTGTAATGCAGGTGGCAAAAGCTTCAGGCGCAAGCAAGGTCTTTGTTGTGGAGCCAATGGAAAGCCGTAAAAAGCTTGCTGCTGAGCTTGGTGCAACAAAGGTCTATGACCCATCCCAAGGTGATGTGGGAAAGATGATCCATCAGGACACGGACGGGCTAAGGGCTGACCTTGTCTTTGAGTGCGTTGGGAAACCTGAAACAGTTGACTCTGCTATAAAGCTCTCAGGTAAAGGTGCAAGGATTGTAATTGTCGGGATCTTTTCTGCTCCGGCCCCATTCCATTTCGCAAGGATGCAGGCCCATGAAAAAGAGCTTATTGGAAGCTCTGCCTATCCAAATGAATTCCCGGCAGCTATCTCTTTCCTTGCTGACGGAAGGGTAAATATAAAGCCTCTGATAACAGGAAAAATCAAACTAAACGAAATAATTGAAAAGGGCTTTAACGAACTACTGGAACACCCTGAGAGAAATATAAAGATTTTAGTTTCACCGTGAAAGGTAAGGATTAAGACGCAAGATACAAGACCCAGAACTCAGGACCTGATAGTCGTAAATGTAGGGCAAGGCTTTAGCCTTGCTGAGAAAGCAACCCTAAAGGGTCGCCCTACAGGTAGCCGCAGGCTTTAGCCTGCGTGAAAGGCAGAAGCCAGAAGTAAGGATTAGAATTAAGTAGGACAGGCGTCCCGCCTGTCCCTGCAGGAGCAAGCCCGATTAGAAATAAAGTATTAAGAAGTAATAAATAAGATTTTTTAAAAGCTCAAAATCAAAATTTTAATGGAGGAGTTAATGGCAAAAAAAGAGAGCGAAAAAGTCAAAATTCCATCCTGCTGTCCAATCCCGCCATATCCGGGTGAAAGAGAAAAAGGAAAAGAAAGTTTAGTGAAAGTGGCTGCCCTTCAGATGGAGCCGGAGATATGCAATATAGAAAAAAACGTCAACGAATCCCTGAGGCTTATCCATCAGGCTGCAGATAAAGGTGTTAAGCTTGCAGTTTTACCTGAACTGTGCAACTCAGGTTATATTTATAATTCAAGAGAGGAAGCCTTTGCATGTGCAGAAAATGTCCCTGACGGACCAACAACAAAGGCATGGCTTAATGCTGCAAAGGAAAGGAATATTTACATCTGTGCCGGAATTACTGAGAGAGAAGAGAATAGATTATATAACAGCGTTGCCGTTGTCGGTCCTGATGGTTTTATAGGAATATACCGCAAAACACACCTCTGGAACGAAGAAAAGATGTGGTTTACTCCAGGAGACGCCGGGTTTCCGGTTTTTGAGCTTCCCTTTGGCAAGATCGGCAACAGAATCTGCTACGACGGATGGTTTCCTGAAGTAACAAGGATCTACATTGCCCAGGGTGCAGACATAATATGCGATTCCACAAACTGGGTCATTGTCCCGGGAATTCAGACGCCAGAAAAACCTGCCGCAGCCTATACAGCAAGTGCCCTTTCTCTTATGAGCAGTGTTTACACCATATGTGCTGACAGAACCGGTGTTGAAAGGGGATGCACATATCTTGGAAATAGCTGCGTAATTGATCCTGCAGGAAACTTTGTTGCAGGCCCAGCCTCCTTTGACAAGGCCGAGGTTGTAGTTGCTGAGATAAATGTTATGGCTGCAAGGTACCGCCACTGGTCAGAATTTAACAATCCCCATACTGACAGGAGAACAGACTTATACGATAATCTGTTGGGATACAAGCCAAAGGAGAAATAGGTCAATTACA
>MGDB01000144.1:14183-21572 GCA_001790645.1 Candidatus Schekmanbacteria bacterium GWA2_38_11
ACTTTAGTCGCCCTTAAAATAGGGAGGCTAAAGCCTACCCTTGATTACAGAGTAAAGGTTTAAAATTTTGAACCCATACAAGACTTAAAGAAGAGGAGGAAAACATGACAGAAAAAAAATTACCTGAAGATCTTCCTTTAAAGTATATGAAGGAAACAGGCCGGGAAAACTTCTCTGATCTCTGCCTTGACGCAACAAGGGCCGTGTTTGCTCATGTCTATTATATATGGAAGACCTTAAAAAAGGAATTAGGTTCCAAAGACGCTCTGGAGCTTTACTGGAAAGTATGGGAAGGTCTTGCAGAGGTCTCATTTGTTCAGGCAAAGCAGGCCCTCGGACTATCTGAAATAAAGGATATTCCGACACTTGGCAGAATATTCCAGTTCTGCTGGCTTGCATATCCCTGCATATATAACATCCAGGAAGAGACCCCGGACAGCCATGTGGGAATAATTGACTTTTGCCCAAACCCGGCTTACGGGCCAATTGACAACCATATGGACCGCCTTGACTATTATAAGCAGGAGGCAGAGCTTTCAAGAAGATTTGTATGGAAGCTTGTGGAGTTAGCTGGAATGAAAGACGTAGTTGACGCAGACCAGGATCTATTTCTGTGCAGGGATGGATGTACGGATGTATGCAGAGTCTTTGCACGTAAGAAAAAGGAGGCATAAAAATGACCCGTTATTTAGAGCCGTTTTTAAATATAGAAGGCGAAGAACCATTGTTTGGTGCCCTCAAAAGAATAAATCGAAGCATTGAGGAACAGGGGAGAGCTAATTTCAATAACTTTATAGCGGTAGATTATTTCCTGTATAACGGAATGGAAAAAGGGGTCGGGAAAGAGAAGGCAATGAAACTCCATTCTAACCTATGGAAAAACTATCCTCCCCAGTGGGTGAAAAACGCCCTGCTCGCTTTAAATATAGGAGAGGTAAAGAAACTATCTGACCTTGCCAGAGTAATAGAATATTGCCAGACTGCAAGATTCTGCAACTTTATTGCAAGGAAAAATGCTTCAAAAGAGATTGTTGGAAAAATAACCCTTTGTCCCTTTGTTGAGGTCACACAAAAAACTTTCGGAGCAAAGAAAAAAGAAAATTACTTTGAATCTCTCCACTGCGTAACCAAAGCTTTTATTGAAGGAGTAGTACAACAAGCAGGGTGGGGTAACAAGTTAAAGGTAGAAGTCCCGAAGGCAATGTGCAGGGGAGATAAATTCTGTAAAGTTATCTGCTCACCAAAAGACTAATTTTTTAAGGGAGTTAAAAAGCATGGCTTCTAAAAAGGCTAAAGCGAAAAAGACTTCGGAACCTAAAAAGTCATTAAAGAAAAAGCCTGCAAAGGCGGTGGCAAAAAAAGCTCCACCAAAAAAGATATCTGTCAAAAAAGTTAAAGCAGCGCCAAAGGTAGCGGTTGTTAAAAAAGAACAATACGAAAAGCTAAGAGCTGATTTCAATAAGATGCAATCTGATTATGCCGACTGCCTGTGGGCTTTTGTTAAATGGTGCGGCGTTGCTTTTAACTATGTGGGAGAAAAACTTGGAGAGGAAGAGGTAAAAAAATATTCTGAATACATTGCAGAGGAATTTGCCCGGCCTATGTTTGAAAAGGGCGGAGTGGCAACCTTAAGGACACTAAAATGGTTTGTGGATGTCCTGGGAAGTGATTTCAAATGGATTGAAGATGATAAAAAAATTGTTCTAACCGGAACTTGCAACTCCGGAGGAAGGCTTGAAAGAGAAGGAATAAGCAAACGCAACAGGGAGGGTGTCTCCTATTACTGCTCTCATTGCAAGCAATGGTATAATGAGCTTGCCAAAGAATGGTACGACCTTGATATCCAGTTTGAATACCAGAAGGATGGAAAGGGGTGTACCTTTACTTTTATGAAGTAAAATAAAAAAATGTGCCAGGCAAGACACCGGACCTACTTTTGGAATTCAGGTAAAACATATTTGCGGTAGGACAGGCGCCTCGCCTGTTCTAAAAGGTATTTTAAATATTACGAATGAACCACTCTACGGCTTGCCCGCAGGGTGTCCAAATATAATTTTATATGCCGATTTTTGTCATTCCGCACCCCGTATCTATGTACGGGGCATGCTTGATGCGGAATCCAGTCTCTTTCTTTTTTGGATTCCCGCTTTCGCAGGAATGACAGAAATAGGTAACCCTGTGGGAAGACTCCAGGGAATTGCAATTTAAAAAATATGCACCGCATTTAAAGGTTAATTGTTTAATCATGGGGAGGGGAAGATGGATTTTAAACTGACTGAAGAACAGAATATGCTCAAGGATATGTGCAGGAATTTTGCTCAAAACGAGATAATGCCTAATGCTGATGCCTGGAACAAGACTGGTGAGTTCCCCACAGCTATTTTTAAAAAGATGGCCGAGCTTGATCTTATGGGAGTGCTTATTCCCGAGGAATATGGCGGCAGTAACGCAGGAACAGTTGCCTTTGTAGCAGCCATGGAGGAAATCTCCAAAGGTGACCAATCAGTAGCAGTAACATGGAATGCACACCTGACAATAGGTTCAGTGGCTTTCCTCTATTTTGGAACTGAGGAGCAGAAGAAAAAGTTCCTTGTCCCCTTAGCCAAGGGCGAGGCTTTAGGGGCGTTCGGCTTGACAGAAGCAAACGCAGGTTCTGATGCAAGAGGAATAAAGACAAAGGCAGTCCTTGACGGAAACGAGTGGGTTATAAACGGAACAAAGTGCTTTATAACAAACGTTGGTACACCTCTCAGCTACGGAGTAATAATTCTTGCTACTACCGGGGAGGACCAGAAGGGGAATAAGAAATTCAGCGCCTTCGTTGTTCCAAAAGATGCCAAAGGTTTTACCATTGGGAAAAGATATGAAAAGATAGGCTGGCATGCAGTAGATACAAGAGAACTGATTTTTGAGGACTGCAGGATTCCAAAAGGAAACCTCTTAGGTAAAGAGGGAGAAGGGTTGAAGCAGTTTTTAGAAGTCCTTGATGTAGGAAGAATAAGTATTGCAGCAATTTCTGTTGGTCTTGCCCAGAAAGCTTTCGAATTAGCCCTCTACCACAGTCAGGAAAGAGTACAGTTCGGCAAGCCGATTTGCAAAAACCAGGCAATCCAGTTCAAGCTTGCTGATATGGCAACCAGGATTGAGATTTCAAGGCTCATAACGTATAAAGCAGCATGGCTGAGGGATAATAATCTTCCTTACGCACTGGAAGCCGCAATGGCTAAAACATACGCTTCAGAAACAGCAGTCAGAGTTGCTGAAGAGGCTTTGCAGATCCATGGAGGCTATGGTTATACTGAAGAATATCTGATCTCAAGGCTTTACAGGGATTCAAAGGTTCTGACAATTGGCGAAGGAACAAATGAAATTCAACGAATGGTCATAGCAAAATTGATTGGGTGCTGAGGAAGAAAAGGGTTCGAGGATTTAAGGATTCAAGGGTTCAAGTGAAATAAAATCAAAAATTAAAAATCAAATATCAAATTTTTGGTTTTCAATTTTTTAATTTTAAATTGTCATTTTGATTTTTGAATTTTAAATTTGCACTGATCCCAAAGGAGAAAATTTATGGGCTGGGAACATTTTTTAGTTGATATTCAAGAAGATATTGCTCTTATTACCATTAACCGTCCAAAGGTTCTTAATTCTGTAGACTTCCCAACAATAAAAGAACTCGGGAGAATTTTTGATTTCCTGGAGGAAGATAAAAAAATAAGAGCTGTTATAATGACGGGTGCCGGAGAGAAGGCATTTATTGCCGGCGGTGATATTGCTGCAATGAACGCCCTGAAAATGGATGAGGCAAGGGAATTTGTTACTACAGGCCACAGGGTAATTTCAAATATTGAAAGAAGCAGCAAGATAACAATAGCCGCAATAAACGGGTTTGCCCTTGGCGGAGGAACTGAGATAGCCCTTGGCTTTGATATCAGGATTGCCTCAGAAAAGGCAAAACTTGGTCTTCCCGAAGTCGGGGTCGGACTTATTGCCGGATGGGGCGGGACCCAAAGGCTTTCACGGCTGGTAGGCAAAGGGAGGGCAAAGGAACTCATCTTCACAGGCGAGATGATAGACGCTAATGAGGCTTACAGGATTGGCCTTGTAAACAAGGTTGTCCTGGCAGTCGAGCTTATTGATACTTGCAAAAAAATGGCAAAAAAAATTCTGGGCAACTCTCCCATCGCAGTCCTTCAGTCTAAAAAAGCAATAAACGAGGGATTGACAATGTCCCTTGATCAGGGTTTAAAATACGAAGCAGAGACATGGCTTGTAAATTTTGCAACAGAAGACAGGAACGAGGGGTTGCGGGCATTCCTAGAAAAAAGAAAACCGGTGTTTAAGGGAAGATAGTATTGATTTCGAATTTCAGATTGCAGATTGAAAATTTCAAATCTGAAATTTTCTGGCATAATAGGTCAGGCATCTTGCCTGACTGATTTTGGGAGAATCAACCCCAGAAGGGGTTTCCCACAGTAGTGGGAGAGCCTTCCCAGGCTCGATGGAACGAAATAGGCAGCGAAGAAAATCAGCGGGACAAGAATGTCCCGCCTATCCCTGCTTGCCGCAGGCAGGGATAGGCGGGGTTTTCTAACCCCGCATTTTAAGAGCATAGAGGAGAACAGAGATGGAGTTGACTAAGGAAGATATGGTAAAGCTTTTTACCACAATGCTCACAATCAGGCGTTTTGAAGAAAAGGTTTCAGAGCTTTTTCTTGGCGGTAAGATCCCAGGGTTTATCCATCTGGGAATCGGCCAGGAAGCAGTCGCTGCCGGATGCTGTTTCCCTTTAAAAAAAGAGGACTACATTGCAAATACCCATAGAGGTCATGGCCAGTGCATAGCAAAGGGAGCAGACATAAAGATCCTCATGGCTGAGATCTTTGGCAAGGCTACAGGATACTGCAAAGGTAAAGGCGGGTCCATGCATTTAGCCTCACTTGACCTCGGTATCCTTGGAGCAAACGGAATAGTTGCAGGCGGAATACCGATCGCTGTGGGAGCTGCTTTTTCTGCTAAGTACAGAAAATCAGACCAGGTAGTAGCATGCTTTTTCGGAGATGGAGCTACAGGCGAGGGAGCTTTTTATGAGTCCTTAAATCTTGCCTCTATCTTAAAACTCCCTATAATATTTGTCTGCGAAAATAACCATTGGGCTGAATTTTCTCCCCAGTCAACTCATATGGATATTGAAAAAGTAGCCCAGAAGGCCTTAGCCTTTGGAAATATCAAGGGAGAAACAATTGACGGGAACGATGTAATAACTGTTCATAATGCTATGGTAAAGGCTATAGAACGGGCAAGAAGAGGAGAAGGTCCGACCTTGCTTGAATGCAATACAACAAGGTACAGAGGCCACTACGAAGGTGACCCCCAGAAATACAGACCCAAGGATGATCTTGAGAGCGCAAAAAGCAATGATGCCATTGAGAGATTTAAAACCTTTTTGCTTGAAAAGAATATAGTAACCTCTAAGAACATTGAAGATATTGAAGGTGAAATAAAACCAAAAATAGATGAAGCAGTGAAATTTGCTGAAGAGTCTCCTTTGCCTCTGCCTGAAGAGACTCTGAAGGATGTGTATAGTTGAGAAAAATTCAAAGTTCAAAAATCAAAATCCAAAATTTTGGTATCTGATTTTTAATTTTTGACTTAATTTCATAAGCGGTTTATTAAGAGAAGAAAATCTGCGGGACAAGAATGTCCCGCCTATCGATAGGTGGGGTTTTCTAACCCCGCCAAAAAAGGATTTTAAGGAAATAGAAAAATAGTTGTAATTGGATTAGGAGATAGATGTATGCCTGAGACAAGATATGTAAGAGCAATAAATGATGCACTGAAAGAGGAAATGGAAAGAGATCCAAAGGTTTTTGTAGCCGGCGAGGATGTGGCAATTGCAGGAGGTTCTTTCAGTGCCACAAGGGGCCTTTATGAACAATTCGGGAAAGAGAGAGTAGTTGACACACCAATTGCTGAATCATCTATCGTGGGGCTTGCCATTGGTGCTGCCCTTACTGGCTTGCGGCCTGTTGTTGAGATAATGTTTAATGATTTTGTAACCTGCGCTATGGACCAGATAGTTAATCAGGCAGCAAAGATCAAATATATGTTCGGAGGCAAACCAAAGCTCCCTCTTGTCATCAGGATGCCCGCCGGTGCTGGTATGAATGCAGGGCCTCAGCACTCCCAGAGCCTTGAAGCATGGTTTACACATATACCGGGCCTGAAAGTGATTATGCCAAGCACTGTCTATGATGCAAAGGGACTTTTAAAATCAGCCATCAGGGATGATAATCCCATAATATTTATTGAGAATAAGATCTTATACAGCCTGAAGGGAGATGTCCCGGAAGGGGATTACACAATTCCCATAGGAGTTGGTGAAATAAAGAGAGAAGGCCGGGATGTCACAATTGTTGCAACATCCCAGATGGTGCATAAAGCCTTGAAAGCTGCTCAGACGCTCTCGGCAGAGAAAATAGAAGCTGAGGTAATTGATCCAAGGACATTGAGTCCGCTGGACAAAAATCTTATAATAGATTCAGTCAAAAAAACTGGAAGGCTTGTTATTGCTTATGAGGCAGTTAAGTTCTGTGGCTATGGGGCAGAAATTGCTGCAATTGTGAGTGAAGAAGCCTTCAGGTTTCTCAAGGCACCCATAAAAAGGGTTGCAGCCCCCTTTACTCCAATCCCCTTCAGCAAACCTCTGGAACAGTTCTATTTGCCAAAAGATACTGACATAATCCAGGCAGTGAAAGAGGTAGTGGCTAATTAACGATTCAAGTTTAGAACAAGGAGAAAAAGATGTCTGTTGATGTTGTGATGCCAAAGCTTGGCTTAACAATGGAAGAAGGAAGCGTTGTCAGATGGCTCAAAAACGAGGGAGACAGGGTGGAAAAGGGAGAGGTAATACTTGTAGTTGAAACTGAAAAAGTTGAATATGAACTTGAGTCCCCTGCTTCGGGGATGCTGAAAAAAATAATCGGTCAGGTGGAGCAGGTCTATCCGGTCGGAGAAGTCATGGCAGTTATTGAGGAAGGATAAGAGGAAATTCTAAATCCTAAACAATGACCAAAATCCAAAATTCCAATGTTCTAAACTATTCTGACAGACCTGAAGGTCTGTCACTACGAATTATTAAAATGTAGGGACAGGTCTTTAGACCTGTCCAAATGTTTTGAATTTTGGTCATTTGAATTTGTTTACCTGCCTGCCGGTAGGCAGGGAATTTAGATATTAGAATTTAGAATTTAATATTTGGCGGGGAGAGGCAGGTCTCCTGACCTGCCATCAAAAGAAAGTTTTTCGGGTCAGGAGACCCGAAACTACCCTATAAGATGATAAGAACCGAATGAGGAAACTTTTATGGATCCAAAAGAATTAGAAGAA
>MGDB01000144.1:21599-31689 GCA_001790645.1 Candidatus Schekmanbacteria bacterium GWA2_38_11
ACATAATGCAGTATATTGAGCAGTATTTCAGGAAAGAGCAGGCAATAATCTCAAAGGAGATAGAAAAAGCTATAAGAGAAAAAGATGATGAGAAAGCCAAAAAGCTCCTTGAAGAAAGAGAGAAGCAGCATCTCTTTATCCATGATGTCTATATAGAAATGATGGTCTCATGCTTCAGCTATATGGGGAAGGTCTACGGGGATAAGGGCCTTGAAGGAGTTTTGCGCCATTCAGGGGAAATGCAGAAAGAAGGATTTACTGCATGGGAAAATATGCCTGTTGAGGATTTTGTGAGGGCAACAGCCCATCTCATGAAAACCCATATGGGAAAGGTAAAACTGATTGAGGATGATGAAAAATTCACATTTATCCACAACCCGTGCGGAAGCGGCGGAAGGCTTATGCGCGAGAGAGCTTATGAACCGCCAAAGAATTACTATAAGATAAAAGAAGCCAAGCCTATAGGGTTTGGAGAAAAGGATTACCCGAGCTACTGTGCCCACTGTGCAGTCTGGAATAACATTCAGGCAACTGAGTGGTTCGGGCATCCCCAGTGGGTACATGAACCTGCAAAGTCACCTGATGACCCGTGTGTGTTTCATATTTACAAAGACCCAAAGAAAATTCCTGAAAAGTATTTCAAAAGGATTGCAAAGGAGAAGAAGAAATAGATGGAACCTAAAATTAAAGAGAAGATTCCTGTCAAGGGAATGAGAGCGACAATTGCAAAGAGAATGGGCCAGAGCTGGAAGGAATCTCCCAGGGTCGCTGAAGTTGTCCTTGTTGATGCAGGCAAAGCGCAAAAACTTGCGGAAGAAAAAAAATCTGCTAATGTGAATTTCAACGACCTCCTCGTCAAAGCTACAGCTTTATCATTAAAAATGTATCCGCACATGAATTCCAGCCTCATCAATGATGAAATTTTAATCTTTGATGATGTCAATATCGGGCTTGCAGTCGCCCTGGATCAGGGTCTGATTGTTCCTGTTATTCACGGTGCTGATAATCTCAGCCTTGAGGATATTTCTAAAAAAAGAAAAGAGATAGTTGAAAAAGTAAAAGGCGGAGCACGGAGTCCTGATATTCTCACTGGAGGAACTTTTACAATTACAAATTTAGGCGGCTTCGGACTTGAGTTTTTTACCCCGATCCTTAATTACCCTCAATGCGGGATTTTAGGGGTAGGGGCCATGAAAGAAAGACCAGTAGTGGTTGAGGGAAAAATATTTGCAGCGTTAACTCTTTATTTAAGCCTGGTTTTTGACCACAGGATCTTAGACGGAGCACCGGCTGCAAGATTTTTGAATCAGATAAAAGAGTTTATAGAGAAGCCAGAGGTATTATGAAGCTGTTCTGACAGACCTGAAGGTCTGTCACTACAAATTATTAAAAATGTAGGGACAGGTCTTTAGACCTGTCCAAATCTTTTTGAATTTTGGTTATTTGAATTTATTTAGGGTTTAGATATTCGAATTTAGAATTTTCTTTTATAGACATTATGAGTTTAAAATTATTTGATCTCGCAGGGAAAGTAGCAATCGTTACAGGCGGAAGCAAGGGACTTGGCAAGGCAATGGCTCTGGGGCTGGCAGATGCAGGGGCTGATGTTGTTGTTGTGAGCAGGACTTTAAGGGATCTTGAGGTAGTCGCAAAGGAGATAGAAGGTAAAGGGAGAAAATCACTTCCTGTTCCGGCTGACGTATCAAAGAAAACAGATATAGAGCGGATGGTAAAAGAGGCAATTGAAAAATTCGGAAAGGTTGACATCCTTGTGAACAACACCGGTATAAGCGGAGATAAGCCAGTTCTTAAAATGGAAGAGGAATACTGGGACTACGTTATGGCTGTTAATATGAAAGGACCGTTCCTCTGCTCAAAGGCAGTCGGGGCTGAAATGGTAAAAAGGAAAAGCGGGAAGATAATAAATATCTCTTCCATTACCTACTCCCTTGCCATTCCAAATATGACATCTTATTGTGCATCAAAGGCAGGAGTAATTCAGTTCACAAGGGCTCTCGCCCTTGAATGGGCAAGACATAATATACAGGTTAATGCCATATGTCCTGGGTATTTCAGGACGCCAATGAATGAGGAATTCTTTGCCTCTGAAGCAGGGAAAAAAATAATAGAGCAGACCCTTCCTCTTAAACGTCTTGGCGAGCCTGAAGAACTTGTGGGATCAGTAATATTTTTTGCTTCAAATGCATCAAATTTTATTACCGGCGCTACCCTTGTAGTTGACGGTGGGCAGATTTTAGGAAAATAAAAAATCAAATATCAAAAATTAAAAATAAAAGGATAAATACAATAATTTTCATTTTTGATTTTCCTTTATATTGGAGGTTTTAGATGAGCACAATCATAGGACGCAACAAAAACTTGAGAAAACTCCTTGAGTTTCAGGCTGAGACTTATCCAAATAAAATATTTTTAATATTTATAGACCGCGATGAGGGTGTTGAGGCTGTAACCTATAAGGAGTTTAACGAAAAGGTTAACCGGCTGGCAAACGGACTCATTTCACTCGGCGTAAAAAAGGGTGACTTTGTTACCTGCAATCTGCCAAATTCTACCGGGTTCTGTCTGACATGGTTTGCAACATCAAAGATCGGGGCAATAATGATTCCCACTAACACAATGTCTCAGGCAGATGAAATGGAATACATGCTTAATCACTCTGAAAGCACTACCCTGATAACTGACCCCGAATATGTAAATATAATAAACGGGATTAAGGGCAAATGCCCCCATCTTAAAAACCTGATCCTTTACAGGGCTGAAGAAGCTCCCCAGGGCTATATGCTCCTTTCAGATATAATTAAAAATTCATCACCTGATCTTGCACCCGTCCAAGTTGACTCTATGGATGTTTCAACAATGCTCTACACCTCTGGAACTACGGCAAGACCAAAAGGAGTGCTTCTGACCCATGCCAATTCACTCTGGATAGGCGAGGCAATGGCTTGCGAGCAGAAACTGACTCCTGAGGACAGGCATATCTGTGTGCTTCCTCTTTTCCATGTAAATGCCATGTATATCTCATTTATGCCAATTCTCACAGCAGGTGCGAGCATCATAATATGCGAGCGCTTTTCAGCCTCAAAGTATTTTGAATATGTAAGGAAATACGGCGCTACAATCACAAGCCTTGTTGCAACCAATGTGAGGCAGATCCTTCTTCAGCCGCGTCACCCAGACGATGCAAACCACAAGATGAGAAGGATATGCTTTGCAATTGCCATAACAGATGAGCAATGGGACGAATTTGAGAGCAGGTTTAACTGCACCCTCTATGACCTCTACGGGCTGACAGAAACGCTTGCTCCCTGCACCTTTACAGCCATGCATGCAAAAAGAAAGAGAGGGTCAGTAGGGCTGCCTATATTCGGGGATGAAATCAGGATCGTAGATGATAACAGGAATGAAGTGCCTTACGGGGCTGTTGGGGAAATCGCTGTAAAAGGGACTCCCGGTGTACAGCTCATGAAGGGATATTACAAAAACCCTGAGGCAACTGCTGCTGTACTTGATAAAAACAACTGGTTCTACACCGGCGATTTCGGGAAGATGGATGAAGACGGGCACGTTTATTTTATTGACCGCAAAAAGGACGTCATTAAACGTGCAGGCGAAAATATTGCAGCCAACGAAGTAGAAAGAGTTTTAAACGAACACCCGGCCATACTTGAATCCGTTGTGATAGGGGTTCCTGATGAGATGAGAGATGAGGCTGTAAAAGCCTTTGTCATGCTAAGGAACGGTCAGGCAGTAACTGTTGAAGCTTTAAAGGAATACTGCGGGACAAAACTTGCTAAATTCAAAATCCCCCAGTATGTCGAATTTGTCACAAGCTTCCCCAAGACCTCGATCGGGAAAATACAAAAAAATATTTTAAAGGCTCAAGAGCTTGCAAAATTTAAAAAGAATTAGTATTAGAGGGAAGGGTTCGAGGATTCAAGGATTCGAGGGTCCAAGTAATTAGTTTTGAGTTAGGAGTTAAGATTCAGGAAATCAAGTAAATAAAAATCAAATACCAAAATTTTGCATTTTGAATTTTGAATTTTTTAACATGGATACAGTAGTCAAAAAATTTGGAGAAATAAATTTAGAGAACCGCAAACTCCTTCTTGAACTCATCAAAAAATTATCTGCCGCAAAAGGTGAAGGACTAAAAGAAGGACATCTCATTAAACCAAAGCAGGAAATATTTTTTACCGGCAGAGTAACAATTGATGATGAGAAATGCATAGCTTGCGGAGCATGCGCAGAGACCTGCCCGACCGGAGCTATATCAATTAAGGATGAAGAAAACATAAGGACAATCAGCCACTGCCACCAGATCTGTGTTGCCTGCAAAAGGTGCGAGGCAAGCTGTGATGACAAAGCAATAAAAGTTGAAGTTGAACTTGATGTAAAAGATTTTCTTTCAGGAAATTTACAAAAGAAAAAGAGAGCAGAGCTTAAACTCTGTAAAGAATGCAAAAAACCAGTTGGTCCCATAGCCTCAATTGCGAAGATCGAGGAAAAATTAAAAAAGGAAGGGATAGAACTGACAGAAATGGAATATTGTCAGAAGTGCAGGAAATGGAGAACAGCCTATGAATCTGTTCCACGACTTGCTATTTATCTCCAGAGAAGTTACGGAGAGAATGAAAAGGTTCCTTAAAAAAATTGTGCGAAAAGGTAGCCGCAACCTTTAGGTTGCGAATAAAGTTTTTAAATTTAATTAATTCTGCTCAGGCTAAAGCCTGAGGCTACCTTGAAACATTACATGGGGTTGGAATACATACAACTTGAGAGAATCTATGAAGGCGAAGAAGAAACTGAAAAAACCCAAGAAGACTAAAAAAACCCGTGTTAAAAAAGCCGTTTTGTTAAAAAAACCAGCTAAGAAAACAGTTAAGAAGCCAGTTAAAGAATTTCTTAAAAAAGCAGTTAAAGAATCAGCCAAAGAAGTTGTCAAAGAAGAAGTTAAGGAAACGGGTAAAGAAATTGGTATTTTTCTCTGCTCATGCGCTGAGGAGATTTCTAAGACAATAGATTTTAAATCCCTCACCAATTCTTTACAATCTCTGAAAGATGCTGAGACAGCACCTCTTTGCCATCTTCTCTGCCAGGAAAAGGACCTTGATTTCCTTACCACCACTATCGAAAAAGGTAAATTCAAAAAAGTAATAATTGGGGCCTGTTCTCCCCAGAATATTTCCAAGGTTTTTGAAAAGTCTTTCAGGGAAAAGAACCTGTCCCCTGACTGTTTTGAGATAGTAAATATCAGGGAAGGGTGCGCATGGGTTCATGAAAATGATTCCTCAGGCGCTCTTAACAAAGCAAAAGCCCTCTTTACGTCAGTTTTAGAGAAAGTAAGAAACAGTGAAATAATTTCTACCAGGAAAGTTCTTGTTGAAAGCAGCGCCGTTGTCATAGGTGGCGGGATTGCAGGGATTGCAGCCAGTTTTGAGCTTGCTGAGGCAGGAGTAAAAACTTATTTACTTGAGAAGAAACCATATATTGGCGGAATAGCTGCAAAGATCGGGAGGGTTATCCCTACTGATGACTGCGCCCTGTGCACAGCTTTTCTTGATAGCAACAACCTTGAGATCTGCAGGAAATGCCTCTACAGGAGCAGAATCGATACACTTGAAAATCTGACAATAATCACGCAAGCCGAGGTCAAAAAACTGAATGGTTCACCAGGAGACTTCTCTGTCAGCTATGAAGCCTTGCCAAGATATGTAGATACAAAAAAATGTATACTCTGCAAGAAGTGCGAAGATGTCTGTCCTGTAGGTGACATCAAGGAATTTCCATATTCCACAAATTCCAGGAAGGCAATATATCTTCCCTCTCCTCAGGCGATCCCGAGAGGGTATGTTGTAGAAAGGGAACTCTGTCCCCCTGAGTGCAGGAAATGTGAGGAGATTTGCCCGACCCGGGCAATTGATTTAAGCCAGGCAAAAGAAGCAAAGGAAATAAAAGCCGGTGCTGCCATTGTAGCAACCGGTATGGAGATGTTTGATGCATCGCCTCTTAAGGAATATGGATTTGGAAGATATGCTAACGTAATAAACCAGGTTGAGCTTGCAAGGATGCTTGACCCTGACGGGCCTACATTAGGCATACCAGTTATTCCTTCAACCGGTAAACCAGCAAAAAAAATTGTAATGATCCAGTGCGTTGGCTCAAGAGATAAATACCACGAGTACTGCTCTGAAATTTGCTGTATATTTGCCCTGAAACACGCAAACCTGATTAAAGACACAACCGGTGCTGAGGTTACTATCTGCTACATAGACCTAAGAAGCCACGGAAACTTTGAAAAATATTACACAGAGGCAAGGGAGAAATGGGTTAACTTCATAAAGGGGAGACCATCAGAAATCGCTGAAGATCCTCTGACAAAAGAACTTTATGTATCTGTGGAGGACTCATTACTTAACCAGGATTTAAAAGTCCCTGCTGACCTTGTAGTCCTCTCATCAGCCCTTATACCGTCACAAGGGACTTGCGAGCTTTCTAAAGTTTCTAACCTGAATTTAAACCAGTACGGCTTCATAAAAGAATACTACGGGAAAAACCGTTCAAACGAAACAGAATCTATCGGGGTATATGTAGCAGGAGGATCTTCCGGGCCAAAAAATATACCGGTCTCTATCGCGCATGCAGGAGCTGCTGCTGCAAAAGCCATTACAGCGATAAAAAAGCAGGAAGCACTTCGGAAACTCAAAACAGCCAAAGTCAATGATGACCTCTGTATAAAATGTGAAATCTGTATTAAAGTCTGTCCCGTTCATGCAGTAGAAGGGATTTTCGCAGATGAATCACCTATTCTTCTTACCAAACCGCCAAAGGTAAACGAACTTGTCTGTGTCAACTGTGGTCAGTGTTCAGCCTACTGCCCCACAGGTGCGATTCAGGCAAAGAACTATAACAGGGAATCACTCTTCGCGCAGATTGAAGGAATATTAAAAAATAACCCGATCAGTCCAAAAATTGTTACTTTCCTCTGTCTTGAATGCGCCTATGCTGCTATGGACCTTGTCGGTCTTCAGAGGCTTAACTACCCGGCAAGCATCCTGCCCATCGGGGTCCCGTGTGCAGGAAAGGTATCAATGCTTGATATTTTTAAATCCTTTGAACTTGGTGCAGACGGGGTTTTAGTCGGTGGATGCCAGACCTGCCATTTTAAAAATGGCAAAGAGCTGATGACAACGCAGGTCGAATTTGCCAAATCAATCATGGAAATGATTGGGATTGATAAAGAAAGGCTTGACTTTTTTATAACAGCGATAGCTGATAACAGAAAATTCCTTGACAAGGCAAAAAATATGACAGAAAGAGTTAAAAAGTTAGGGAGTTAAAAAAATTCGATCTCCGAACCATTTTACCTAAATCTTATAAACCAAAAGACATGGGAAATGGTCGCCTGCCCCAAACGATGCGACTAAAAAAATTTTGGGGTTGAAGGGTATTCTGAGAAATCTGGGTACCTCCCTTCCGGAAAGGAGAAAGATAAAAAAATAATATGGGAAGGAGGTGAATCCCTAAAGATTATTACGAAGCTTTGTTTTGGTTTTAAACGTTAGCTTAATCTTAAAAGGGGGACGTATGAGTCAACAAAAAGTAATCATGATAAATGCAGACCAATGCTGCGGATGCAGGGTCTGCGAAATGGCCTGTTCTCTCTACCAAGAGAAAGAGTGCAGTCCATCCCTCTCCAGGATCAGGGTTGTAAGGAATGAAGCGGTAGGCGATAGCTTTCCAATCGGCTGCGCCCTCTGCACAAAAGCTGTCTGCGTAGAAGTCTGCCCCACAGGAGCAAACCAGATAGACCCTGCAACAGGTACAGGGGTTATCATCGAGGAAAAATGCGTGGGATGCAGGGCTTGTGTCAGAGCATGTCCTTTTGGAGCAGCAGGAATCAGCTACAAGACAGGGAAAGCATACAAATGCAATCTCTGTAATGGCGACCCGCAGTGCGTGCTTCATTGCCCGACTAATTGCTTGGAATATGCACCGGTTGAATTAACAGTCCGTCATCGCCGCAGAGCATTGGCAGATGATGTGATAGCAAAATTGAAAGGAGAGTGATAACATGTACGGATGGCGAGGAAAAAGAATCCGTTTTGACCTTACCAAAGGAAAATGGGAAGTTGAAGAGACTCCCTATGAATACAGAAGAAAGTGGCTTGGCGGAAGAGGCTACAATTCAGAAGTTCTATATAACGAGGTAGGTCCTGATGTAGATCCCTTCTCCCCGAATAACCTGGCAATGCTGGGAGTTGGTCCCTTGTCAGGGACTTTCGGCCCTTCAACAGGCCGTGTAACAGTTACTGCAAAATCTCCTTTAACAGGCGGTTTCGGTGACTCTAACATGGGCGGACACTGGGGAGCAGAGTTGAAATTTGCCGGCTATGAGCAGATAATCCTTAAGGGAAAAGCACCAAAACCTTCCTATATCTGGATCGACGACGACAAGATTGAAATAAGGGATGCATCCCATATATGGGGAAAATTTCCAAGAGACGCTGACAGGATAATCAAGGAAGAGTTAGGGGATAAGGATATTCATATTGTGACCATTGGCCCTGCAGGAGAAAACCTTGTCCGCTTTGCCTGTACTTTTAATGACTGCTACAGGGCAGCCGGAAGAACAGGCCACGGAGCTGTAATCGGTTCAAAGAACATAAAGGCAATCGCTGTAAGAGGAACCGGCGGAGTAAAGATTGCTGATCCTGAAAAATTCTACCAGATAACAAGCGATTGGAGAAAGACCATGAGGACTGACCCAATGGCTCAAGGGTTATACGCTTATGGCAGTCTGGTTCTCATCATGCCCTGCAACTACGAAATGGGATGGTTCCCATGGAAGAACCTGAAATATGGTTATCATCCTGATGCAAGAAACATCTCAGGAGAAGTCTGGGCAAAGAAACACCTGAAAGGCAAAGAAGGATGTTTCTCATGCGCTATTGTCTGCGGAATCCACAGCGAAATCAGAGACGGGAAATACGCCGGTGAATACACAGGCGGTCCGGAATACGAAGCCTGCGTACCAACAGGCCCGAGGGTTGGAATAATTGATTCCAATGAATGCCTCCATGGAGCAGTCCTTACAAACAACTACGGTATGGATGCCATTGAGGCTGGCGCCTCTATAAGCTGGGCAATGGAATGCTGGGAAAAAGGATATCTCACTGCAAAAGACACAGGCGGCCTTGAGCTGAACTGGGGAGATGCGGAAGTCGTTGATAAACTCTTAAGGATGATGGCTTACAGGGAAGGCTTTGGCGATATACTCGCAGAAGGCCCGACAATTGCTGCTAAGAAGCTTGGCGTTGGCGAAGATTGCCTTGTTTCAACAAGAGGTATGTCACTTCCTGGTGATGATCCCAGAGGTCTTGGGTTTGGTTATGGACTGAGCTTTGCAGTGGGAACAAGAGGTGGCTGCGACCATCTGAGATCCCTTTGCTGTTTAGAACTTTCCGGATACCTCTATCCGGGACTAAACGAAAAGATCGTTGGAACAGAGGCATGTTCAAAACCTCTGGTCACTGATGGCAAAGCAAAAATGGTCTGGTGGGAAGAGCATCACAAAGCATTTGTTGACTGCCTCCAGGTATGCTGCTTCAATACTCACTGGTCCTACGGTTGCCGCAACGAACACCTGATCCCGATGCTAAATGCAGTCACTGGTCTTGACTTCACAGAAGAAGAGTGCCTGACAATTGGCGAAAGGATCTATAACCTTGAGAGAGCTTACTGGTCAAGGCAGTTAAGCGGAAAGAACGACGACGTTGTTCCAAGAAGGTTCACCCATGAGCCAATGCCTGAGAACCCGGCTGCAAGCTCAGGAAAGGTTCTGCCAATTGATGAAATGCTGCCAGATTATTACAAACTCAGACAGTATGAACCTGAAACTGGTTTCCCCGGAGATAAACGCTTAAGAGAGCTTGGCCTTGCGTATGTGGCTGAAGAGCTTAAGCCTTACAGAGAAAAATATATCGCAAGGGAAAAACAGAAAAAGGCTAAGAAGAAAGATAAAGAATAAAACAAAAAACAGGGAGGAGCTGTTTTTGATGGCTCCTCCTTT
>MGDB01000145.1:0-2042 GCA_001790645.1 Candidatus Schekmanbacteria bacterium GWA2_38_11
CAACTTCAACACAACAAAGAGGACATTTCTAATTTTTTTAAAAGAGGACATTTCTATTTGTGGTTGACATATGAGGAATCGCCTTGACAAAGATACCAACCGTAATGTAATTATTACAGTTTTTGGAAAGATTTTATAGGTTAGGGGTCAGGGGGTCGAGGATTCAGGGGACTGAGCAAAATAAAAAATCAAATATCAAAAATCAAAATGTCAGAGCAAAATGCAAAATGTTTAGGAAATAAGAATTAGGGATTAACTATTTGGGTTTTAACTTCCTATTTAATCGCCTAATCGCTGTTTGCTTAGTTGCTTTACTTAATATAGATTTTTTTAAGGGAAAGATTTAGATTATCAGAAAGATGCAGAATTTGCGCAGTATACTTTCAGGTTTTTCTTTTTTAAAGAGAAGCATTACAGTTTCATTAATGCTTTTCCTTTTCCTCTCCCTTCTTTCATGCGAGTTTTTTTCTACCAGGGAAAGAGAGATGAGAGAGGAGAGCAGTTTTTACAACGAAGCTGTAACAGCCATTGGACGTGGAGAAATCGGGAAGGCAAAGAGTATCATAAAGAATTTTGGAGAGATATATCCGCAAAACCTCAAACTTTTTGAAGTTAAGTTTATTTTATCAAGAAAGCTTTATCAGAATGGCATGTATGATGAAGCCCTTCTTTATTTAAACCAAATTCCCGGCGACAAACTTCCTCCTGCACAAAGAGTAAGTTATTTTGAAACTTTGGGGAGGATATATCTCATAAGAGGAGAAATCTATCGAGGAATAAACGAGCTCTTAAATGCCCTTTCTTATGCCACATCAAAAAGTGAAGTGAAGAGACTAAAGGGAACTATAAAGGATACTATCAATAATAAAGCTGCTGCTGGAGACCTTGAAAGAATAATAAATAGCTATGCTAATAAATTCCCTGCTGATGAGGCACTGTTAAAGCTCTCAAAACTCAAATTAGAAGCCGGCAATGAACTTGAGAGCATGGAGCTTTTAGAAAAATTTTTAAGCCTTTTCCCATCCAATCCCAGGTATTCAGAGGCTAAGAAATTCTTAGGGAATTTGAAAGAGGGTATGAAATACAATAAGAACCTGATTGGAGTTATTGTTCCCTTTTCAGGAAAATTTTCTGCATTCGGTGAATGGGTTAGAAATGGAATTATGACAGCGGTTAACCAGAATGGGGGAAAGGTTTTTGGTCGTCCCATTGAACTCATTTTTAAGGATTCAGAGGGTAGCCCTGATAAATCTGAAAAGGCACTGGAAGAGCTTGCAGTAAAGCATAAGGCAATTGCAGTTGTCGGCCCAATAAGATCTCCCTCGGTAAAAGCGTGTGTAAAGGCTGCTGATAAATATAAAATCCCTGTGGTTTCTCCAACTGCTGATGAGGAGGATATAGTGAACTTAAGCCCATACATATTCAGAAATACCATTACCCCTAAGATGCAGGCTGAGGCTATGGCTTCCTACAGCGTAAATAAAATGGGATTAAAGAAGTTTGCCATTATCTATCCTGAAAATTTTTATGGGAAAAATCTCCAGAAATATTTTTCTGTAAAAGTTAAAAAATTAGGCGGAACTATTATTGCAGAAGAGAGCTATAACCCTGAAGAGACAGATTTTCAGGAGCAGGCTATAAGGATTAAAGAAAGGCAGGAAGCCCTCTCCCCCATAGATGGAATATATCTGCCCGGGGTTTTTGATAAAGTTGCCCTTATAATACCTCATCTTTTTTTCCAGGGAGTTCAAGGCGCAAAGCTTTTAGGAAGCAATGGATGGGATTCAAACATGGGCGGCTCTGAGGCAACGCCTAAAAAACTATTGGAACTTGTGGAAGACAAAAGCTATTTAGAGGGGGCTGTGTTTACTGACGGCTTTTATGCTGACAGCAATAGGCCTGAAGTCCAGGAATTTGTCAAGGACTATAAGGACTCCTTTGACAGCATTCCTAATTTTTATAGCGCACAAAGCTACGATGCTGCGAGCATATTGATAAAATTACTTAGTTCAGGGGCAATTACAAGAGGGGCAATCAGAGAG
>MGDB01000145.1:2116-3936 GCA_001790645.1 Candidatus Schekmanbacteria bacterium GWA2_38_11
GAAACTGTTTTTTATTAAAATAACAAATGGAGATTTTGAGGAAATAAACCAAGAGTAGAAATGTTACGGACAGGTCTGAAGACCTGTCCGTACGTTCTCTTTATATAATTTTTGTAGGGACAGACCTTTAGGTTTGTCCGACTAAAAAAGGAGATACTTAATGGCTGAGATTTTACCCTTTAAGGGCGTTATATATAACAAGGAAAAAATTAATGAGACAGAAAAGGTAGTAACACCTCCCTATGACGTTATATCAAAGGATGAGCAGGAAAACTTTTACAGGACACATCCTTACAATATAATAAGGATTATCCTTGGGAAGGATATTGCAGGGGATGATGATAAGAATAATAAATACACAAGGGCTGCCAAATATCTTCAGGAATGGATTAATGACGGGATTCTGATAAAAGAGAAAGAGGACTCAATTTATATTTATGAGCAGAAATATCATACGAAAAATAATGATTTAAAGACAAGGCGAGGGTTTATAGCGCTCACACCTCTGCAGGATTTTAAAAGCGGGAAGATATTCCCTCATGAAAATACTCTCAGTAAGCCAAAAGAGGACAGGCTAAAGCTCATGCAGGCATGCAAGGGGAATCTATGCCAGATCTTTGCTTTATATTTTGACGAGAAAAAAGAGATAGATGCACTTTTTGAAAAAATCTGTTCCCAGCCGCCTTTGTTTGATATTGTTGACAACAACATGATTACAAACAGAATGTGGTTAGTTAAAGATAAAAAAGTAGTAGCTTTGATACAAAATGCAATGAAGAAGAAACAACTTTTAATCGCTGACGGGCACCACAGGTATGAAACAGCATTAAACTACAGAAACGAGAGAAGGAAAGGCTTAAAGAATTTTACTGGCGAAGAAGACTTTAACTACATAACAATGATGTTTGTGAATGCTGAAGGTCCGGGACTATCAATTCTGCCAACCCACAGAGTGGTATATAATCTAAAAGATTTTAACGGGGAGAAAATCTTAAAAAAGATAGGAGAATATTTTGAGATAGAAAGTTTTCCATACAGAGAAGCAGAGCTTGAAAAATTTATAAAAGAGCTTTCATCTTCCGGAGAAAAACATCCGGCTTTTGGAATGTATATTAAGGGTATAGACCGGTTTTATCTTTTAACTTTAAAAAATAAAAAGCTTATAAACGGACTATTCACTGAAGATAAACCGGAGAAATGGAAAGAACTTGATGTCGCAGTCCTTCATGACGTGATCATTGAAAATATTTTAGGCGTCAGCAAGGATAGTCAAGCCCGGCAGGAAAATATAGCTTATGTGAAGGATGAAAAGGAAGCGGTTAAAAAAGTTAAAGAAGATAATTTCCAGATAGCCTTTATCCTCAATCCGACAAGAGTTTCACAGGTAAAAAATATCGCTCTCAAGGGTTTAAGGATGCCTCAGAAATCGACCTTCTTTTACCCTAAACTCCTTTCAGGCCTTGTAATGAATTTGTTTGAAGACTAGTTCGGTAAGTCCATTGACTTGTCTTTGAAAGAACAGGTTACTATAGACTCCCCCTTTGAAAAAGGGGGATTATTAAATCTTCAAATCTTTAAGTGGAAAGTTCTAAAATAAGTACTTTTTACATAATTAAGCGTTCTGCAAAGTGATTTCTATTATCGGTAGATGGGTGATTGTGTTGTGGACAAGGCAATGCTCTGCAACCTTAAGAAGAGCAGCCTTTCTTTTCCCTACATCTTCAGGCAGTTTAATATCCACTTTGATTGTCCCAATCCGGTCAGGGTCTTTTGCCTTTTCCCATTTAACATTTATTGCCATCCCCTCAGTATTAATCTTT
>MGDB01000145.1:4029-12357 GCA_001790645.1 Candidatus Schekmanbacteria bacterium GWA2_38_11
CCATTGTCAAGCGGCTGGTCTATGGTTATTTCATGACCCCGGCAGGAAGCAACAAATTTTTTCCCTTCCTTATAAGATATAGTCATTTCCATAATACTTACCTCCCTCAAACACCCGATTCTCTGTACTTTGGATTCTGGTTATTTGTGAACTTTTTAAATTTGAAATTTTTAAATCTCCAAAGCAAGTAATTCTTTTATCATTTTTTTCTTGACAATTTTTATATAATTTTTTAATTAAAAAGTCTCTTAAAATATCTAATAGACCCACTAAGTCCATTTGGAAGGATATTATGCGGTTAAAGCGCGGAAGCGAGTACGGGATTCACGGTGTTCTATACTTAGCTATGCAGCCTAAAGATAAAACAACGCTTTTGAATGAAGTTGCAGAAGTGCTTAAAATACCAAAGAGTTATCTTTCAAAAATCTTCCAGACCTATACTAAAGCAGGAATTCTTAAATCCTTTCGTGGAGCAAAAAGAGGTTTTGCTCTTACAAGACCTCCGGAAAAAATCACTCTGAAAGAGCTGGTGGAAAGTTTTGAAGGGAAACTCCTTGTTGAAGGATGTTCTCTTGGGAGAGATGATTGTCCTCAGAATAAGCACTGCTCTATAAGCAAAAGGTTAAGAAAGGCTCAGTCTGCAATGGATGAGGTTCTTGAAAAAACATCTTTAAAGGATTTGATGATGAATTTTAAAAAAATCTAAACTGTTTTAAGGAGAACTTATAAGATGCCAGGAGAAACAGAAGAGATTTTGGCAGAACGAAAAGAGATAGGACATTTATGGTCAAGGAGGGATTTTCTCTCTCTTTCCGGATGGGCTATAATTATTTCTATGACTACAGGCTCTCTCATAGCTTTTACCAGATTCATGTTCCCAAGGGTGTTGTTTGAGCCAAAGACAACCTTTAAGGCTGGATCCCCTGATGAATATCCGGTTGGAACTGTAAGTGAGAAATTTAAAGAGTCACAGGGGGTCTGGATAGTAAGAACAGGAGAAGGGGTTTATGCTCTGCTATCTAAATGTACCCATTTAGGATGCACCCCCCGCTGGCTTGAAGCTGAGAATAAATACAAATGCCCATGTCACGGCAGTGGATTTTACAGAGATGGGATAAATTTTGAGGGTCCTGCCCCACGGGCTTTGGAAAGGGCTAAGATTTCCCTTTCAGAAGAGGGGGAACTGGTAATAGATAAGAGTGTGAAATTCCTGTATGAAAAAGGGGAGTGGGAAAAAAGTATCTTAAAGGCTTAAAGGAATAATATTAATGAAAAACTCAAGAGCTGAAAAATTAAAGGAAGCTATTTTTAATTCTTCCGTCTGGAAATCAATCTTTCGCCATGATTATGCAGATACCCCAAGGAATCGGGTTCTTCAGGTAACAAGCAATGTCTTTCTCCATCTTCATCCGCCAAAAGTTCCAAAGCATGGAGTGAGGTTAAGCTATACGTGGGGGATGGGAGGGATAACATTCTTGATGTTCCTTGTTACTGTTGTAACAGGAGTTGTGCTGATGTTCTATTACAGGCCAACAGGGGAATATGCTTACGCAGATATGAAATATCTCATGTTTGATGTTCCCTTCGGACCAATAATGAGAAATATGCACCGCTGGGCAGCTCATGGGATGGTTATATGTGTGTGGTTCCATATGTTCAGGGTTTTTATGACAGGTTCATATAAATCTCCGAGAGAATTTAACTGGGTTATAGGGGTAGTTCTATTAGTGCTGACACTTCTTTTAAGTTTTACCGGATACCTTCTTCCATGGGATCAGCTTTCAATGTGGGCAGTTACAGTTGGAACAAATATGGCAAGGGCGACTCCATTTTTTGGCCACGAAGGACCATTAGGAGGAGAGGTGGGTGTAACAGCCCGTTATGATGCTAGGTCATTCCTTTTAGGTGGAAGTTTGGTTGGTCCACCAGCGCTTTTGCGATTCTATGTGCTCCATTGTATTTTCATCCCTATCGTGGCATCTTTACTCATGATCCTGCATTTCTGGAGAATAAGAAAGGATGGGGGTATATCAACGCCTCAACTTGAAAAGGTTTCCAGGAATCAGAACACATCAGAAGCAGGAGAGCTGCAAAGAAAAGAGCCAAAAAAAGGAGAGAAACTCCATGTCTGGCCTCATCTTGTGAGAATTGAATTTCTTGTTGCATTGGTTGTAATGATAATTTTGACTGTCTGGTCTATTACTATTGATGCTCCTTTAGAGGAGGCAGCAAACCCAACAAAGACCCCGAATCCATCCAAAGCCCCCTGGTACTTTCTCGGGCTTCAGGAGATGCTTGTATATTTTGATCCGTGGATAGCCGGTGTGGTTTTGCCAGTATTTATAATTGTAGGGTTAATGGTTATTCCTTATGTGGACATCAATCCAAAAGGGAATGGATATTATACCTTCAGGGAGAGGAAATTTGCTATTTTGACCTTTTCCTGGGGATTTTTCATCCTCTGGATTGCCCTTATTATTATAGGTGTTTTTCTCAGAGGTCCCGGGTGGTATTTCTTCTGGCCATGGCAGGAGTGGGATCCTCATAAGACAGTGGCTTTAACCAATGTCAATCTCTCTTATGTCTTTGGCATCAGACACTACACTCCAGCCGCTATCTTCGGTGGGCTGGTGGTTTTTGGATATTATTACTTAGGTGTTTTATACTACTTTTTAAGGCGCAAAAGTGAAACAATTCAGAAATTAGGAGTTACCAGATATGCTATTGTTGCATTCCTGTTTCTAACCATGATGGCATTGCCAATAAAAATTTTTCTCAGGTTAGCATTTAATATAAAGTATGTTTGGGTAACACCCTGGTTTTATATTTAAGGTTATTATTGATGAATTAGTTAATGAATTAAAATATAGGGCGTGGTCCCCGACCACGCCGAAATGATGCGTTCGGGGGACGCACCCTACAAAAAATTTATTGCAGAAAAATAGCGGGACAAGAATATCCCGCCTACCTGCCTGTCGGCAGACAGGTCGAGAGGGAGGGTTTTCTAACCATGCAAAAGAGATTTTTGAGATGACAAATAAGGAAGTGGAGTTAAATAATACTGAGAAAGTTTCTTCAGAAAAAAAGTCTTACGGGATATACTTTTTTACTCTTTCTATCCTGATGGGTATTTCGTTTATCTGGTCAGTCTATGATGAATCAGTAAGCAGAAGGCCATGGAAAGAGTATCAGAAAGAGTTCCTAAAACTTGAGTTTAATAAGCTAAAAAAGGAATTAGAAGAAGCGAGAAAGGATGTTACCTCACCAGAAACAAAGGAGATAGAGGATAAGCTTAAGAAACTAAGGAAGCAGTACCAGGAGAAGGGGGAAACCCCGGAATACAGAAACGCTCTCAGGGAGCTTGATAAGAAAGAAACAAGGCTTTTTGAAGTGTCACAAGAATTACAATTTGCAAAAAGTTTAGCTGAAGAAGCTTATTATCAATACCAGCACGCCTTTGATACCGGAGGAGATTATAAAACTAAAAAGAATGAATGGGAGAAGTTATATGCTGCGGCAAAAAAATTGGAACCCGAGATCGAAAAGGCAAAGAAAAAGAGAGATGAGGTCAAAAAAAAGGTTGAAAACTATAGAGGAGAGATAACAGAACTTGAAGAGAAATTAGAAAAATACAAAGAGAGCATTTTAAAAATTGAAAATAAACTTGAAATCCTTTCTAAGAAAATCCCTGAAATAAACCAGGTAGTTATTAATGATTTTGATAGGAACAACTTTGAAGAACCTGTACTGAAAGTCGACAGATGCCAGTCCTGTCATATGGGTATTGATAGGAAAGGGTTTGAAAACTTTAAAGAACCATTTAAAACTCACTCCAATTTTGAAATATTTATAGCAAAACACCCTGTTGAAAAATTTGGATGCACCTCATGCCACGACGGGCAGGAAAGCGGTTTAACCTTTTATGATGCAGCCCATACACCAAAAAGCAAAGAGCAGAAGGCTGCATGGGAAAAGAAATATGGTTGGAAGCCTATCTCTCACTGGGAGAAACCGATGCTTCAGGGAGATTTTATTCAATCCTCCTGCAGAAGATGCCATTCTCACGAGGAAGATATTCCTGGGGCTCCGGTGCTCTCAGAGGGAATCAATCTGTTTAGAGAGAGGATGGGGTGTGTAAACTGCCATTTGGTAAAGGGATACGAGGATGTGAATAAAATTGGGCCTGATTTGAAAAATGTAGGCACCAAGGTCGACTCTTCATGGGTTTTCCGCTGGATAAAGAATCCAAAATGGCATCATTCAAAGACGAGGATGCCTAATTTCAAGCTCTCAGACAAAGAGACTCTGTCTGTAGCCTCTTTTCTAATGAGCCTTAAGGAAGATGAGAACTGGAAGGTTTACAAACTAAGACCAGGAATTCTTGGCAATAAGGTTCTGATTGAAACCGGCAGAAGGCTTGTGCAGGATATCGGATGTAACGGATGCCACACAATCGGTGAGACTGAGGTATATAAAAATAAAAACAGGGATATAGCTCCTATCCTTACAAATATTGGGAACAAGACAACTCCTGAATGGATTCTGAACTGGATTTTAGCACCGGTAAGATATTCCCAAAAAACCCTGATGCCAAACCTGAGGCTTTCTCTCAATGAGGCAGAGGCAATTGTTGCCTACCTTTATAGCCTGAGAGATCCTAATTTTGAGAAGATAAAAGATCTTAATGAGAAGATAAAGGATAAGGGTGAGATAGAGAAGGGATTAAAAGTAATATCAGATTATGGCTGTTATGGATGCCATAACATTCCCGGCACAGAGAAATTAGGCAGGGTTGGAGCTGAGTTAAGTAATTTTGGCAACAAAGAGCTTTATGAACTTGCTTTCGGCTATGTAAAAGATGTTGAGAGAAGCTGGTTTGGTTATGCAAGGGCTAAACTTAAAACGCCAAGGATATTTGAGACTGAAATAGTTGTGCAGAAGATGCCTGATTTCGGGTTATCTGATGAAGAGATTCATGCTTTAACTGTTCTTCTGAAGAGCTATAAAGACAAAAAAATCCCCAAGGAGTTTACGAAGGAGGTCTCATCCAATTACGAGGATATCCAGAAGGGAAGGAAGCTTATAAAGAAATATAACTGCATTGGGTGCCATGAGGTGGAGAAGAACTGGGATGGAGGAAATATCATGGTTCCCTTAAAGGCTAAATATAATGAAATAGAAGCAAAAAGCTATGCACCCCCGAGGTTAGTAGGGGAGGGCGCAAAGGTCCAGTCAGAATGGTTGTTTAAATTTCTGCACCAGCCCTATACCATAAGACCATGGCTGAGTCTGAGAATGCCTACATTCAATCTTACTGATGAACAGGTGAATAGTATTATAAGATATTTCCAATCCGTAACGGGAGAGGATGTATTCTATCATTTCTGGCAGGAGAGAGAGTTTACAGCGCAGGAAAAGAGAGAGATGAAGGCTCTTATCGATACACTGCAGTGTCTTAAATGTCACCAGTTCGGAAAAGGCGGAGGAGGAGTGGTTTCAGCAGCAGAGCTTGCGCCAGACCTGTCTTTGGCAAAGGGAAGGCTTAAACCAAAGTGGATAATGAATTGGCTTATCAATCCTCAGAGCTTACAGCCAGGAACCAGAATGCCAAATTTCTTTTTCGACATAGATGAGGAAGGGACAAAAACAGAACTACTCCCTGAGCCGGAGAAAAAAATGGAGTTATTAAGGAATTATATGTTCAGCTTTAAATAATATTTTTTTTATTTGATTACAAAAAATTTAAACTAGATTATAAAAAAGGATAATCAGAAAATCAGCGGGACAAGAATGTCCCGCCTACCTGCCTACCGGCAGGCAGGTCTATAGACGGGGTTTTCTAACCCCGTATTTTTGGAGCAAAATATACCTTATGGTTTTTACTATAAATGAAAAATGCATAGGGTGCACTGCCTGCAAAAAGAGATGCCCTGTTGATGCTATCTCTGGGGAGAAGAAAAAACTCCACAAGATAGATAAGAGGCTATGTATAGAATGCGGTGCCTGCGGCATGGTATGTCCGAGCGAGGCAATCAGCAATGGTAACGGCAGGCCACTGAAAAGACTCAAGCCAAATGAGATTCCGGCAGCAGTAGTAGACATTAACCTCTGCTCAGGATGCGGCTTCTGCTCTGATATGTGCCCTTTTGGTTGCATCGAGATAGCGAGGCAGGAAGGACAATCTGAGACTATCGGGGTTGCCGTGGTTAATGTAAAGAAGTGTGTAGCTTGCAGGCTATGCGAATCAATATGTATCAAAGAAGCCATTAAGATGGACAAAAGGATTTAATTTCTCAGTTATGTTGGAAGAACAGGGGTAAGGGAGGCTTTAGCCTCCCCATTCCAAGGGCGACTAAAGTCGCCCCTACCCACAATTATAGCAAAAGGGTTTGAGGGTTTTTATGGAAATTTTATACGACAGGATGCTGACAGAGGATGTGGTTTTTTTGGAGATAAAAAGACGAGAGGTAATTGGCAGGGATGATGTGGTCAGAAAATATTATGAGGAACATAAGGAAGTCTATGAGAAGCAGGAGGAGTTCAGGGAGAAGTTTTTTGAAAGACTTCATGAAAAGTTCTTCTTAAAATTTGGTTTTGATAAACCCCTTCTTAATATCCTGTCAGAATTTAAAGAGTTTAAAGAAAGAATCAGGACTATCATTGCATTCAAGGCATTAACCTCTTCGCAGGAAGAAGCCTCCCTTAATAGCGATTCAGATAAAATAGGGTTGAGACTTCATCCTGAACACTTCTTTAATCATAAGCATTTTGAAGCCTTTTTAAGACATGAATTGAAACATATTTCTGATATGCTTGATGAAGGTTTTGGATATAAAAGAAGGAATAAACTTGGGAATCTCTCCCCTGCACAAGAGAATGTAATCCGCAGCCGCTACAAGATGATATGGGATATCTTCATAGATGGCAGGATTTCAAGGGAAGGGGAAGAGACAGTTGTTGCAAGAGAGGAGAGATTCAGGGAGTTTGAAGAACTGTACAGGACAATACCTCGTCCCCGCCTTTTTACAATTTTTGAGTCAGTATGGAATGCAGAGAAAATAACCCACAATGAAATCCTTGAAATGGCAAAGGATGCAAAAGTGATGACAAGGAGATATTCAAGAGGAGATGAGAAAGAATTGAAAGAGGAGGAGGTCATGCTTCCTGGTGCTCTTTGCCCTCTGTGCAGGTTTCCTACTTTTAACTGGACTAAGAACCTGCACGAGGAGGAAGAGTCGGTTTTAGTTGCAATTAAAGCTGATTATCCCTGGTGGGACCTTAGGCAGGGTTTATGCGAGAGATGTCTTGAGGTTTATAAGCTTAGAGGGGAATGGTTAAGGGTATGAAGAGGAGAGAGTTTTTAAATATTGGGGTTCAGCACATAAATTTTTCACAACAGGAGTCTTTAAAAACAACAGACTCTGAAGAAGGGGCTAAAAGCGGTATTGCAATGATAGACACAGGTAGCTGCTCGGCATGGACAGGGGGAGATTGCAGAATGTGCTATATCAAATGTCCTCTTCTTGATAAGGCAATTGTTATTGAAGATTTTAAACCTGTTGTAATCGGTGAAAATTGTAACGGTTGCGGTATTTGTGAAAATATATGTTCCATGATAAATGGGAAGGCTTTCATAAAGGTTTTTCTAAAAGGAATCAATACATGAAAATTTATTAAGGAGGTAGATTTATGGGAATCACAAGGAGAAGATTTTTAAAAACTACAGCTGCTGCAGGTACTGTTGTAGCTTTTGCTAAAGACGGTCTTGCGCTAAAGACATTACAGCCTGTTGTTGAGATAGGGAATCCTCTTGAGTCCTATCCGCCAAGGGACTGGGAGAAAATTTACAGGGACCAATATCGCTATGACAGGACTTTTACTTATGTCTGCTCTCCAAATGATACTCATGCATGCCGCATGAAGGCTTTTGTGAGAAACGGTGTGGTGATGAGGGCGGAACAGAACTATGATGTAGAAAATTATTCTGACCTCTATGGAAACAAGGCAACTCCAAACTGGCACCCGCGCGGTTGCCTTAAGGGTTTTACATTCCACAGAAGAGTCTATGGTCCGTACAGGCTCAAATACCCGATTGTTCGCAAGGGGTGGAAGCAGTGGGCTGATGATGGTTTCCCTGAACTTACAACAGATGATAATAAGAAAAAATATAAATTTGATTCAAGGGGAACAGATGAATTTATCAGATTATCCTGGGATAAGGCAGAAGATTATATCGCCAGGGGTTTTATCAACATAGCTACAAGATACAGTGGTGAGGAAGATGCAAAACGCCTGACTGCACAGGGTTATGAGCCTGAGATGATTAAG
>MGDB01000145.1:12376-12853 GCA_001790645.1 Candidatus Schekmanbacteria bacterium GWA2_38_11
CATGCTCTTGGGGGTCGCACATGGTCAAACTATACATGGCATGGTGACCAGGCTCCTGGGCATCCTTATGTTCATGGCCTTCAGGCTTCAGAAATAGATCTCAATGATCTCCGTTTCTCTAAACTCCATATCCAGGTGGGAAAGAATCTGGTTGAAAATAAGATGCCTGAGTCTCACTGGTTTATTGAGACTATGGAAAGAGGTGCAAAAATCGTAGTTATAGCACCTGAGTATAACCCGCCTGCAACAAAGGCTGATTACTGGATTCCTGTAAGGCCCGGCATTTCAGATACATCAATCTTTCTTGCTATCAGCAAGTATCTGATGGACAACAAACTCTACGACGAAGCTTTTGTTAAAAAATTTACAGATTTCCCGTTCCTTGTCCGTTCTGATAACTTAAAGAGACTGAGAGCGCATGAAGTTTTTCCTGATTACAAATCAGGGCTTACAGAAGAAGGAGCAAGCTTCAAAATT
>MGDB01000146.1:0-6263 GCA_001790645.1 Candidatus Schekmanbacteria bacterium GWA2_38_11
CAACTGATAACCTCTTCCTTGATGGAAATGCAATGAAGATATCTGCTGTTGGCAGTATTGATACAGTCAAGGGAAAGGTTGATATGAAACTGGGCGTTCAGCCGTTGGGGACAGTTGACGCAGTGATAAGCAACATTCCTGTAATAGGTTATATTTTTGGAGGGGATAATAAAAGTATTGTTATTGCACATTTTGAAGTAACCGGAGATATTAAGGACCCATCTGTAAAATCTATTTCGATTGAGAGGCTTGGAAGCGGAATTATGGGAATTTTCAAAAGGTTTCTTACATACCCCGGCCATCTCATTTCTCCCGGGAAATAGCGTAAAGGCGAAAAGTGTAAAGCTATTAAGCTATAAGTTTTAAGCTGTTGTAGGGTAGCCGCAGGCTTTAGCCTGCGTTACAGGATAAAGGGGACAGCCTGCCGACCCCTTTATTATTTCTTTTTTTCAGCATTTGCTTGACCTTTAACCTTATTTTGATTTATAAACTTAATGAAATAGAAAATTTGAAAAATAATAATTTAGAGTTTTTCCCAAGTTATAGGCAGGTGAAAATCTACTTAGATACAAATGAGAATGAAAAATTTATGAAACCATCTGCTTTAAAAAAAGAAAACAAGAAGCTTATAGAGCTGGGTTGGCATGCCCTTGTTGAAAAGTTAGGAATAGTCAATGCTACAAAATTTATTATGACTATTGATAAAGGAGAAGGTGATTCGGTTAGGTATTTCCGAGACCTTTGGAAAGACAAAACCAGTGAGGAGATTTATAAAGAAATGATAGAAGCAAGAAAATGAAATATCTATTTCCTACTATTCACCAACTTACCGATTCACCCATTTCCTTACTTGGTTTATATCATAACATCGCAAACTGATTTTTAATGCACTTACTTAATAACCCTTGCAACTCTTGGCATTTTTTAATATTGCAGCAAAATTATAAACTCTGTCAGCCCCAAAATGGCAACCGTTCCCCTTTATTCGATCCTCTGCAGAAATTCAATTGACTTAGCAAAGGTATTTCATTAAATTAATAAATAATTTTAGTATTAAAATATTTATCCGGAGGCAATGACCAATGCGCTTAACCGACATAGATTTAACAAAAGAAATCTATGATAAAATAAAAGAGCTGCCAGAGGATAAGGTTAGGGAAGTGATAGATTTTATTGAATTTCTTAAATCTAAAAAGGGCAATGGAGCAAAAAGAGGCTTACCTGAGGCAATACTGAAGCACATAGGTGTATGGAGATTTGATAAAGGAGAACTGGATAGCTTATTAGAAGAGATTCAGAACCTGCGAGATGTGGAGGATTAGTTTTGGAGTTTCTGTTTGATACTAATCACGTTAGTAAGATCCTTGAAGGAAACGAATCCATTGTCTTGAAAGTTAATAGTTTGAAAGATGCCAGTTCAAGATTTGGCATATCAGTAAGTATTCTTGGTGAGTTATTCTTTGCAGCTTATGCCAGCAAAAGAAAAGAAGAAAACCTTTTAAAACTAAGAAGATTTCTGGAAGACATAATTATTTGGGAGTATGATGAAATTGCAGCGGAGGAATTTGGAAGAATTCAGGCAGAGCAAAAATCAAAGGGTAAACCTATTCCTTCTATTGACGCTCAGATTGCTGCTGTTGCAAGAGTACACAAACTTACAGTCCTGACAAACGACCAGCACTTTAGCTTTATAGATGGTCTGAGTAGTGTAGAGAACTGGTTGAAGTGATTCTCATCAATTTAAAAACCTCTTAGCATAATTCCTCATCAATTATTAAGTGTTCTTTTTCATCAACGTCCCCCTTTCTTTACTCTCTATTCTGTAAAGAACCCGATAGTCTCCGGAACGAAGCCTATAGAGCGGAGGTTTGAATCCTTTAAGTTTCTTAATTCCACTTCTTGATGGGAAGGGATTGGTAGAAAGGGATTTAATGTCCGGGATTATCTGCTCACGTAGCTTATCAGGAATATCTTTCAGGTCATCAGCTGCTGCCTGAGTCATCTGGATATTGAAAATATTCATCTTTATCCTTTTGACCCTGTTAGGTAGTCATCAAGTGATATAACCCTGCCAGCCTTAATATCCTTTTCTGCCCTTGCTATTTTCTTTCTTATGGTTGGACTGTTTTCTATAATAAAGTCTTCAAGATCATCTTCTGTAAGTGCAGTAAGAGATGCTGCTGGTTTTCCTCTGTATGTGATGATAACAGGTTTTCCCTTAACCACTTCACGCAAGAGTTCGTTTGTTTTATTTTTTAATTCAACAGTGTTCGCTACTTTCATAATTGACACCTCCTATAAGGCTATTATAATAGCTACATAGTGTCTATGTCAATCAGAAAAACAGGAGATAGTTTTCTTAACCTTTTCCCCCCAACTGCCCGCAGGCAGCAAGGATATCAATGCCCCTGCTTTTGCGCAAGTTTACGGCAAGATTTTTTGACATCAGAAAATTCTGGAATTCCAAAACTCTCCCGGGACTGGAAAGTGAGAATTTTGAACCTGGAAAAGGGTTAAAGTTAAGCAGATTTATTTTAGCCTTTATTCCCTTGAGGAGCCTTACAAGGTTTTCTGCATCCTCCAAGCTGTCATTTATTCCGCCAAGAAGAATATATTCAAAAGTAATTCTGCTTCTTTTTTTCAGTGGATAATTTTTTATCATCACTATGAGCTCTTTAAGAGGAAAGGCTCGGTTAACAGGCATGAGGACATCTCTTTTTTTATCAGAGGAGGCGTTCAGGGAAACAGCAAGGTTTATATTCAACCCCGATTCTATTAAATCTTTTATCCCCGGGATAACACCAGATGTTGAGAGAGTAATCCGCCTTGAAGAAAAATCAAATCCTTCTCTGTCAAGCATTATAGTAACCGTTTTTTTTACATTCTCAAAATTATCAAGTGGCTCTCCCATCCCCATAATCACTAAATTTGATATCCTGATTTCTTTCCCTATATCTCTTTTGACCTCTAAAACCTGGTTTATGATCTCTGAAGATGTAAGGTTTCGTGAGAGCCCTTTTTTTCCTGTCAGGCAGAATTTACATCCCCTGCTGCAGCCGGCCTGCGTAGAGATGCAGAGGGTAAGCCTGCTTTTATCAGGTATCAGCACGCTTTCAATGGTGTTCTCCTGATCGACCTGGAAAATATATTTCTTTGCTCCATCACTTGAGAACAGGATTTTCTCAATCTTGAGTCTGCTTAAAAAAGAGTTTTTTTCAAGGAGTGACTTGGTTTTTTTAGAGAGGTTACTCATCTGGTCAAATGCTGTAACTCCCTCTTTAAAAATCCATCTCTTAATCTGTGATGACCTGTAGCCTTCCAGTCCGAGGTCAGCTAAAAACCTGTCTATTTCAGCTAAGCTCAGACTCAGCAAATCGATTTTGTCTGCCATAGTAATTTTTAATCTGACTAGGAGTGTCTGTAGGAGAACCCTCTTTTGTCATTGCGAGCGACCGAAGGGAGCGTGGCAATCTCCTTCTTAGCTATCAGCTATTTATATGAGATTGCTTCGGTCGTTTCACTCCCTCGCAATGACGTATTCCGACAGGCTCATAGAACCCCGTGTCCCCCTTGGACCCTATTCATACAAATCCTTCGCTATTTCATCAAGTTCAAGTTCAAGCAGCTTTTCCTTTTCCGGAGCAGTTGTGCTTTTATTCCATCCGCGGCAGGTATAGTAATCATCAAGCATCTCATCAATGTTTTCTTTCTTTAAGGTCTTTCCCTTCCATTTATTAGCATCAGTAGGCTCATTAAAAAAGCGCGGTGGCACTGTGTCGTCCTTTCTGCTGAATCCTCCAACCCTGACATTAAAGGCCTGTTCCACATTATAAACCCTTTCACACGCTTTCAACATATCCTTTTCTGAAACATCAATTCCGGTAGCAGCTTTGTACATGGCTGAGAAATTTTCGAAGGTAAAGACAGAGTATCCTGCACTTAAGATATAAAATATCTTGCATATCCCGAAGCAGTCAGGAAGGGTTGTCATCTCCTGTATCCATTTCAGCGCTATTCCTTTCCCTTTAATTCCTTCTGACATTAGAGCCTCTTCGCCGTAATTTTTTTTGATATATTCTATTGGGAGAACATCATCTATTATTAACCCCCTCAGATGGTCTGCTCCCCTTGTAGAGGTTATGTATCCTAAGACTGATCCGTGTTTTATTCTCAAATCTGCTGGAACGCTTTGTCCTTTAATCGTATGAGCAAAAAATTCGCTCCCTCTCCCGATTCTTGAAGCTGCATCCTTTACACCGTCACAGAGGATTTCACCAAACCCTTTTCTGTTAGCCATCTGTTCTAAGATCGAATGGACAGCTTTGAAATTTCCCCATTCAAGTTTTATTCCCCCTGTATCCTCGTCTGTTATAATACCTTTCTGGTAACATTCCATGGCAAAGGCTATGGTGTTTCCGGCCTCAATACAGTCAATACCTAATTGGTTACTTAAAACGTCTGCTTTAAGAACTGCAGGAAGGGATGTTACCTGAGGCTGTGTTCCCCATGACCACATAGCTGCAAGCTCAGGGCCTTCTCCATAAAGACCCTTAAACTGACCATGCTTTACTACATAGCTTCTCCCGCAGCTTATGCTGCATCCAAAACATGCCTTGAGTCTGTAGATATATTTCTGGTTAAGTAATTTAGGGCTTATCTTCTCTATACCCGGAAATCTTGTGGTCTGAATGTTTTTTGTGGCAGGGCTATAGCCTGTATTTACTTCATAAAGCACACTTCCGGGAGTCCCATAAAGGGTGAGATCAGGTCTTTTATGCTTTGTAAGTATTTTCTCTGATATTTTTAGAAATTCTTTTGGGTCAGCAACCCTGATTCCCTTTCTCCCTCTCACAGCCACTGCCTTTAGATTTTTTGATCCCATTACTGAGCCCATTCCCTTAGCGGCAGCCCTTTTTAAACCGTGGATTATGCATGCGTTTTTTACCATATTCTCACCTGCTGGCCCTATGCAGGCAATTTGAATATCTTCATCACCTAATTCTTTTTGTATCAGCTCCTGTGTATTCCAGGTATTTTTTCCCCATATCTGTTCTGCGCTTCTTAGCTCTGCTTTGCCATCATTTATGAAAAGATAAGAAGGTTTTTTGCTTCTGCCGTGAAAGATGATGTGGTCAAACCCTGAAAACTTTAATTCCGGGGCAAAAAATCCACCTGCATTTGCGTCTCCATGCCCCATGGTGAGAGGAGAGCGGGCAGTGACTGTAAACCTGCAGCCTGCCGGAAGCATTGTTCCGGCTAAGGGTCCTGTGCCAAAGATCAGCCTGTTTTCCGGGCTAAAAGGATCAACTCCGGGCTTCACCTCGTCATACAAAATCTTGGAATTGATTCCCCTTGCACCAATGAATTTTTTTGCAAAATCTTCCTTTAACTCTTCTTCTTTGATCTTATTACTGGTAAGATCTACCCGCAATATCTTTCCTGCATATCCAAAAGCCAAAATTGTCTCCTTGTATTCAACTGTAAGCTATAAGCTTTAAGTTGTAGGGCAAGGCTTTAGCCTTGCTTAAAGCAACCCTAAAGGGTTGCCCTACATTCTTAAAAGTTAAAGTCGTGTGCCGTTAAACGGTTACTTAAAGCTTATAGCTTAAGGCTTAAAGCTATTCTCCCTTACTAACACTTGCGTTTGAGCGTTTTCTTTTAGCCACAGCTTCTTCGTCCTTAAGCTTCAGCACTTCTGTCGGGCAGTACTTGACGCATTTCGGGTCACCGTCGCAAAGGTTGCAGACGATTGGTGAAATTTTCTCCCTGGGTATTGAAATTGCCCCAAAGGGACAGGCAAGGACACATTCTCCGCATCCGATGCAAAGTTCACTATCAATCTGCAGGGCATCGGTGTTTTTGTTTTTAGAAATCGCTGCCTGAGGACAGGCTTTTTTACATGGTGGATTTTTACAGAGTTTGCATGTCAGGGGATAATCTGTAAGGTGGTCAACCTTAACAACTTTGATTCTTGAGAGCCATGGAGCAAAGATCTCCTCATGCTCAAAGGAGCAGACCGTTTCACAGAGTCTGCAGCCTGAGCAAACAGATGGAAACTTTCCTTCTTCAAGAACTATTTTTTTGCCTTTGATCAAATTAGTGCCTGAAAAATGAGTTGAAATTTATTCTATTTAATTTTATTGAATTTATAAACAAAAATCTTAATGTCAAATAAAAATTGTGAAAGGCTATGAATAAAAATAAAATAATAGAATGTAATCAAATGTCGGGTAGTGGCAGGTCTCCTGACCTGCCATCAAGAA
>MGDB01000146.1:6277-8486 GCA_001790645.1 Candidatus Schekmanbacteria bacterium GWA2_38_11
GAAGGGTATCACTTTGTCACAATAGTAACAAACAATCGTATCAAGATATTCAAATACAAGGAAATAGCCAGGATAGCTGCAAAGGTAATTTCATTTTATGAAGAAAGATTCGATTACAGGCTCATAGGATTTACTATCATGCCAGATCACATTCACATCATTTGTAACCCGATTAAAGAAATTTCTACCATTGTGAGAGATATAAAGAAGTACATTGCAAAAGAAGCAATAAGTTATCTTCCAGAAGTTGATAGAGATATGCTTTTAAGTATTAAAATGTTGAGCCCAAAAAAGAAGAAGCATATTTATCAATTCTGGCAAATGGATTTTTATGATTTTAATATTCTTAATGAAGCTAAGCTAAATGAAAAACTAAAATATATGTATGAAAATCCTGTTAGAAAAAACTTATGTAATGATATATTTGATTATGAATTCTCTGACATTAAAAAATATTTCGGGTCAGGAGACCCGAAACTACCCTGAATTACAAGTATGTTAACGGCTGATGCAGTAATAATTGGCGGAGGAATAGTAGGGACAAGTATTGCTTATAATTTAGTCAAAGATGGCTTAAAAAATGTAACCCTCATTGAAAAGGAAGAAATTCTCGGGGCTGGTTCCACTTCAAAATCTGCCGGCGGAGTAAGGCATCAATATTCAAACGAGATAAATATAAGGATGACAATTGAAAGCCTTAAGATTTTAAGAAACTTTGAAGAGGAAATGGAAACTAAAATTGACTTCCGCCGACACGGCTACATGTTCCTGGCAAGTATTCAGGAAACCCTTTCAACCTTTAAGAAAAATGTAGAACTTCAGAATTCTCTCGGCGTAAAAGTTGAGCTGTTGTTACCGGAGGAGATTAAGGATATTGTTCCGCAGTTAAATGTTGAAGACATTATTGGGGGAACATTTTGTAAATTGGATGGCTACCTTGACCCTTCTGGCCTTGTGTATGGTTATTCAAAGAATTTTAAAAGGCTTGGAGGAAAGATTTTTACCTCGACAGAGGCAAAGGGGATAGAAATTAAAAACGGGAAGGTATTTTCAGTTGTTACTGACAGAGGAGAAATACGGACAGAGACAGTTGTCAATGCTGGCGGTCCTTATGGAGGTAGAATCGGGGAAATGGCAGGAATTAAGATCCCTGTTAACCCCCTGAAACGCCAGATCTTTGTTACCTCACCCTTTAACCACATCAGACCTGATGCACCCATGGTAATAGATTTTGATGACCCCTTTTATTTCAGACCTGAGTGCGGGGCAATTCTGATGAGCATGGCTGATAAAGAGGAAGTCCATGGATTTGACACAACCCTTGACTGGAGTACTTTAGAGAGGGTTGTAGAAAAAGCTGTCCACCGGATCCCGGTTTTAGGGGATGCCAGGGTTATGAACGGGTGGGCAGGATTGCGGGAACTCACTCCTGACCAGAATGCAATCTTAGGAGAGGTCCCCGGGGTCAAAGGCTTCATATGTGCTGTAGGGTTCAGCGGTCACGGAGTAATGCATTCTCCGATAACCGGAAAATTAATTGCAGAACTTATCATTGACGGCAAGAGCAAAACCCTTCCTATCTCTGAAATGAGCATTGAAAGATTTTCAGAAGGCAAAACAGAGCTTGAAAAAGGAGTGATTTGATTCCAATAGTCAAAACAGCCGTGAAGAGCATCGAAGTATCACAGAATCAAGGTGTCAAAGTTTAGCTGCAAGCTGTCAGTTTTTCCGTCATTCCGTGCTTGACGCGGAACCCAGGCTTTTTTCTCTGGATTCCTGCTTTCTGATAACATGATAAAATAGGAGCATGACATCCATTTATTTTGATACTTTAACACTTTGACACTTTTTAAAAGCTTACAGCTAATACAATGATTTGAAATTTTGAGTTTTGTCTTGCTTTGTAATTTGGATTTTGATATTTGAATTTACAAATATCTTTACCTGCAATAATTAAAAGCCAGCGGGACAAGAAAACCCCGCGGAAATGATCTCGAATAGAAAAAATTAAACCCCCTTTCATAGGAGAATTTATATGGGAGAGCGCAAGGAAAAAGAGAAGGCTTTGGATTTAGCCTTTGCCCAGATTGAAAAGCAGTTCGGTAAAGGCTCTATAATGAGGCTTGGTGCTGACCAGCCAATAGCTGACATACCGGTTATCCCCACTGGCTCTCTCAGCCTGGATATTGCCCTTGGAGTGGGAGGGCTG
>MGDB01000146.1:8505-12313 GCA_001790645.1 Candidatus Schekmanbacteria bacterium GWA2_38_11
AAATCTTTGGCCCTGAGTCATCAGGCAAGACCACACTCGCCCTTCATGCTACTGCCGAGGCTCAGAAACTGGGAGGAATAACTGCGTTTATAGATGCTGAGCATGCACTTGATATCTCCTATGCAAAGAGGCTTGGGGTCAGGACAGACGACCTTTTAATCTCCCAGCCCGATACAGGCGAGCAGGCCTTGGAGATAGCAGAAGTCCTTGTCAGAAGCGGAGCAATCGATTTGGTAATAATTGATTCTGTTGCAGCCCTTGTGCCAAAGGCTGAGATCGAGGGAGAAATGGGAGATGCCCATATGGGGCTTCAGGCAAGACTTATGTCCCAGGCGCTCAGGAAATTAACAGGCATAGTGAGCAAATCCAACACCATTTTGATATTTACAAACCAGATCCGCCATAAAATCGGAGTATTCTTTGGTAACCCGGAGACAACAACAGGAGGTAATGCCTTAAAGTTTTATGCATCGGTGAGGCTTGATGTGAGAAGAATTGCCTCTATAAAAGAGGGACAGGATGTTGTCGGGAACAGGACAAAGGTGAAGGTTGTCAAGAACAAGGTTGCACCGCCTTTTAAAGAGGCTGAGTTTGATGTGATGTATGGGGAAGGAATATCTGTTGAGGGAGACCTTCTTGATAAGGCGGTTGAATTTGGGATAGTCGAAAAAGGCGGTGCCTGGTTTTCCTATGATGATGAAAGGATTGGCCAGGGCAGGGAGAATGCAAAGCTTTTTCTCAAGGAACATAGAGATATCTTTGATAAGATGAAGACAAAGGTTATAGAAAAAGTAGGGCTTCTTAAGAACGAAAAAAAGTAAAATAGCGATTAGGTGAAAAAATAGATTGCAACACTTCTTCAATCGCTTAATCGCCCAATCGCTGCAATAGCGTTGAGCTTTTAGCTTTTTTTAACTACTTAACCAAACTACCAAACAGGTATCCCTACCTTAAACCCAATAACTTAGCCAAAAAAGTTACTTAATTCCAGGTATGAAGAACTATCCTCTTATAACTCCGGTGCTTATCTATGACGGTGACTGCCCTGTTTGCAGAAAGGCAATTGAATGGATCAGGAAGAATTCAAAGGAAGATGCCTTTGAGATGCTTTCTTTCCAGTCAGGCGAGGTAACGGAGAGATTCCCGTTTATTAAAAAAGAAGCCTCCATGCAGGCAATTCAGCTTGTCCTGCCTGATGACAAAGTCCTCTCAGGTGAAAAAGCAATACCTGAAATTTTAAAGAGGCTTAAAAGATATAACTCAATTACTAAGCTTTTAAGCCTGCCCGTAGCCGGGATTTTTACCCGCATATTTTATCGCTGGTTTGCAGGCAGAAGATACCATATTGCAAGGGTTCTGTTTCCTGATAAGGAGAGGAAAGTTAAGTGACATCTTCTGGTTTAAAATTTTTTAAGGATGTAAAAAGGGCGTTTTTCCTTTCAAGGCCTAATCGCTTTACTGTATTTTGCAGGCTCGGTAAAAAAGTTGTTAAAGCCTTTTTACCTAACCCGGGGAGATTAAGGGAGCTACTGCTCCCGGAGACACTGGTCTATCTCGAGGAAGCTCAAAACCCGCAGCGCAAAATGCCCTATACTGCAGTTGCAGTAGAGAGAGAAGGTACTCCTGTAATGCTTCACACCCACAGGACTAATGACGTTGCACATGCTTTAATTAATAGGAAATTAATTCCTGGTCTTGAAGGAGCAGAGGTGATTAAAAGGGAAGTCTCTGAGGGTAAGAGCAGGTTTGACTTTCTTTTAAAGAGAGGCAGGGAAAAGATTTTTCTGGAAGTTAAGTCATGCACTCTCTTTAGCAGGCAGGTTGCCATGTTTCCTGATGCTGTAACAGAGCGGGGAAAAAGGCATGTTGAAGAGCTTGCAGTCCTTTCAAGAGGTAATACAAAGGGAGCGGTTTTATTCCTTATCCAGTGGTCTTATGCTCAAGTCTTTGCTCCTGAATACCATACTGATCTTGAATTTGCAAAAGCCCTCTGTAAAGCAAGGGATAAGATAAAAATTATTCCTCTATCAATTAGATGGAGAAAAGACCTCTCAATTGACTTATCAGAGATTAAGGTCCTTGATATTCCATGGGAAAGAGTAGAGAGGGAAGCAAAGGACTGCGGAAGCTATCTCCTCATTCTCAAAATACCGGAGGACAGAGTTGGAGAAATAGGCGGGCTTGGGAAAATTAAGTTCAAAAAGGGTTATTACATTTATGTTGGCTCAGCAAAAAGGAACCTTTCAAAGCGGATAGAGCGCCACAGAAAATTGAGGAAAAAATTATTCTGGCATATAGATTATCTGCGGGAGATAGCTGACTTCCATACTGCCTTGCCGGTGCGTTCAGCAGATGATCTTGAGTGCGAGATTGCAAAAAGCGTAAATGATATTGCAGACTGGAAAGTCCCCGGCTTTGGCTGCTCAGACTGCTCCTGTTCTTCGCACCTTTTCAGAATGGAGCAGGACCCTCTTAGTTGTGCAAAATTTCACAACCTCCTTCAGTTCTACAGAATGGAGAGGGTGGTGGGGGAAAACTTAAAGTTGAAGAGATAAAGTTTTGAAGATGTGAAGTTTCGAAGGTATTATTTTTTCTTTTCTTCTATAATTTCTTCCCTGATTTCTTTTCTCCAAATGTTGAAAAAATCTTTTAGCTCATTAATTGTGCATGAGCGAGTGAGGAGGTGCATATCTTGAGAGTCATCAGAGAAATCATTTATTCTTTCCATGGCAACACCAAGCCAATAAAGGTCAAAACCTGGGTCTTTTGTACGGGATTTTTCAAGGAGTTTATTTTTACTGAAGTTTTCTTTGACAAGAAAATAGACATCGATAAAATCTCGTAATGCAGCCCTTCCAAAGAGGGCAAGAACTTTATTTGAAGCTATGTCTATAAGGCTATCTATTCTGAGGCCAGGAATTTCTGCCGAGTCAGTGGGTTGTTCAAATCTGAAGGGAGAATCTAAGGCAAAATGAATTATTGTTGAATCTTTGCCTGAGCTTATTGAAAGCTCAACAAATGAGTGAAATCCTCTTAACCTCTCAACAGTAAAAATCTTTTTTTCTAATGATGATTCAAGTTTTTGACTGAAGGATGGGATGAGTTCTTCAACGTTTGTAAAGAAATCAAGATCAAGGCTCTTTCTATGCTTCAGGAAAAAGGCAGACAAAGCAGTTCCACCTGTAAGATAAAAAGCTTCCTTATCAGGTATGCTACTTATAAGATTGAGTATCTTCTTTTGTAGGTTTGTTAATATCTCCAAGTCCTTCCTCCCAGAAACTTTTAACCTCTTTGGGTAAAAAGGTTCTAATGCGATCAAAGGAGTCGATAAAATCGGAAGGTGTGATTATTTTAAAGAGCCTCTTAATATCTGAAGTTCTTCCCCGCGTGAGAATTTGCTGAATATACATGTCTAAATGTGCCTTATTAGAAAGGTCGAGTTCTGTACCCTCTTCTAAAAACCAGAATAATCTTTTTTCAGCAACAACCTTCATATTTTTTATTTTAACAAAAGTTTTTCTATTTATACAAGAGTTATTTCTTTCATGGTAATATTTAACTCGCCGGTTCAACAATGAAGTGCAACACTTGGGAAAGCAGAAAGGATGCTATCCTAAGTGGCTATGGGAAAACACTATGTTCATTTAAACCTGACCGATAGAGGAGAGGCCAAAGTCAGTAGAGGCACGTCAGGAGTTTGGACACTGGGAAGGCGATAGTCTTGTATCCAGGAAAAGTTTGGCAGCATTAAACAGCCTTACAGAGAGGAAGAGCCGTCTGCTTATGCTTACCAAGTTAGACCGTAAGG
>MGDB01000147.1:0-9871 GCA_001790645.1 Candidatus Schekmanbacteria bacterium GWA2_38_11
AGAAAGTATCTTTATCTATCTGAAAATCCTTTAGTGTCGTAAAATATCTGGCAGCCCTCAACATTCTCAAAGGATCCTTGTCAAATGCGTCACGAGAAACCATCCTTATTAACCTGCCTTCCAGATCTTTTATGCCGTTAAAGTCGTCATAAAGTTGCTCATCATCCAGGCAGTATGCAATAGAGTTTATTGTAAAGTCCCTACGGGCAAGATCAATATGGATATCTCTTTTAAAAATTTCGGAAAAGTCAATTGACAACCCTCTTTTCACCACCCTGTAATTAACAATATGCTCTTTGTCCATGACTATTAATTTAGCCCTGAAGATTTTAGCTGCTTTAGTAGCAATAGTAAGGGCTTCATTCTTTACAATAAAATCAAGATCAAATTTTTTCCTTGATAAAAAGATATCCCGCAAAAAACCACCAACCAGATAAAGGGGCTGGTTAAGACCCTCTGCTATCTCTTTGATGGTTTTGATTTCTTTATTTCTTGAAATCTCTTCTTTTATCAATTTTTTAAATTCATCTATTTTCATATTTTTTAACCTGATATTAATTACAACAGCTTAATGGAAAACTAAATGGAGGTCAAATTGAATTGAGTTTTTCAACTTTTTTTAATGAGGCGGGTTGGATTATTTCAGATATTCTTTTAGAATAGCGCTCTTGGTCAGTCTCTTTAAACGGTTCTTTGCTTTTACTTCTATCTGACGTATCCTTTCTCTTGAGAGGCCCATATCATTTCCTATTTCTTCAAGTGTTTCCGACTCACCATTATTAAGTCCAAATCTTCTCCTTAAGATCTCAGCTTCCTTTGGATGCAATTTACTCAGTAAATCTTCCAGTTCCTTTTCCATCTTCACTTTATCAATATCTTCATCTGCTGATGGAAGATTCTCTGCCTGCAGAAGGTCGAGGTAGCTTGAATCATTGTCATCTGATAAGGGGTTCTCAAGAGAGATAGCGTTCCTTGAAATCGAAAGCAATAATTCTATATCCTTCAGGGGAAGTCTTAATGCTTCTGCTAAATCATGTTCTGTAGGTTCCCTTCCAAGTTTCTGAATCAGCATATCATACTGCTCCCCAATTTTCTTTAATGCTGCTATCTGTCTCACAGGTAAACGTACGGCCCCTACTTGTTCAGCCAAAGCCTGGATAATTGCCTGTTTGATCCACCATACTGCGTAAGAGACAAATTTTACTCCCCGGTTAGGATCAAATCTCTTAGCCGCCTGAATCAGGCCGATATTTCCTTCATTAATCAGATCAAGCAATCCCAAACCGCAGCCTCTGAACTTAGAAGCAATATTGACAACGAATTTGAGATTTGCTTCCACTAATTTTTTTAAAGCCTTTTTATCACCTTTCTGGACTCCTTTGGCTAACCTTACCTCCTCATCTCTGTCAAGAATACTTATTTTTCCTATCTTCTTTAAATAAGAACCTAAAGTATCATCTGTAACTTTTATATAATCTAAGCCTCTTGCCCTAGCCATTCTGCTCTCCTTGGTAGACTTTCTTAAATACTTTTAAACCTTAAACCATCTTTTGTTAGAGTCGGAAACAAATAATTCTCTCTTTAGGGAAGAGGAATTTAATTGTGATAAATGAAATTATTTTTTCAGCTCAAATTAAAATTATTTTAAAATATTTTTTTGTTTTATGTTTTAATTTTTTTACTTAAATGTTTGCAACAATTCAATTGCCTGATTCTCCTCTTTTCTGACTTTTTTCTACCACAGTCAACTAAAAGTGATACGAACTCTACATGCATCCAGCGTTTTCTACAGGAGCCATCTCCTGAGCTGCCTGCCGGCAGGCAGGTGGCGATTTAAAATTCGCTGACGGGAGTCAGCCCTACATAGTTGTCAGCTATCAGTCGTCAGCAATCCCTTTTTCCTGAGTTTCTATCTTTTTCTGCCAAAATTCACTCTCTTTTTGAGCTAATTTAGGATTAATAATTTTTTGTATTTTTCTTACGTATACTGAGAAATCATCAAAATAAAAGTTAATTATAATCTATAACCAAATTTATTACCTCATTGGCTTCACTAAATCCAGAATCTGTTTGTTCTGGGATTCTATGGAGTTAAGGCGTTCTATAACCTTTGACTCTTTATTATCCTGTTTAAGAGCTTCAATGGTCTTTTCATTCTGATCAATAATTTTCTGCAGTTTCTCAATCACCTTATCAAGGCGCTGGCATACATCATAGAGACTATATTCCTGGAAAAGTTTTTCTTCTGTTATTTTTTTAAAACTGTCAAGCTCCTTAGAGATAGACTTTTCTGTGGCATTAGCAGAAATTATAAAACATGAAAAAATGACAATAATAAAACTCAACACTAATAGTTTTCTCATTTTTATCCTCCTTTTTTTAAAAAGTTCAAAGTCCAAAGCTCAACGTTCAAATAAAATCTTAAGCCCCATGGGAAAGCTCAAATACCAACAGATTAACTTATAACTTAAAACTTTTTATATTTGGATTAATTTTATCCTTTAAATTTTGTAATTTGTCATTTAATTTTATTTAGATATTTGACATTCATTTGAAATTTAGATTTTGACATTTGGATTTGGTATATTAATCTCAGGTTTAAACCTGTGGATACCGAAATTCTCCTTTACCTAAAAAGGATTTAGTTTTAAGTGCAATTCTCTTGACAAAAAGGAAACATGGGTTATATATTTAAAACAAAAAAGGGGATAGCGAGAAATGAGAAAAATATTTTTTATATTTTTAATTATCACAGCTTTAAGTTCCTTTTCCTTGCTTGCCTCAGCAGATGAATACGATAGAGATGAAGCCTTTGTCTCATGGAAGCTTATGGCTTATGCAATATATCCTGCCGGATATATAATTGAAAATGCCATAGTTAAGCCAACTCACTGGTTAATCTCTCTCCCATTACTTAAAGAAATATCAGGTCATGAGGAATTAAGCAAGATCCCATTTGCATTTGACAAGGAAAAAACAAAAGAAACCGAGGCCGGTAAAAACTGGATACATTAAGCTTAAGTCTGATCGGAAAAAGTTAAGTACTTACCGTTAACCCGGCACCTAAAACACTATTCTTCTGCAATTCTGCCTTAAAGTTCTAAACTACAAACGCCAAATCCTACCGTTTAAATCATAACATGTGACTTAAACTTATAACCATCTTATTTTTTGGAATTTGGATTCTTTTCTTAAGAGGTTAAAATTTTTTTTAACTATCCTAAATTCATAACCGAAAAAAATTCTGTCCAAGCAAAAAAAATTCTAAATATTTTTTAAAATGCGTACCAAAAATATTTTTACAGAAAATAAATTTTGCCAATCAAATTTTGTCATCTTTCTTGCACAAATAATAGCTGCAGCATGTTTAATCACAATCCTCAGTGCCATAATCTTTGGGATTCTTCTATAACTGAGAGGTTTTTACGAAAATACCGCAGAATGCCCCGTCCTGTAGAAGGGATGAATGCAGCGATTTAAAACCGATAGATGGGACATTCTTGTCCCATACTGCATTTCCGCCGAGGCTGGAAAGCCTCGGCTATCCGTGAAGCCACGCCCTGTGGATGGGGAGTTTCACTAAAAAAATCTGAATTAGCTTTAATGTCCTCGACTAAACAAATATTCCTGTGGGGTTGACGAGAAAGAGGTTTATGAGCTTTTTTTAGGGTAGGAATAAACTACCTTAAAAAAATCTAAAGGATTATAACTTTCAAGAAACGGCTTGTCATCCAGAGTAAGCCATCCATGACCATCAAGCTTGTCACTCTTTTTATCTTTTTTTACTCCAAAGTTCATTACAACTTTTAACCCGTGTTTATTCAAAAAATGATAAAGAACCAAAGACTTCTTGAGGCATGTTGGATGGAATATAAAAAATCTCTGATTTAAAATTAAATCAGTAATCTTTATAATATGATCAATCTCATCCTGTGCAAATGTTTCCTTTCTTTTTCCTGGAGTAAGAACCTTCATCAATTTGGGCAGAGTAAAAACTTTTGTCATAACTGGAAGGGCTATTACAAGAAGGCCTATCTTAAAGAAGAGGGTCATAGACCTAATGTTTATTTGCATAAGCTATATTAATAAAAATATCTATATCCAAAACCGTTTGACTGATCCTTCGTCAGGCTCAGGATGATTCATAGTGAGCATGGTGAACTCTGAGGTTCTCGAAGAGTCGAACCATCTAACCATCACGACGAAGTCCTACGTACCAAACAAGTTCTAATAACTTAAAAAGTTACAAGTTATTAGTCATAAGTTATAAGTTTATTTATTGTACCACGGGCTTTCAGGGAAATCCTTTAACCAGTCAAGCTTTCCAAAATATTTGGCACAATAGAAACAAGGGAACCTGTCGAGGTTTGAAATCTCACCCTTTTCAATCTTTCTTATCCTTTCTTTCTGGAACTCAGCTATCCGATCAACCAGTTTCCTATGGGCTTCAAAAAGAGACATATCTCTTAGATTCCCAATAATATCAACCTCTGTATCAGATCCAGAATACCCTGATAACTGGCAACAGAAAACAATGTTCCCCTTATAATCAACAGTCAAAGAGGACATCTGCAACGCCCTGCATTGAAAGATTAGCTCGGGAATATCAAACCCTGGGGAAAGAAATATACCTATCCTCATTGTCTGGCTAATCCTCATTACCTCTTTTGCAATTTTGCTCTGCTCTTTAGGTGAAGGAACAATACCTTTTTTCATGTTTTCAGGTGTAGGCTGGATAAAAGCATAATAAAGCCTTTCAGCCTTTAGCTTAGAAGCTAAAATCGCCATATCCTCAAGTTCTCTTAAATTCAAAGAACAGACCGTCATCTGGAGGTTAAATGGAATTTTTTTATGAAAACATATACTTATCCCTTGTAATACTTTTTTATATGACCCCTGACCTCTGATTTTATCGTGAGTGCTCTCTTTTGGACTATCCAAACTGAAGGAAAGACCCTTTAGCTTTTTAAGATCATATCTATCAAAAATTGGAAATACTTCTTTAAAATTCCATCCGTTTGTCACTAAATGGTAGGTAAAGCCACTCTCAGTGACCATCTTTATAATCTCTTCGATGTGTGGATGTATTGTAGGTTCTCCGCCTGTAAAAGCTATATGCTTTATCCCATATCTTTTAGCATCTTTTAACAACTTTGTTAGAAGCTTAATTGGGAAATCTTCTCTTTGTGTAGACTTTTCTCTCAGGCAATGGAGGCAGGATAGGTTGCACCTGTTTGTTAACTCAATACCGATCTCAGAAAAAAAGTGCATTTCTTCAGACATCATCTTTCTCTACTTCTTTTAAAATATTTTTTACTACTTTATCGGGCTCGAGAATCAGATCTTTACCGCTCGAAAGTTGGAAGGCCCGGCACTGCGTTGAAAGGATTTTTAGAGTTTCGAGATGTTCTTTTGCAATTCTTTTGTCCATCATTACCAGCAAACTGCTGGGTATAAGCCTTCCAAGGCACTGCAACGATGACAAAGGCATTAACACGCTTCTTGCCTCTCTCACAATTTCGGGAAAAATTATAATATTAGGTTTTGACCTTAAAACAAAACTGTCAGGATAAAATATCACCGGGTCAAAAGATCTTTTAGGACCTTTGCCGTATTTAAAAGCTTTCTTAATCTCAGACAACTCACTATATCTTTCAGAAATAGCCGGGTCTATATGAAAATCTCCGGGGATGGGGTGCGCTATTACTCCCTTCTTTATCCTTTTAAGAAGGATTGAATCATCAGAAAGATAGGAAAAGCCCATTCGCACAAAAGCAATTGAAATCGTAGATTTCCCAATCCCTGCATTACCGGGAAAGAGAATTGAAGCCCCATCTTTTTCAACACATGATGAATGGAGATAATATAGGCCGCTATATCTCAACATCTCAGCTAAAATGATATAAAAAAAGATATGAGAAAAAACCCTGCTGTTCTTAAGAGTATCTTCTGAAATATTACCTTTGACAATCCCTCCGTCGGGATTAAAGAATACCAGGGATTTTTTATCTGTAAAAAAGTAATTTTTCTTTTTTTTACAACAAATTAAATTATTATATCTGAACAGTGGTTTCTTTCCAAATTTTTCATAAGCCATCTGTCCCAAAACATTCCTTGAAGTTGCAAAAATAAATGTATTCGTTGGGTTATTTATTTTTCTCTTTTTTGAAAAGTATTTGATCAGCGAATTGATTGAGTCTAATACTTTTTTATTATCAGATTTTATCTCAAAAGTTACACCAAAAATGGAATAATATTTTGATTCCATATTTTTATTTTTTAAATTTAGGCGGGTAAAATAAGAGAACTATTTAACTCTTTTTAGATTTCTTAGGATTTGAAGTATCCGTGGTTACTAAACCATTCTCCTCTAATCCTTTTATTAACTTGGTGATGCTGCTTAAAGCTTTATCTGGTGTAACATCAAACTTCTCACAGATATTTCCAACAATTGAATTAATCTTCCGTTCACCATCAATTTGTTTCCAGATCTCCAAAGCAATCTCATTAAGCCCATAATAACATTTAGTTTCAAGGTCAAGCAGAACTGCTTCGTCATCAAGCTCAGTACATAAAATTGAAGGGTTTTTTGAAACTACGGTTTCGTTATCAACCATTTATATCCCTCTCTTTTAAAACAATTAAGTTTTAAAATAACAAAATTTCCCCTCTATGTCAAGGTAAATATCCCTGAAATGAATAGTGCTTAGAGAAACAGGATAGGAATACAGTGGAGCCTTAATTTCATGAAACTGCGACCTAAAATTCTGATAACTCTCGGGTATAATCCAGATAAGCAGCAATTTGCTCTCTTGTAAGGCCTGGAAATTCTTTTATGATTTCCTCAACAGTATTACCTGCTGCCAGATATCATAGGATAAGGCTAATAGGAACATAAAAAATTTTATTTTAGCATAGCTTTTATCTAACTACTGTCAGTCCTAATTTTTCAAAATCATCATCAAAGGCAAGGCAGGGGATATTTCCAAGGACTTTAGTTACAAGTAAAAAAGATATTATGTCAGTAGAGATATTTATCATGTTCAACTGCAATATTAGTTTTTTCTTCTTTTTCTTTCGAGTCTTAGCTAATTTTTCACCCAATATTTTGAGTTTTAAATAAGCTTCTCCTTTGTGGCTTCTCTTCTTTAATTTCGGGTTTTCTTTTTTACCATTTGGATTGACCTACTAATCGCAGGCTAAAGCCTGCGGCTACATTCAGACATTAGTTTTTATCGGGCTGTTAAAAAACATAAAAATTTTTACTGTAGGGGCCCCTCCGTGCATGCTCTCTAAAGATATAATATCAAATTGTGGGAGGCGGGGACGGAGACCCCCTGAATTGTTGGGTGAATTATCATTTTCAAAGACCTTGTGAGGTTTTGATAATTGCCTACAGTATCCAGCCCGGCTTCAGATGTTTGAAGCTCTCAAACTGAACAAGTGCCATATAGAATCCAAAAGCTGCTATAAGAATCCCGCTTATTCTTGTAAGCAGAATCTCGTATTTTTCCTGATTAAACTTTTTCACAAACTGTGAAGCCTTGCCAATAAAATAGGTCATGATCAAAAGAATAATCGTGGTAGCTATGGCATATGCTAAAAAAATCATCATGCTTGCATAAATGCTGCCTGCCTCCAAAGCCAGGGTATACATCGGTACAGTTGTTGGGCACGGAATAATCATATTGATGAAGCTGAGTGAGAACATACCCCAGTAAATTCCGTGTTTGAATTTTCTCTTACTATTCAGTACTGGACCGGAGTTTGACGCCTTTGCAGGTCCATGAGCGTGCCCGTGATCATGGTCATCTTCTTCGTGCTCATGATCAAAATGAAGCCATGTTGGTTTAAAAATTAATATTATTCCAAGTATTATAAGTACTCCGGCAGTTGCAGCACCCATATAAGCAGACCAGCTCATAGGGATAAAATCTCCTAAAGTACCAAAGGCAATCCCAAGTAGTATGCAGGCTACTGTTGTCCCTGTGCAAAACATCAGGCTTATATAAAATAGCTTTTTCATTGTCTTTGCCGTAATAGCAAATGGTGCTAAAATAGGCCAGGAATGTTCACACGGGCTCAGTCCATGCAGAAGTCCTAAAAGTATTGGAAGACCTAAAATACCAAGATAAGAAATTATTCCGTCCATAGTAACTCCCTTTTTTAATTTCAACTAAAACTTTAAGCTATATGTAGAGAGTAACACGTAGAGAGAAAAAAAGGTTTGATGGCGACTAAAGTCGCCCCTACCCATCAAATATTCATGCAGAATCAAATCCTCCCTCGCCCCCCTTTTCCCTGCCTGCCGGTAGGCAAGTAAAGGGGGGTTAGTCACTCCTATCCACTTGCTTTATTCCCTCAAGTTCAAGGCAAGATGCCTCGGCTATTTTCTTTTTTCTATCTCGCTGCTCTCTACTAACAACTACTTCTTAAATTTGCCTTCTATTATCTTATTTCTTACAGCTTAAAGCTTATAGCTTATTTTTTATACTTATATCCAATCAACCTTGAAGAGTTTCCAACTACAACAAGAGACCCTATATTATGCACAACTGCTCCCATGACAGGCCCTATTGTACCGAATGATGCCAGCAGAAGTGCAATGCCGTTGATGAAGATTGAAATTGCAAGGCTCTGCTTTATTATCCATATTGTCTTCCTGCTAAGGGCTATCCCTTCAACTACCTTAGAGATTTCATCTGATACAAGGGCAATATCAGCAGCCTCAATAGCAACATCAGTGCCCATTGCTCCCATAGCAATCCCGACATCTGCAAGAGCCAGAGCCGGAGCATCATTTATCCCGTCCCCAACCATTGCAACTTTTTCACCTCTGTCTTTTAACTTCTGTATATACTCCACCTTCCCTTCAGGCAAAAGGTCAGCTACAATCTCATCAAAACCAACCTGCCTGACCGCAGTTTCAGCAACTTTCCGGTTATCTCCGGTTAGTAATACAACCTTCCCAATCCCAAGGCCTCTTATCTCCTTTATTGCCTGAAAGACTTCTTCCTTTATCTTATCAGCAATGCTGATGCCTCCGATTATTGCGCCATTTCTTGCTACCAGAATTGAAGTTTTACCCTCATCAAGTTCCTTATTAAGAAAATCCATAGCTGCAGGAGGTACCTCGATTCCCTTTTCCTGATAGAGTTTGAGATTCCCCGCAAGTATTTTTTCACCAAATGATATTGCCTCAATCCCTTTACCTGCAATGGCTTTTGTTTGTTCTGGTGTGGGAATGCTAAGGCTCATTTGCCCTGCTTTAGCTAAGATCGCTTTCCCCAGAGAATGCTCGGAATACCTTTCTGCAGTTGCAGCTATCTCAATGACTTCAGCCTCGGATGTATTGTTAAAACCCCGGATATTCTTAACCTCAGGACTGCCATAGGTTAATGTCCCTGTTTTATCAAAAACAAAACTTGAGAGTTTACCCATTATCTCAAGCGTGGCTCCTCCTTTAATTAAAATACCTCTCCTTGCAGCATTACCTATGCCGGCAACAACCGCTGTTGGTGTTGCAATTACAAGAGCACACGGGCATGCAACGACAAGAACTGTAACAGCCCTCAGGATCTCACCTGTCAGAAGATAAACCATCAGTGATAATAATAGCATGGACGGGGTAAAAAAACTTGAGAACCTGTCTGCAATTCTCTCAATCGGCGGCTTGGCAGCCTGGGCTTTTTTTACAAGATCGATTATTTTGGCGAGAGTTGTATCCTTCCCGATTTTTGTAGTCCTGATTATTAAAACTCCTGCCTTATTGATTGTCCCTCCATATACGTCATCACCCATTCCTTTTGAAACCGGCATTGATTCGCCTGTTATGGGTGCCTGGTCAACCTCGCCTTCACCTACATCAATT
>MGDB01000147.1:10044-12143 GCA_001790645.1 Candidatus Schekmanbacteria bacterium GWA2_38_11
AAGCAGCTCTCCTATACTCATCATCAGAACTACAATGGCTCCTGCCAGATACTCTCCTACCCAGATTGAGGCAATGAGGGCAGATACAACAAGAACCTCTGCATTTAATCTCCTGTTTTCAATTGTAGAAACTATTGCATTTTTGACAATGGGATAACCGCTTAAGACAACAGCAATCAGGGAAAGATTCATTCCAATGGGAGTTTTATCAGAACCGGAAAACCAGCTTGCAATAATAAGAATAACCGATAAAGCAGGATTAAAAAATTCTCCCCACCTCTCAATAACTTCTTCTAATCTACTTTCAGATTCACCTTCGTGATAATGAGGAATTAACGCCCCTTCTATCAGCTCTCCTCTTGTCACATCATGCATTTAAAGCTCCTGATTTACTTTTCTCTTTTTCAGTCATTCCTGCCTGCCGGCAGGCAGGCGGAAGCAAGAATCCAGGTTCATACTTTTGGAGGTGATGTGTCTGGATTCCCACTTTCGTGGGAATGACATCAAGGTAATCCTCAGGTTTTAGAATTTAGATTTCCCCACTCACTTATTCCACGAAAAATTTAGCCTTAAGAAACTTCCCAGCAGGATAAGAAACACAGCCAGTGCTACAGGAAATATCTGACCATAAAACAAAGCGATTATTAATATCAAACTTACGACCAAATCAACAGCAAACCTTTTCTCAAGGATTCCTTTAATAATAGAGTTCTTGAGCAGCGGATAAATTCCTATCACTGATGCCATTACAAGAAACCCTCTGCTAAGATCTGCCCTTACCAGACCCAGCGCGCTCACAGCTATAAGCAGACCAATAACTGATAAGGCAAACCAATCTCTTACAGGATTCTTAAACCACTTATGAGTAAGACCTATCTCCTCCTTGTGGTGTACATGGTCATGGGAATGCAAGACATGGTGTCCATGTTCATGAACATGCTCAAAGGCCCTGTCATGAAAAAGTTCTTTCGGGTGCTCATGATGGTGCTCATCCTCTCCATGTTCGTGGAGCTCTTCCTCATCATGGTTGTGTTCATGCCCTTCATAATATTCATCATCATGGTTATCGTGATCGTGGTCATTGTGGTGCTCGTCTTCTTCATGGTCTTCATGCACATGCCTGTGCTCATAACCCTCATATTTTGAAGCTAATACCTCGTCGTGATCATCATGGTCATCATGTTCATGAGAATGAGAATGGCCATGATTCTTATGCCCGTGTTTTTCCTGCGGGGTTTTATCCTTTTTACGGGCATGCTTCTTTTTTGATCCTTTAATTTCCTCAAACAAAGAATCTCTTTTAACATCATGCATGGTAATTCTCCTGCATCTTATGGATTTGGGTAGGGGCGACTTTAGTCGCCCTCAAAGTAGGGAGGCTAAAGCCTCCCCTACCCTCATTAAATCCTAAATTCTAAACAATTTCAAAATTAGAATTTCATTTTACACTCTCAGCCCGATAGACGGGGTTTTCTAACCTCGCCATGGCGAGACAAGAATGTCCCGCCTATCGGGTGAAGTATTTTTTGTAAATGAACTTTTTATTTCACACTTTCAGCCTTTGATTTCTTTTTTGTTGGTTTCTGACCTTCCTTTTTGAATTTGATTATTTTCCCCTTCTTAGCTTCAGCCCTGCTCTTTGCTTCCATCTCTTTAGCATAATCCATTACCTGCTGAAATTTCTCAACCCCCAAAGCAGCATCTTCAAATGGAGTTCTTCTCATCCTAAAACCAAGGGTCAACTCGCTTGCAAGTTTAATGTCATCCTCATTCACCTCTGTTCTACCATCGTAAGCAGCCTTCGTCTTGGCACCTCTCGCTATGATAATGTCAGGTCGGTGCCCATCAACATCCAACTCAATACACATCCTTGCTATTATCCGCAGATAATTCTCAGGCAGGTTGACCATTGGCAGTAATTCTTTGGCTGCAATTATCCTTTTTGTTATCTCCTTATTTGCCGCATCATACTTTGACCTGAAAAGAAGCGGATCCCTTTCAAATTCCTGTGTATGCTTTACAATCTGAAGCCTGCTTTGCAGATTGTTTATCCCTTTTACCTCAACGTGGAATGCAAGCCTGTCATGTAGCTGAGGCCT
>MGDB01000148.1:0-197 GCA_001790645.1 Candidatus Schekmanbacteria bacterium GWA2_38_11
CATACTGAGGGAAATTCTGCTGCCCATATAAAAGCTTCAATCTTTGGATTTTCAGAAATTATTTTTATTGAGAACGGCCAGCTTGTTTTTGGAACATGGCAGGGAATTTACTTCTGCGAATTTGATGGTGGAAGACACAGAACTTTGATTGTGAAGATAGTGGAAGGGTAATCAGCTTTAGGCTATAAGTAGGGCAA
>MGDB01000148.1:325-3119 GCA_001790645.1 Candidatus Schekmanbacteria bacterium GWA2_38_11
CGTCTAACGAAAAACGACTTTAATTTTTAAGAATGTAGGGCAACCCTTTAGGGTTGCTTTAAGCAAGGCTAAAGCCTTGCCCTACAGCCTAAAGCTTACAGCTTATAGCTTATAGCTTTTCACTTCCCCTTCAGCTCCTTCAAAGCTTTTTCAAGTTCCTTCAGCTCTTCTCCATATCCGGCCCAGTTGCCTTCGCGCTGGAATTTTACTGCTTTTTCATAATGATATACAGCATTATTAATCAATTCGTTATTTGATATTACCTGACCTTCTACTTCATCTTTAATCTCTTTTAGTATTTCTGCTTTTTTTGGTCCTTCCCCGAATATCCTGCCAATCGCATTCTCAAGATTCTCTTCCATGACAATCTGATTACCAAAGGCAACAATTACCCTTTTTAACTCTGGAAGCCCACCACCCTGGGAAGCTGAAAGATAAAGTGGCTGAACATAGATAAGGGACTGCTCAATGGGGATTACAAGCAAACTCCCCCTGATAACGCTTGAGCCACCCTGATTCCAGAGGGTAAGCTGTTTTGAAATTTCAGCATCCTGATCTATTCTCGATTCAATCTGCTGGGGTCCATAAACAAGCTTCTGTTTTGGAAAATTATAAACTATCAGCTTACCGTAATTCGGGGCATCACATCTTGCAGCCATCCATGAAATCATATTATTTTTTTTGCTCGGTGTAAAAGGAATCATTAAAATAAACTCTTCCTCTGTCCCTTCTGAAGCTAATTTCATAATTGTATAATATGGTTCCATTACCTGATTAGCGCCGCTCTTTGTGCTTAGTGGTATTTTCCACAGGTCTTCCTTGTTATAAAAAACCTGGGGATCAGTCATATGAAAAGTTGAATATTTGTCAGCCTGGATTGAAAAAAAATCTTGTGGATATCTGATATGGCTTTTCAGATCATCTGGCATCTGGTCTAATCTTTTAAAGACACCGGGAAAGATTTTATTATAGGTCTTAATTAATGGGTCATCCGGGTCACTTATAAAAAAATCTATTTTTCCGTCATAAGCGTTTACAACTGCCTTAACAGAATTCCTGATGTAATTACCCAACCCTGGAGTGGGCTCTGAGTAAGGATAGTCTGAGGTTGTGGTATATCCGTCAATTATCCAGTAAAGCCTTCCATCAGATGAAACTACCATATAAGGGTTAGAGCTGTATTTTATAAAGGGCGTTGCACTGCTTACCCTGTCAATGATATTCCTGTAATACATTATTCTGCTGTCCGGCATTATATCCCCTGAGAGGATGATTTTTAGCTCTCCGAACCTGATTGCAAAAAGCAGTTTCTTCAAAAAACTTCCAATCCTTACACCACCGCTCCCTTTATAAGTTGTATAGACATTCTCCTCTCCTGAAGGATAATCAAACTCTTTTGATTTCGTATTTACAAAGCAGTATTTATTACCCATCTCACCGTAATAAATCTCAGGCCGTGTTATCTTAATGTTTGCGTTTGAGACAGGCGGAATATCCTTTATCATAAACTCTGGCAGTCCTTCTTTGCTTATCTGGTTTACGGGACCTAAGCACAGCCCGTATCCATGAGTGTAGGTAAGGTGTTCATTAATCCAGATCCTGCTCGGAAGGTTCTGAGAGGATAATTCTCTTGGTGACAGCATGACCTGCCTGTACTCGCCATTGATGTTATACCGGTCGTTATCAACATCAACAAAGGTATAATATGTCCTTATCTCCTGAAGCTGGGCATAGGTTGAAAGCAAAGGCGCTTCGTCCCACAGTCTTATATTCCTAACTGTGAGGTCATTCTTTTTAATATCATCAATGGACAGCTTCTCTGAAGCCGGAAAATCCTTCTCCTCAACCCCGTCAATCTTATATGCCATCCTTGTAAATTTAATTCCTGATTTTATATACGGCGTTTCCTTTACGATTTCATTGGGAGCAACTTCAAACCTCTGGATAAACTCCGGGTATACTTTCCCTCCAATTAAGCCTACAGCAACCATTAACCCGATGCCGGCAAGAGTTAATTTATAGGAAGATGTCACTATATTCAGCAGTAATAATCCTGCAGTGAGTATGGATAAAGCCATCATGGCTTTAAGCACAGGCAGCTCTGCTTTTATATCAGTATAAGCTGCACCATAAACAATGCCTCTTTCTGAGTAGAGGAGGTCATAAGTATCAATTTTATATCTGCATGCTATAAGAACAAAAAACAAAGCAGCTAATATCATTAAGTGGATTCTTGCTGATTCTGAAAATTTTATCCCTCGTCTGACAAACCAGATCTTTTTATGAAATACGTAGATAACAGCAGATGCTATCAGAGAGAATATTACGGTAAACAGTCCGAACTGATAAATGAACCTTAGAAAGGGAAGCCTGAACACATAAAAAGAAATGTCACTTGAAAAAAGAGGATCTTTAATCATGAAGGGGGTTGCATTATAAAACTTTAAATAATTTTCCCATTGGGCTGACCCCCATCCGCTTAAAAAATATCCTATTAAGGCAGTAAATATTAAAACAACACTATCAATCATCGACCTGTATTGTTCAACTAACGGTATTTCTATAATGTCATAATAAAGTACGGGGGTTTTTCTCCTGCCGAGGCTCATGGCTGTATAAATATTGATGAAAGCTATTATTATGAAAACGATAGTAGTTAATGCTCCGATCTTTGCTTTGGTGAGGAGAGTTGTTAAAAAGACACTTTCTAAATTAAGCTCCTTGAACCACAGCCAGTCAACAGTGAGGGAAATAGCATTTCCAAAAAGCGGTAAAATGACAGCGATTACTAAAA
>MGDB01000148.1:3157-4721 GCA_001790645.1 Candidatus Schekmanbacteria bacterium GWA2_38_11
GTGAGTTTATCAGCTGTAAGCTATAAGCAAGCTGTAGGGCAAGGCTTTAGCCTTGCTTAATGCTTGCCTGCCGGTACGCAGGCAACCCTAAAGGGTTGCCCTACATTTTTAGAAATTAAAATCGTGTCCCGTTATAAGGTTACGATGCCAGTTTTGATTTTGCGCTTTTCTCTTTACAATTTGAGTTTCCTCTACTCCATGCCGCTTGCCCATTCCGCAGCCTATTTTTAGAAATATTTAAAACCAACCTTTCAGACGGGGTTGGAAAACCCCGCCTATCAAAAAACTAAAAATCAGACTCGCTGACAGTAGTCAGCTTCCATAATTTTAATTTTTGAATTCCTTCGCTAATCATTCACCTACATTTCCACCACCATGCTGATTCCCATTCCACCGCCTATGCAGAGTCCTGCAAGTCCGATGTTAAGCCCTCTCCGTTTCATCTCATAGAGCAGGGTAAGAAGAATCCTTGCACCGCTTGCGCCTATCGGATGACCGAGCGCAATGGCTCCGCCGTTGACATTTAACCGGTCAAACTTTGGTTTAAGCTCCCTGACAACACCGAGTGACTGGGCTGCAAAGGCTTCGTTAAGCTCAATGAGTTCCATATCATCTATTGTTAGTCCTATCTTCTCAAGAGCTTTTTTTGAAGATACAACCGGACCCATACCCATTATTTCAGGAGGAACTCCAACTGTTGCATAAGACCTGATTTTTGCAATAGGTGTCAGTCCAAGTTCTTTTGCCTTTTCACCTGACATAACTACTACAGCGGCAGCTCCGTCATTAATACCTGAAGCGTTACCTGCCGTCACTGTACCATCGCTTTTAAATGCCGGTTTGAGTTTGCTTAACTGCTCTGCTGTGCATCCAAACCTCGGGAATTCATCCTGTGCAAATTTAATTGGTTCTCCCTTTTTCTGCGGAATTTCAACCGGAACAATTTCATCTTTAAACTTCCCTTCTTTTATTGCCTTCTCAGCCTTATTCTGACTTGCACATGAAAACTCGTCCTGTTCCTCTTTTGATATTTTATATTTTGCTGCAATGTTTTCTGCAGTAATTCCCATATGGACATTGCTGAAAGCACATGTAAGGCCATCTTTTATCATGGAGTCAATTACCTTTATATCTCCAATCCTCGCTCCCCAGCGGGCTGCCGGAAGAACAAACGGAGACTGGGACATGCTTTCTATACCACCAGCCACTACAATATCAGCATCACCTGCTGAAATCCCCTGCGCTGCCATCATTACTGCCCTGAGCCCTGAGCCGCACATCTGGTTTATGGAAATTGCTGGAACTTCTACCGGTATTCCGGATTTTACGCTAACCTGCCTTGCAGCATTCTGGCCCAAATTAGCCTGGAGAATAATCCCGAGTATAACTTCATTGACCATTGACAGTTCAATCTTTGCCCTCTTTAACGCCTCCTTTGCAACTACTACCCCCAAGTCAACTGCGGATGTATCTTTTAAGGTCCCGCCAAAATTTCCTATAGCTGTTCTTGCCCCGCTTATAATTACTGCCTCTCTCATGTCTAATCCCTCCCATTAAAAATAAA
>MGDB01000148.1:4756-16918 GCA_001790645.1 Candidatus Schekmanbacteria bacterium GWA2_38_11
TTTAAACTCTTTGTCAAAGACTTTGGTTTGGAATCCTTATCCCTCTATCCCTTTGCTTTCTTTGGCAGGTAAAATGTAATTTTGGTTCCTTCGCCTAATTTGCTTTGCGCTGTTATCTCGCCTCCATGTGCCTTAATAATCTGCTTTGCAATTGCGAGTCCAAGTCCTGTCCCGCCTGTATCCCTTGCACGGGATTTATCAATGCGGTAGAAGCGTTCAAAAATAAATTGCAGCTCTTCCTGCGGAATCCCTCTGCCGTTGTCCTCTACATTTACCTCAACACAATCACCCTTCTCAGCAGCAGTAACTTTAATCCTTCCATGACTATTAGTATATTTCAGAGAATTATCCACGAGATTGCCTATTACACGGCTGATCCTCCTGCCATCAAGAGAAAGCTCAGGAATCCTATTTTCTATATCAATTTCTAAAGTAACTCCTTTTCTTTTTGCAATAGGGTTTATCTTTGACACTACACCGGTTATGAGCTCTTTCAGGTTTACAAGGCTTCGTTCAAGGTTTACTTTATCAAGCTCCAATTTCGACAGTTCCAGAAGGTCCCCGATCAATGAGTTTAAATCATCAACTTCTTCACAAATATCCTGCAAATATCTTTCTCTCTCCTTCTCATCATCTATTACCTTATCAAACAGGCTCTCAGCTGATGCTCTTATCCTTGCAAGCGGTGACCTGAGTTCATGCGAGATATCTGCTGTCAGTTCTCTTCGCATCTTGGTCATATCTGCAAGACTTTTTGACATATAATTAAATGTATTGCTTAAATCTCCTATCTCATCAGAGGATTTAATTTTTGCCTGGTACCCTAAATGACCCTTTGCCATCTGTTCAGTCGCTTTAATCAACTCCCTTATTGGTATTGTAAACCATTTGGAAAAAAGCATGGCCAATAAGGCTACAACAATAGTCTCAACAGCAACGGCAAATGTAACTACCTTACGCAATCTCAATGGATTTGTTTTAGGATAGGAGACCTGCACTAACCCTAAAACCTTTCCGTCAACCTTTAAAGGCATTGCGATTTCCACTGTGCTCCGGATCAAGCCTGCATATCCTTTGCTCATTAAGAGACCTTTTGCCTGTATTATTTTTACATCATTTTCTGTTAGTTTTTTTCTTTTTATTCCATTTTCTAAATGGATTTCAGAAATTACATTTCCTGATAAGTCCAAAATCTGCATATCCCTTTTTTCTTTTTCCATCACGGTTTTCAGGAACTGAAAATCTGCAGGGTTTTTAATCTCCTCTGTTATGCTCTTGTGCTTTATTTCCTTTTCTAATTTTTTTGTAACTGTTGAGGCATCAGAGGTTATGGCTTTTTGCATTTCAGAGGATAGAGACTCAGGGGATTCGGTTAGTATATAGAAAAGCATCATTGTGCCATTGACGAGGAATAAATAAGCGCAGAAGAGTAATACGGTTCTCCAGAAGATTGTAATCTTTAACACTATTCCATATCCTCAAACTTATATCCAACTCCCCATACAGTCTTTATATACGTAGGCTCTTTAGGGTCGTCTTCGATCTTCTGTCTGATATGGCTGATATGAATATCAATTGATCTGTCAAAAGGGGTAAGTTCTCTTCCCCTTACTCCGTCAAGCAACTGGTCTCGTGTAAAAACCCTTCCAGGATTGTTTGCAAGCATTGTCAGGAGAGCAAATTCCGTGGCAGTTAATTCTACCCTTTCACTTTTTACATAGACTTCATGCTTTTGTAAGTCGATCTGAAAGGTCTTGAATTTTAAAATATTTTTTTTGACCTTTTCCTCTCCCTTTTGTTTTGAAACTCTTCGCAGGATTGCTTTTATCCTTGCTGCCAGTTCCCTCAAACTGAATGGCTTGCTGAGATAATCATCTGCCCCCAACTCAAGCCCCACAACGATGTCTGCCTCTTCACCCTTTGCTGAGAGCATGAGGATCGGTATTGAAGATTCTCTCCTTATCATTCTGCAGACTTCAAGGCCGTCTAGCTTTGGAAGCATCAGGTCAAGGACTACAAGGTCGAGTTTATTGTTTTCAATCTTCTCAATCCCATCAACCCCGTCAAAGGCTGTAAGAACTTCATGGCCGTCCTTTTCAAGATAGTTTTTTATAATGTTAACTAATTTCTGGTCATCATCTATAATTAATATCTTACTGTCAGACATGATTGTACCCAAAAAGAATTTCTTCTCAGTAAGTTACTTTATAATATGTTCTGTCATTCCCGCGAAGGCGGGAATCCAGCATCACCTGCAAATATTCTCATACAAATCATTCCATTGAGGATTATCTTTTTCAATCAATCTTAATTTCCAAGCTCTATTCCACTTCTTTATCTGCTTCTCTCTCCTAATTGCAGATTCTGCAGATTCGTGCACTTCATATCAAACTAAACTATTAACATTATATTTACTGGTAAAACCCTTAACAAGGTTATTTTTGTGTTCGTAGATACGTTTGACAATATTTGATGTCACCCCTGTATATAAAGTTCCATTTCTTTTACTGCAAATTATATAAACATAAAACTTTTTCATTTATTCTCTTCTGGATTCCCGTTTTCACGGGAATGACGATAAAGAAAAATTGTCATTCCTACAGAGGTGTAAATCCATGGTTTCGTGTCGAAATAATTCTATTTAAATTTAAAAAAAGGCGGCTGGTAACGCCGCCTTTTTTTAAAACCAACCTACTATTTACTAATGGCCTGTGTCACTGCTTCCCCAACCCACCTTCCAAAATTTTCGTGGGTAACTACACCTTCCTCATAAAATTTATAATCAAGCCCTTTAAAATCCTCTTTTATCTTGTGCTGGATGCCTCTGCTTGAAATAAGCATCCCTACGACCAGCGCGGTTCCTCCGTTTTTAGAAACCTCTTCTATCATACCTCTGATTATCTTAACATTTGCACTTCTGACCTCTTTTGGCGCGTCATCCTGAAGATTCCAGGCTTTTACGTCTCTGAAGCCGCCTGAAGCTTTAACTTCCTTAGCTAAACTTTCCATTACCTTAAGGGCTTTTTTGTTATATTCAGGATTAACCGGTCCATGGCCAACTATTATCACTGTCTCATTTTTTGGATCAATGCTTTTTTTCTTTGCCTCATCAGTCAAAATCTCAGCAAGCAGCGGGTTATCATCTATGTACGAAGCAAAAACTATTTTTGCATTTGACTTTACCCTGTCCACAGGGGGCCACATGGCTTTATCAGATTTTCCAAAAATATACCTTATCTGATCTGAAACTTCATTATTTTCATTAAAAAACGCCATAACAACAATTATGGTTTTTGCACCGGCTTCTTCAAGGTGATTAATGCCCTCCTGGATATGTTTTGAATTTCCCATAGCCATTCCAAAAGCTATGGTTGTTGGGAATGTTTTAGAAATATTTGATAAAGATTTTTCCACTTCTTGATTCCAGACCTTGCTGCCGCCATGAGCTATTACTATTACTCCAACACCTTTCTTAAGATCTTTGTTACTAATATATACTTCCTTATCAGGGGGCATCCCCATCATCATGGCATCGAGCTGCTCTTTGGTTTTGTTCTCCATTCCGGGCCATTTTTTCATGTCTTCCCAGCTATGACCCATATGTTTTGAATGATCCATTCCACCCATTTCATGGCCCATTGCCGGTGCCTCTTTCTTTGTCTCTGTTCCCTGGGCTGCTCCTTGTGTTGTCCCCTGCCCTTGCTGCATATTTGGCATGTCATGCTGCATACCTGACATATCATGAGTCATGGCCGGTGTTTCTGGTTTAGCCTGCTCTTCAGCAAAGGATGGAGAGAAACTCATTAAAACTATGGCAAAAACCAAAACTCCTAATGACATTAAAAAAAACTTTACCTTTTTCTTATGCACAATAGTTCCTCCTTAAAGTTTAAAAAATAAAAGTTACAAGATTTCAAAATCTCAGATTGCCCTTTAGCCACCTCCTCTCCTCAATTTAAAGTTACAATTACTTGTTTACATTTATTATTTATTATTGATAAAAAACTTGTAAAAGAATTATTATCAAAATGTAAAATAAATGTAAAATAAGTTCTACTCTTATTATGATTATTACAAAACTATTTCAATCACAAATTTCGGGCAACAAGCTACAGGCTATAAACTACCAGTAATTTTTTTAAAAAACTCTTGTTTTTCATAAATCTCTTTGACATAAAAGTTATTCTCTTGTTAATAAATTAAAATATTCAAAATAGCAAATAAACAGGAACTTAAAAAACTATGAAAAGTTCGACTTATAACTTAATCCTTAATACTTAATACTGATAAAAATGTTTTCAATCGGAATAGATTTTGGCGGAACTAAAATTTTAATTGGTATAATTAACCAGGATGGTGAAATTATAAAATCAATTAAACGAAATGTCCCCAGAACAAAACATATTGATGAAATTATTGAATTAACATCTGCAACTATTGAAGATCTTTTTTCAGATTCCAAAATCTCCCTGAGCAATATAAGCGGTATAGGAGTAGCAGCACCAGGGATTGTAGACGCAGATAAAGGCATCCTGATTTACGCTCCTAACTGGAGTATAAGAAACTTTCCAATCAAAAAAATCTTCAGCGATAAATACTCAATGCCTGTTAAAGTTTACAATGATGTCAATGCTGCTGCTATTGGTGAACTGCATTTTGGTCATGGAAGAGAGGAAAACAGTTTTTTCTGGATTACAATCAGCACAGGAATTGGTGGCGCTTTGGTAATTAATGGAGAACTCTTGTTAGGCAATAGCGGACTTGCAGGCGAAATCGGTCATATAATTATTGAAGATAACGGTCCTCTCTGCAAGTGCGGGAGGAAAGGATGTCTGGAATCTCTTGCCTCTGGTACAGCTATTGCGAGTCTTGCCAGAAAAAAAATTAAGAATGGCGCAGTTTTCCAAAAAATTGACCCTAAAATTAATATTGATGAAATAACTGCAGAAACAGTTATCATGGCTGCCCATGCTGACGACGGTGAAGCAATTTCGCTGCTTGAGGAAGTTGCAAGAAACATAAGCAAAGCCTTGTCCTACGTCGTTAACCTTGCCGACGTTGACCTCATGGTTATTGGAGGAGGCGTTATGGAAAGTAACGGACTCCTTTTTAAATTCATAGACAAGAATATGAAAAGATATGTTTATGAATATGACCAGCGTAATGTAAAACTCGCAAGACCTGCTCTTGGCTACAACTCAAGCCTTGTCGGCGCAGGAGCTTTGATTTTGAAAGACAAGAATCTTTGACAAATTGGTTTTTGATCCTCACCCGACCCCTTGACCCCTCGAATCCTTGAACCCTTCTTCTTAACCCGGAAAAAGAAAATCCCCTCCCGATATCCGGGAAGGGATTTCTTCTTCTTTCTTACAGCTTTTTATTTCCCCATAATCGCCTTCATGTCCTGCTCAGGTGTTGTTATCAGTTTAAGGTTAAAATTATCCTGTAATACCTTGAAAACCCCCGGTGTAATAAATGCAGGAGGTTTTGGTCCTACGTATATATTCTTTATGCCAAGATGCAGCAGGCTAAGCAGGATTGCTACAGCCTTCTGCTCAAACCATGAAAGCACCAGAGACAGAGGCAGGTCATTAACTCCGCAGTTGAAAGCACCTGCAAGTGCAGATGCGACCTGGATAGCTGAGTAAGAATTGTTGCACTGGCCAACGTCTATGAGTCTTGGGATACCATCAATATTTCCGAAGTCAAGATTGTTAAATCTGTATTTCCCGCATGCAAGCGTCAGTATCACGCAATCTTTAGGAACAGACTTTGCAAACTCTGTGTAATAGTCTCCACCTTTGCCGGGACCATCGCATCCGCCTATTAAGAAGAAGCGGCGGATTTTTCCTGCTTTTACTGCGCCGATAATTTTATCTGCTAAGCCGAGTATGGCAGTGTGATGGAACCCTGTCATAAGCTTCCCATTAAGTTTTTCAGGAAGTTCAGGTAATGAAAGTGCTTTGTCTATCAGCGGTTTGAAATTCCTTCCTTCAATCTGTTTTACCCCGTCTAATCCTGTTATACCACACGTAAAGAGCCTGTCTTTATAGGAATCCTTAGGAATTAAAACACAATTTGTTGTTGCAAGCATTGCGCCGGAGAATTTATCAAACTCATCTTTCTGATTAAACCATGTTCCGCCGTAATTACCGGCAAGGTGTTTAAATTTTTTCAGTTCCGGATAGCCGTGGGCCGGAAGCATTTCACTGTGGGTATAAACATTTATCCCCTTCCCTTCTGTCTGCTTAAGCAGTTCATAAAGGTCAAGCAGGTCATGGCCTGTAACTACAATACCCTTTCCTTTTTTAGTGCCAACAGAAACTTCTGTCGGGACAGGGTTCCCGAAACGTTTTGTATGAGCTTCATCAAGAAGCTTCATTACCTTAAGGTTCATCTCACCGCACTTGAGCACAAGCTTTACAAAACGTCCCGCATCAAAATCAACATTTGTCACTGTTGAAAAAAGCGCTTCATGCATGAAGGAATCAACATCCGGGTCAGATGCACCGAGTTCCCTTGCATGGAACCCGTAGGCAGCAATACCCTTCAACCCAAACAGCAATGTATCCTGAAGGGATGCCACATCTTCGTTTTTACCGCATACACCTACTTTGGTACAACCCCCGCTCGGGGTTTGTTCACATTGGTAACAGAACATATTTTTTCTCCTTTTGAAAAAATGTTAACCAAAATTTAATCACAGCATGGCTTACTTATAGGATTTTGTTAAAAATATTACTATGATTTAAATCATAAGGTGAAAATATTTTTTGAAGTCACAGGCTTTAGCCTGCAATTAATTCTTTAAACCCAAATTTTCTCAAATCCTAAATTCTAATATCTAAATTTTAAACAATATCAAAATTCAAAATTCTAATTTCCTAAACTTTTTGAATTTCGGATTTTAGTCATTTGAATTTGTTTAGAATTTAGGATTCCGTATTTAGTATTTTTCTCTTCAGAGTTTTATAAGTATGGTATCTCAATTTTTCTCAAAAGCGGAAAAGTAAGTAAATAACAGTTATCTATTAAGTGATATTAATTCCAGCGGACAGACCTCAATACATACACCGCAATCTGTACATTGCAGATCAATTACATCAATTTTCCCTTTTCCTAACCTTAACGCATTTGCATCACACATTTCTACACAACTGCAGCAGAGAACACATTCTGGTGATTCAACTTTTACTGACAAATTCTTCTAACCTCCAAGTAAATTAAAGTTTGTATTAAATTATTATAATATCGAGGGAACTCAAAGTTTAAATTTAAAAGTTTTAAGTTTTTAACTTTGGTTTTTCGCTTTGCATTTTAAATTTTTTGTTTCTTTCACTTGAACCCTTGACCCCCAGAATCCTTAAATCCTATCTGCCGGCTTGTTTCTGTATCATTGTCACAACCATCTTTATCTTAGGTGATCTAACCTCAGCAGGATTGACTTTTAGCAGCTTCTCATTCACCCTTATTATAAACTCATTGGGAGAACCAAATTCATCATCTGTACCGTCTAAATGATCAATAGTTATATCTTCACTGAAAAATCCAAAAAACTCGTCTAGTTCCTCATCACTGAAAGAGTGCATTAAGGTTGTAAAATCATATTGCCTTTTAGCATTTCTTACAAACCTTCCCCACCATTGCTCATAATCTGAAAATATTTCCACGGAATTCTTTTCATTATCGAGCACATTTTTTATACACTCTGCAGCCTTTGCTGCCACTGCCATTGCACCGGTCCACTGGGTTTCGATTGTAAACGCTGCATCGCCTATCAGGAAAATTCCCTTCTTCTCGAAAGGCTTTGGGACAGGCGAGTCTATAGGCAGCAGATAGGCAAATGGCCCTCCATCAGAAGCTTTACAGTATGCACGCGAACAGGGCGGATGGTTTTTTAGAAAAGAGATAAATTTATTCAAAGAATCTTTTGGAGATACAGCCGGCACTTCAGACAAATTGTTTGTCTGTACCACATTGATAATATAACCCTCACTCTTTCCAAGATATGCTGTAATCCCAAGAGTACTTGGCCCGACAAACCTGCTTCCAAGATACATATTGTGGTGCTGAGGATTAAATCCCTCGCCAGTCTCTGTTAATGACGGATCAAAATTTTTTGTCCTGCGCCCGATTATCCTGTGTATCCCCCATCTCTCTTTCTTAAACCCTGCAAGCCTTGCAACCTTTGACCTTATCCCGTCAGCTCCGATTGTAAACAGCGCATGGATTTCAAACTCCATTCCCTTTTCATCCACACATCTTATTCCTGCAAATCCTTCTTTTGCAGGTATAAGTCCAACTGCTTCTATTTTGTGTAATATTTTAGCACCACTTGCCAGAGCTTCTTCTTCTAACTTTTTAATCCAGTATTTATAGTCTATTGCAAAATTTGTCGGAAACTTTGAAACCATTGCCAGGCGATTATACCCAGGAGAATAACAGGCAAAGCCAAATATCTCATTTTTAACTGCTCTTTTGCGGTCGAGTTCAAACCCTGATTCCTTAAAAATAACCTTATCCTCTGTCACTTCTATTTTGTTTGGCTGCAGTGAGAGCATCTCCATGATACCAGGGCTGATATCATCAACGTTAGCCTTTCTATCAACTACTATTACATCAAGACCCTTCCTGCTTAACTCCTTTGCAATAGAAAGACCCGACGGACCGCCACCGACAACAGCAACATCACATTTCATGTCTAAATATCTCCTTATTTTTCTTTTTCACTTCCTTATAATTTTCCATATCTAATCACCACTTTAAAAACTGTTTTTTTTGATTAATGAGAAGAAATTTCATTCACATTATTTCCTCTCCCCTTTGGGGAGAGGATTAAGGTGAGGGGTTCTCTTTTTTTTCTTTTCTATTGTCTCTCTTATAATTTCATAAACTCCCTCGATATTTTTCAATATTTCGTGATCGCCAAACCTCAATATTTCTATCCCAAGTTTGGATAGCTCTCTTGTTCTTAATCCATCTTTTTTCTTTCCTTTATCTTCATAATGTTGTCCACCATCAGCTTCAATACCAACTCCATACTCAGGAGAATAAAAATCTAATATACATCTTCCAACAGAAAATTGCCTCCTGAATTTTACATCCGCTATTTGGCGATTCCGCAATATTGTCCAGAGCTTCCTTTCAGCATTTGTTTGTTCTTTTCTAAGCTTTCTGCATTTCTCAATATAACTGCGTTTCATTGCCCCCTCACCCCGGCCCTCTCCCCAATGGGGAGAGGGAGGTCATTGTCAACTTTGTCCTCGCAACGAATATATAAGCGTATCTACTACTTATTCCAAGACCACTTGATGTATTAAAAGAATCTGATTAATATTTTTATGTTACTAATGCTATACAAAAAAGCAAAGTGGATTTTTCCATTTGACACAGTGATTATATTAAGGTATTTTTCACTTACATGTTACAAGCTATTAGCTATAAGCTACCCGTAAAAAATTTTCTTTGAAAATTTTTTCTGGGGGATCGTCTAACGGCAGGACGGCAGGCTCTGAACCTGTCTATCTAGGTTCGAATCCTAGTCCCCCAGTTAATTTAAAAATATCTAAATTCTAACTTTTAATAGTTAAAACTCCTGAGTTCACTGATAAAATGTAGAAACAGGTCTTTAGACCTGTTAGTTAATAACAGACCTGAAGGTCTGTTTCTACAAGTAAGGTTATATCTAAATTTAATTTTTATAATAGTTTTTCAAAACTGTTTTTAAGAGTTTATAAATTTATCAGCATTCAGCAGAAAGGAAAATCATGGCACGGATTGCAGTCGCAAGACCTTCTGATAGGCTTAAAAATGCGCTGGAAAAAGTTGGCATTAAGCTAAAAGAGAATCTCACTCCTGAATCAGTGGAGAAAGCTATTTCTGACTTCATTGTAGAAAATAACGTGCTTCATCTTGCTACATCCCGCAACAACATCCCACGGTGCACGCCCCTTGAATACAAACATAAAGGAGGTCTTAATCTTTATGTTTTTTCCGAAGGCGGGGCAAAAATAGCTTTTATGAGGGAAAATCCTAATGTAGCAGTATCAATTGCATCTCCTTATGAGCCTAAGAAAAATTTTTTTGGAGCAAGAGGACTGCAAATCTGGGGAAAAGCAAAAATCTATGCCCGCTTTAAAGAGAAAGATGAATTTAAAGCAACCGTGAAGGAGCTTGGGATTGATGAAACAAGGTTTCCTCCGGAAATTAATTTTAAAATAATTGTCATTGAGCCTGAAAAGATTAAATACCGGGACACACGGAACGGATATCGCGGAGTCACCTGGTTTAAGGACTAACTTATAACTTATGACCTATAACTTATGACTGAAGTAGCGAGTAGAGAGTAGTAAGTGAGTTGATCTTTCCCTTCCGTTTTCGACAAGACTCCGATTACGAGCAACTATTCACAAGCAATATAATCCTTTTTACTATCTGCTTTTTTAAACTTTCGAGCATTATAACCTGCGTAATCTTCCTCACCTCTGTGTAATCATTTTGTTTGACAAAAAAAAAATCTTCTGTTATCGCAAATCTGCATTTTTGATTTTACAATTTGCACTTTTAATTATGCAATTTTAACTTTGTATTTTATTCAGAGGTCCCATCGTCTAGTGGCCTAGGACACTGGCCTCTCACGCCGGAGACACGGGTTCGACTCCCGTTGGGACTATTATAGAAATTCTAGGAATTAACCATCCTTCTTAAATTGATACATCCCTTCCGGTGCCCGTATAGTGTCTATATGTTCCCTTCCTTTTGCAGTTTGACAAATTTCTTGACCGTAATTAATTATATAAAGTGATGTTCGTTTTCGCTTTTATTTTATACGCTCATTTAAGGAGGTTAAATCATGGTTAAGTTTAACGGAATTAATCATCTTGCCATGGCAACCGGAGATATGGATAGAACAATAAGGTTTTGGAGAGACCTGTTGGGAATGAGGCTTGTTGCTGGGCTTGGCAAACCCGGATACAGGCACTACTTTTTTGAAATCTCGGATACTGACTTAATTGCCTTTTTTGAATGGACTGATGTTAAGCCTGTTAAAGAAAAAGATCATGGTGAACCGGTTAAAGGCCCCTTTATTTTCGACCATGTTTCCTTTGGAGTGGAAACTGAAGAAGACTTATGGGAACTAAAAGATAAAATGTCGGCAGCAGGGTTTGAGGTCTCTGACGTTATTGATCATGGTTTTATTCATTCAATTTATGCCTTTGACCCTAATGGGATTCCAATTGAATTTAGTTACACCGTTGAAGGAATAGATGTGAGAAAGAATCCAAAGATGAGCGACCTCTCACCTTCGCCTGTAACCAAAGAAGGATCTGAACCGCAATCGGGGAACTGGCCTAAGGTTTATAAACGCACACCTGTAGAAAACCGTAAAATATACCTCGGTGCAGGGAGTGAACTGTTTCACGGGAAAAAGAAAACCTAATATGACAGATAAGGAATAAGATTAAGATTTAGATTCGGATTTACTTTGACATTTGGATTTTGGTATTTGTCATTTATTCTAATGGTAATGTAGGATTAGTGAGTGTCTTTGTAAACTTGTTTAGCCTTTCAAAAGCTCTCAGTTTCTCTGTCCTTTCTGCCTTGCTTCTTTCAATCCAGTTTCTAAGTATCTCTATTGACCTGTCATAAGTCTCCCTGTCAACCGGATATGGAATCCCATCTTTTCCGCCATGAGCAAAACTGAATCTTGCAGGGTCTTCAAAGCTTGGCTTTGCCCCGTAGATAATCTCAGATAAAAGGCTTAATGACCTTACAGTTTTGGGACCAACTCCTTCAATCCTTAAAAGTTCTTCATAGTCTTTTGGATTTTCCTCATATGTTTTAATTAATATCTTTTTGAAATATCTGTTTCCTATATCCTCTCTTTTTACCCAGTGCCTTGAAGGCAGGTCGAGGCGTTCAATTTTTTTTATCTCATCTTCCCAGAATAACGGCTCTTCGCATGCAAGTAAAACTGAGGACTCTCTTGCCTCTTTGCTGTCTTTTGATACCATGTTTAAACTTTCACTTCTCATGTCACAGCAAATAGCAGCATGAGGCTCCTGTGTAAACTCTTTGACCTTTTCAGAAAGCCAGTGATACCTTCTTGCATATCTTGTCTCTTCATTCATCCCCTGCTGCACCACTGCCCAACTGCTGTCT
>MGDB01000149.1:0-17768 GCA_001790645.1 Candidatus Schekmanbacteria bacterium GWA2_38_11
GAGTTCTAATGAATACAGGAGTTGCCGGCGCAAAAAAACCACTGCTTATGGCAGAGGCAATGAATTGTGCAGTCAGGGCAGGAAGGCTGGCATATCTGGCAGGAAGAATACCAAAGAAGCTATACGCTACAGCCTCAAGCCCGCTTACAGGGTTGATTGAATAAGATTAAGGATTCGAGGATTCAGGGGGTTGAGAGAAATTTAAAGATCAAAAATAAAAATTATGGTATTTAGTTTTTGATTTTTGAATTTTTCTTGAATCCTTGAACCCTATTAGGAAACACTCTTGAATAATAAGAAAGATTTAATTGATAAACTAAAACTTTATCTTGTAACAGACAGAAAAATAGCAAAGCTGCCCCTTACCAGTGTTATCAGAGAGGCTTTAAGGGGAGGGGTCAGGGCTGTACAACTCAGAGAAAAGGATTTATCATCAAGGGAACTCTATGACCTCGCAAAAAAGATAAGGAAGATAACCAGAGAGAAAAAGGCTTTATTTTTTATAAATGACAGGATAGATATTGCTCTTGCAGCAGGGGCTGATGGAGTGCATTTGGGCTGGCAGTCTGTTCCGGCAGATAAGGCAAGAAAACTTACAGGTAATAAATTTATTATTGGTGTTTCAACCCACTCTTTAAAAGAAGCTCTGAGAGCGCAAAAAGAGGGAGCAGACTATATTACCTTTGGCCCGGTTTATCAGACTCCGTCAAAAGAGGGTCTGGTTGATTTTAAGGGGCCCGGTGCAGTAAAGAGGGTCAGGGAAAAAATAAATATCCCGTTAATAGCCATAGGCGGGATTAAAGAGGTAAATGCACGTGATGTGGTCCTGATGGGAGCAGACGGGATAGCAGTGATATCTGCTATTATGGCTGACGGGAAACCTTATATGGCTGCAAGAAGACTGGTTGATGAATTATAGGAGGGGGTAAGTCAGAAGTTGAAGTTGGGAAGATGTGAAGATGGGAAGTCAGGAAGATTCCCTTTCCGAACGTAGGGCAACCCTTTAGGGTTGCTTGTCTACCGGCAGGCAGGTGCCGGAAGGTATTAAGCAAGGCTAAAGCCTTGCCCTACAAGTGATGGGAGGATTGCTGTAAGCTGAATGCTGTGAGCTAAAAGCTTTAAGTTCTGTTTAACAATTTTGAAGGAAAAAATATGAGAAAAGTTTTAACAATAGCGGGTTCTGATTCCGGTGGAGGTGCCGGGATACAGGCAGATTTAAAGACAATAACTGTGCTTGGTGCATACGGGATGAGTGTTATCACAGCCATAACTGCTCAGAACAGCCTTGGCGTGAAGGCTATACAGAAAATAGATACCGAAATAATCGAGAAGCAGATTGACTGCATCTTTGAGGACTTTGGAGCTGATGCAGTTAAGACCGGAATGCTGTTTAACGCAGAAATTTTGAGTCGAGTTACTAAAAGATTAAAAGAGTATCGAGTGAAAAATCTTGTAGTTGATCCTGTGATGGTGGCAAAGAGCGGAGATTATTTATTGGATAAAGAAGGAAGAATTGCCCTCAAGGAGAAATTAGTACCACAGGCTTTTTTAATTACCCCGAATTTATATGAGGCATCAGAGCTGACAGGGATAAAGGTTGACAGTGTTGCAAAGATGAAAAAGGCTGCAAAAGTGATAAATGAGGTGGGAGCAAAAAATGTCCTTATTAAGGGAGGACATCTGAGAGGAGATGCGGTTGATGTTCTATATGACGGTGATTGCTTCTATGAATTCCGTGAGAAAAGGATTAATACGGTCCACACCCATGGAGTGGGTTGTACGCTCTCTGCTGCAATTGCAACTTTTTTAGCAAGAAAATATAACCTCCATACTTCAATCGGGAAAGCAAAAAACTATGTTACCCAGGCAATAAAAGGCGCATCACCCCTTGGCAAAGGGATCAGTCCTGTTAATCATTTTGCAGACATGGCCCAGAGGTTGTATAACTACGGGAGGTTTGAGCTTTTAAAGGAAATAAAGGATGCGGTAGCGATTCTTAAAGTGGAAAAAATCTCAAGGCTTATACCCGAGGTTGGTTCAAACCTTGCTTTCTGCCTCCCAGGGGCGCGGGACCTTAACGACGTGGCTGCAATTCCCGGAAGGATTATAAGATTAGGCCATGATGTAGTAACTGTGGCTGAACCTGAGTTCGGTGTATCTTCCCATGTTGGGAAAATAGTTTTAACTCTAAATAGATATGATGAAGTTTTCAGAAGCGCTATGAATATAAAATTTACAGAAGAGATACTAAAGGCATGTAAAAGCCTCGAGTTCAGAATCGCAGAGTTTTCAAGAAAGAAAGAGCCAAAAAATGTCAGGATAAATGAAGGAAAAAGCCTTGAGTGGGGAGTTGATTCTGTCTTAAAAAGGGAAGGTGGAATACCTGATATCATTTTTGACAGAGGCGGTATCGGGAAAGAAGCAATGGTAAGGGTTACAGGAAAAGATCCGGCTGATGTGGCAAATAAGGTTATCAGGATAAACAGAGGGATACAGAAGAAGACATGAGACATGAGACCTGAGACTGAAAGGGCGACTAAAGTCGCCCCTACCCACAGAGGGCAGGGGGGGAAACTTGAGACAAAAGACTAAAGATGTAGGGCAAGGCTTTAGCCTTGCTTAAGGAAGCAACCCTAAAGGGTTGCCCTACAGAAATAATGGAGAAGCCTGCGGCTACCAATTTTGAATAATGACAGCAAAAAATTTAAACCAAAAGGAAGGTGAGAGGGTATGACACTGCTTGAAAAAGCAAGGAAAGGTGAGGTGACTCCTGAAGTAGAGTCAGTAGCAAAGAAAGAGGGGATGAATCCAGGAAAACTTTTACAGAAGATCTCATGTGGTAAGGTTATAATACCAAGGAATACAAACAGGCGGCCAATCATACCCTGCGGCATTGGTGAGGGGCTAAGCACAAAGGTAAATGCCAATATAGGCACTTCTCCGGAGCATATTGACCTTTCAGAGGAGCTGTCAAAAATCAAAGCTGCAGTTGAGGCTGGTGCAGATTCCATCATGGATTTATCTACGGGAGGGGATCTGGAAGAGACATTAAGGCAGGTGCTGGACGTCTCAGATGTTATTGTCGGGACTGTTCCAATCTATCAGGCCGGAGTAGAAGCTTATAAAAAGGGAGAGTCGATTGCAAAGATTAAAAAGGATGATTTTTTTAAGGTCATAGAGAAACAGGCTGAGGCAGGTGTTGATTTCATGACTATCCACTGCGGAGTCACGTTAAATACTTTGGAGAGGGTTGAAAAAGAGAAAAGGATAACAGGGATAGTAAGCCGTGGCGGGTCAATCATTTCACAATGGATGAAGCACAACGGGAAGGAAAATCCTTACTATGAGGACTTTGACAGACTCCTTGAGATAATGAGGAAATACGATGTCTGTTTAAGTCTTGGGGATGGACTGAGGCCCGGGTGTCTCCATGATGCAACTGACCGTCCGCAGATGCAGGAATTGATATTGCTCGGCGAGCTGACTGAGAGGGCATGGGAGCACGGGATCCAGGTCATGGTAGAAGGCCCGGGGCATGTTCCCATAAACCAGGTGGAAGCAAACGTTGTTCTTCAAAAGAGATTGTGCAAGAAAGCGCCATTTTATGTTTTAGGACCTCTTGTTACTGACATTGCTCCGGGATATGACCATATTACATCCGCAATAGGCGGGGCACTGGCTGCAAGCTTTGGCGCTGATTTCCTCTGCTATGTGACTTCATCCGAGCATCTGCGTCTTCCAACAGTTGAGGATGTGAGGGAAGGTGTGATTGTTACAAAGATCGCTGCTCATGCAGCAGACATAGCCAAGGGGATAAGAGGTGCGGTGGAGAGGGACAACAGGATGTCAAGTGCAAGAAAGAACCTTGACTGGGAAGAGCAGATAAGGCTCTCAATTGATCCTGAAAAGGCTAAATCCATAAGGGATGCAAGCAGACCCAAGACCCCTGACGTGTGCACCATGTGCGGTGTTTTCTGTTCAATGAGAGGGGAGATGATTAAAAAGTAGCAGAAGAGTACAAAGAAATTTAAAATTTAAAAATCAAAATTCAAAATGATGGTATTTGATTTTATATGGAAGATTTGGACATTGACAAAAGACTTGGATAGCTTATAAAAAAAAGATTAAGAAATAATAAAGCAGGGGAGGGGGGTGCTTTAGTCTTCCCATTTTAATGTAAGAAACTTAGAAATGTGTTATGTCAAGGGCGACTAAAGTCGCCCCTACCCACAATAAAAGTAGGTCAGGCGCCTGCCTGCCGGCAGGCAGGTCCCGCCTGTCCGGAAAGGATTTTCAGAGAGAACTTTATGGAAAAAAGAAATGTTACGAGTCTAAGTCTGATTCTGGTTGTATTAATTCTTGTTGGAATTATTTTTGCTTCAAGAATTGATTTTTCCACTCAGTCGAAAAAAGTTCTATGGAAGGAAAGACCCCTAAAAGAGAATGCACCAAAGGTTGACAAGTTCAAAAGGCCGGATTCTTTCGTTGAATTAATTAAGCGGGAAAAGCCTGCAGTAGTCAATATTAGCACTACGCAGGTTTTAAGTCCGAAAAAATTCCATCCCTGGGAAAACAGAGACAGAGGGGGAAACCCAAACCCATTTGATGATTTTTTTGATAAGTTTTTTGAGGACATGCCAAAAAGTGATCTCAAGCGCCAGAGCCTTGGGTCAGGCTTTATAATCAGCAATGACGGATACATTCTGACTAATAACCATGTAATAGAAAATGCAACGAAAATTAAAGTTACATTGTCAGACGGAAGGGAATATGAAGCAAAGGTCATAGGCAGGGACCCAAAGACTGATATTGCCCTCATAAAGATTTCCTCAAACGGGTCGCTTCCCGTTGCGTACCTTGGAGACTCTGACAAGGTTGAAGTAGGGGAATGGGTAGTTGCCATCGGGAACCCCTTTGGTCTCGGGCAGACAGTTACAGCAGGGATTGTGAGCGCCAAGGGAAGGGTAATTGGAATAGGAAATTATGATAATTTTATCCAGACAGACGCCTCTATCAACCCGGGCAACAGCGGAGGTCCTTTGTTTGATATTAGCGGAGAAGTAGTGGGGATAAATACTGCTATTGTTGCTTCAGGCCAGGGGATAGGGTTTGCAACGCCCATAAATATGGCAAAGGAAATCCTCAAAAGTTTAAAAGAGGAAGGGAGCGTGACGAGGGGCTGGCTTGGGGTAAATATCCAGCAGGTTGATGAAACAATTGCAAAGACTTTTAACCTGAAAGATACAAAAGGTGCGCTGGTCGGTGATATAATAGCAGATACACCCGCTGAGAAAGCAGGAATAAAAAGAGGCGATGTGATCCTTGAATTTAACGGGAAGAAAGTAGATTCCTATCACGACCTTCCAAGAATAGTTGCCAGCACAAAGATAGGGAGTGTAGTTGATGTTATTCTGATGAGAAACGGTGAGACGAAAGTTTTAAAGGTTCAGGTTGAGGAGCTTAAGGATGATCTCATTATAAAATCCTCAACCCAGGTCACAGACAAGCTTGGACTGACAGTTGCAGAGATTGATTCATTAGAGGAGAGAAGGTCTAATACACCTCCTGAGGGAGTATTGATTAAGGGAGTGAGAAAGGGGAGCCTGGCTGAAGAGAATGATTTAAGGGTTGGCGACGTAATACTGGAGATTAACAAAGAGAAGCTTACTAACGTTAAAGATTATGAAATGGCATTAAAGAAGATAGAAAAAAACAATCATGTCATAATGCTTATAAAGAGAGAAGGAAGGACCTTTTTTGCAAGTATAAAACTCAGATAGTAGAGATTTTTGAAAGAACAAGGTCTTTTCGAAAATCTACTTATAGCCTGTGGCTGATTGAATTAATGAAAAGAATTTTTTGTGGGGTGTATATATCATTTCAACTTTTTTGTCGTCATTCCTGTCCCTGCTTTCGCAGGGATAAACTCCAGCAGAGCCTGCCCCGTACTTGATACGGGGAATCCAGAGCAAAGAGACTGGATTCCGGGTCAAGCCCGGAATGACAGGCATATGTAATTAGTTTCAAAAATTTAATACCCCGCAGTTCTATCGGGGTGGTAGGTAATTAAAGATAAAAAGATAATAAGATACCGGTTATCAGCTATAAGTGTTATAGAAAAATGTTTTCTATAACTTTTTATTTAGCCTTTGGGTTGCTATATGCGGGGATATCACCATTAAAGATTTTAATCTTAATAGGGCCCTCCTTTTTGAGGGGGTGGTTCAGGTAAGGGGTGATAACTAAAAACCATAAGATTAGTACGAGAATAAGTGAAAGGAGGATAAGTCTAAAATTATATTTTTGAGGTTTTACTTCAAAAATTTCTTCTTCGCTTCCAATTTCAAATCTTTTGTAGCCCTTTGGCCAGACTCTTTTAACTTTATTCTCTTTTTTATGAGGAAATCTTACTGACATAACTTTTTTATCCTTTTTTTATTTTTAACATTTAAAAGATTTGCGGTCAAGATGAAAAGGGGGAAGAACATCTTCTTTTACGTGATTGAAAGGGAAAATTCAGGTAGGGGGGAGGCTTTAGCCTTGAGAAAAATTCCTCTTGCATAAAAGAAAAATCTAAAATATAGTGGGTTTAATTTAATAAAAAAGTACTTGCAATACAGGTCAGAGGGTTGATATCACCTAATGGTTACAGATAAAGTGATTTTGGAGCTTGGAAAAAAAGCAAAGTTAATGCGCATCAACATCCTGAAGATGCTTACCAAAGCTGGTTCAGGGCATACAGGGGGTTCGCTTTCGGCTGTCGAATTGCTGGTGTCTCTTTATTTTTACAAGATGCGTCATAACCCCGCAGACCCAAAGTGGGAGGAAAGGGACAAGTTTGTGCTTTCCAAAGGCCATGCTGCCCCTGCCTTTTATTCCGTTCTTGCTCTTTCAGGGTATTTTCCAATTGAGGAGCTTATGAACCTGAGAAAACTTGGGTCTATTTTAAGGGGTCATCCATTCAGTGCAGTTACTCCAGGGGTTGAAGTTTCCACTGGTTCCCTGGGGCAGGGTTTATCCATGGCTGGCGGAATGGCTATAGCCGGAAAACTTGATAAGAAAAATACCAGGGTCTATGCAATCCTTGGTGACGGTGAATGCCAGGAGGGACAGATATGGGAATCAGCAATGAGTTGTGCACATTATAAGCTTGATAACCTCTGCGTTCTGATTGACAGAAACGGATTTCAGATTGACGGCCCTATAATGAAGATTATGGAGGTAGAACCTTTTGCTCAGAAATGGAAAGCCTTCGGGTGGGAGGTATTTGAGGTTGACGGCCATAATTTAAGAGAAATAACAGATGCCCTTGACAGTGCTGAAAAGGTCAGGGGGAGGCCGTCAGTTATTATTGCTGAAACCATTAAAGGAAAGGGAGTCAGCTTCATTGAAAATGAAAACAGGTTTCATGGAACCACACCCACAAAAGAGGAGCTTGAAAAGGCTTTGAAAGAGATAGGAGCAGATGAGTAAGGAAAGTTCTTTGAAAAAATTTTACGGCACAAGAGAAGCTTACGGTGAGACTTTAGTAAAACTCGGCAGGATTAATAGGGACATTGTGGTTCTTGATGCAGACCTGTCCGGTTCTACCAAGACATCAATGTTTGCAAAAGAGTTCCCGGACAGATTCTTTAATATGGGAGTGGCAGAGCAGAACCTGATAGGAACAGCAGCGGGACTTGCTGCATCAGGTAAGACCGTATTTGTAAGTACTTTTGCCGTCTTTCTGACCGGGAGGGCATGGGAACAGGTAAGGCAGTCAGTATCCTTTCCAAAGCAGAATGTAAAATTAGTTTCAAGCCATGGAGGGATAACAGTCGGGCCTGACGGTGCTTCTCATCAGTCTACAGAGGATATAAGCCTGATGAGGACTCTTGCGAATATGAAGGTAGTGATCCCTGCGGATGCATATGAAGTTAAAAAAGTAGTTGAGTATGCTGCTAATTTTAAAGGACCCATCTATATAAGATGCTCGAGGGATAAATTTCCGGTTCTTTTTGATGAAGATTATGTTTTTGAACTTGGAAAGGGCAAGATCCTGAGAGACGGGAAAGACGCTACGATTTTTGCCTGCGGCATTATGGTATCAGCTTCCTTAGAGGCTGCATCGGTCTTAGAGCAAGAGGGGATTGATGTAAGGGTGGTGAATATGTCTTCATTAAAGCCGATTGATGAGGATCTGATAATCAGGTCAGCAGATGATACAGGGGCGATTATTACCGCTGAAGAGCATTCAATCATCGGCGGGTTAGGGTCTGCCGTTGCAGAAATACTGGGTGAAAACAGACCAACCCCTATGATAAGGGTTGGTATTAAAGACAGATTTGGAATGTCAGGAAGTTCAGAGGACCTGCTCAGAGAATATGGTCTTACAGCAACCAATTTGGTGAATTCTGCCAAGAAGGTACTGGAGAAAAAAGGAGAAAGAGTCAAAGCATAATAAAGAAATCTCAGAAAATGTATTCTGAGATTTCTGATTACAGTGATTAAAGTAGATTGCAAAGATTGGGTTTCTGAGAAAAAATCTGTGTAATCAGAGGTCTCTTTCATCTTTTTCATAGACCTCTCTAAAGGGTTTGGTGATCCAATGATCCAGTTGTTACGGGTTGATAAAGTTTATGAGGGAGGAAGGTGGGCTTTAAAGGATATAAACCTGCATATAAAAAAAGAGGAGTTTGTATTTATTACAGGACCAAGCGGTGCAGGTAAAACTACAATCCTCAAGCTCATCTATCTCGGCGACAGAGCAACAAACGGCCAGATCCTTTTGTTTGGCAGGAATCTGGCAATACTCAAAAGAAACAGTATTCCCTTTTTGCGAAGAAATATGGGCGTAGTGTTTCAGGATTTTAAGCTGCTTTCTGATAAAACTGTTTTTGACAACGTGGCTTTTGCCCTGAGGATATTGGGAACCAGGAAGGTGGAATTAAAAACCAGGGTATTAGAGACACTCAAACTTGTGGGTCTTGAAAAAAGATCAAATGAAATAGCTTCAATGTTATCAGGCGGCGAGCAGCAGAGAGTATGTATTGCAAGGGCTGTAGTCAATGAACCTGCCTTAGTCCTTGCTGACGAACCCACAGGGAACCTTGATTTAGATAATGCCAATCAGGTGATGGATATCTTCCGCGCTCTGAATTTAAAAGGGACCACTGTTGTTATAGCCACACATAACCGCGAAATGATAGAGAAGACCGGGAAAAGGACTATTATCCTTGATTCAGGTAACATGGCAGGAGAAAACCTTCCAAGGCAGGGTGATGCTTTATAGAAATTTAAGCTTCTTCTTAATAGAGGCTTTAAAAAACCTAAAAGGCAATTTTTATCTTCACCTCACAATAATTCTTATTATATCCATTTCCTTTTTCATTTTCGGGACACTTTTAATATTTGATACAAACATAGATAGGGCTTTAAGCTCAATTTCAAAAGATCTTTCCCTGGTGGTTTTCCTGAAGGATGATGTAGCATCAGGGTCAGAAGATTTCTTGAAATTAAAAAAATTCCTGCTGAATTATCCTGCTGTCAAAGTAGTCCATTATACTTCACGACTGGATGCCTATCTTGATTTTAAAAAGAATTTTAAAGGATACGAGAAAGTGGTTGAGGAAATAGAAGACAACCCGTTTCCGTCTTCTTTTGAAGTCAGGATAAAGGAAAATTATAGTAACAAAAAGGAACTGGCAGATTTAATATCGATTCTTTCCAAATGGAAAAGCGTTGAGGGCCTGAGCCTGAGCAAGGATTGGGTCAACCATTTTTTCTCCTTTATCTCTCTTATCAGAATGGTTATCTGGCTATTGGTGGCGCTGATAGGTACAGGACTAATCCTGATAATCTACAACGGAATTAAGCTTACTATCCATTCCAAGGGATCTCAGATTGAGATAATGAAACTTGTAGGAGGGACAAACTGGTTCATAAGAGGACAGTTTATATTTGAAGGAATTATAGAAGGTTTACTCGGGTCAGGAATGTCTCTGCTGGTTCTTTATCTTGCCTACAATCTTATGTTTCAAAAAATTACCGGTGCATTTTCTTTTATATTTCCTCAGCAGGCGTTCTCTTTCTTCTCAGTGAACGACACACTTCTGTTAATAGGTTCAGGAACTATTCTGGGCATTTTAGGCGGGGTTTTATCAACCACAAAATATTTAAAGAATTAAGCGATGAGTAAATTTTCTGCAAGACATAAGGTAGCTTAAAAAAGTATCATGAATTTTAAATTGCGTATGTCAAAAATCCCATTTTCCCCCTCTTTGGAAAAGAGTACTCCAACCAAAAATTGTAGGGGCGGGCTCTGTCCCTGCCTTCCAATTTGGTATTATTTTTCAGAAGGCACAAGAAGAATCAACCCCAGAAGGGGTTTCCCACAATTGTGGGAGAGCCTTTTCAGGCTCGATATGAGACCCCTACCTGCCTACCGTCAGGCAGGCAGGAAAATATTTTTTTATGTTTTTCAACAGCCCGTAAAGCTACGTTTATGTATCTTTCCTGCAACCATATATTTGATATTAGTTGTTTTCTTTTCTTCCTTGTTTTTAATCGGGGTTAAAGAGTCCCTATCTTCAGAACCAGCGGAGAATATAGAAAAGAAAATTTCTGAAAGCCAGAAGAAGCTAAAGGATTATGATGGGAAAATAACGCAGGAAAAGAAAAAGCTTGAGAAGCTGAAGAAAGATAAAAAGAATGTATCTGAAGAGATAAAAAAGCTGGACGATCTGATTGCTTTCAAGAACAGGGAATTAGAGACATACAGAAACGAATATGAAAAAAATTTATTGCTTTTGAACGAGCTTCAGCAGAGAATTGACCAGCAAACATATAAATTTTCTGCCATAAAAAAGAGGTTAAGTAAAAGATTGAGAAATATGTACAAGCAGGGAAATTTTTATAAAATGGAGATTATTTATAATTCAAAAGATTTTTTTGAACTTTCCCAAAAAGTAAAACTGCTTGAGATAGTTGCCAGAAACGATGGAAAATTAATTGGAGAGTTTAAATCTGAACTTACACAGTTAGATGGCATGAGAAAAAACCTCGAGGCTTCAAAAAACAGCTCCTACGGGATACTTGAGAAAATAAAAACTGCTGAAAAAGATATTCTGTTTCGTAAAAGCGAAAAGGAGCGTTTTCTTGCAGAAATAAGCAGTAACGAAAAAAAACATACCGCATCCATTAAAAAGGCTGAGAGAGACTCTGAAAAACTGCAGGATCTGATAAAGGGGCTGTTAAAGGAAAAGGTAACTGCTGAAAAAGATATGAAAGGCAGGAACGGCTCGCGGAGATTTAAGGTAACAAAAGGCAATCTGCCGTGGCCTGTGGAAGGTGAGGTTGTGAAGACTTTTGGGAAACAGATTGACAAAGAATTTAATACCTATCTCTATAATAAAGGAATAACAATAAAGGTTAACGGGGAGAATAAATTTTGTTCAATTTTTCCGGGGACAGTGCTGTATGCAGATAATTTCTCCATGTACGGGAAGCTGATGATAGTGGATCATGGAGAGGGATTTTATTCTGTATATGGTTATGCGTCTGAGCTTTATGCAAAGGCTGGTGAAAAGGTGACGCAGGGGAAAATCCTCGGGCGGGTAGATACTAAAGAATCTGACGGAAGAAGCGAGTTATATTTTGAAGTCAGGTATAAAGGTGTCCCCCAGGATCCATTGATATGGCTTAAGAAGAAGTGACGGTATTAAAAGAAGTAGAAGGGTTTGAGGAAATTAAAATCCCCCTTTATCCCCCTTTTTCAAGGGAGGAGTTAATGAATTTCCCCCTTTAGAAAAGGGGGGCAAGGGGGGATTTGATCTTCACTTGAATCCTTTTATTAGTTTTGCTATGAGAGAAGAGGTTAATAATCATGAAGGAGGAAAATTAAATGCGTAAGAGGAAGAATCTCTATACTGTTGTCTTTGTAATAATTTCAACTCTTGTTTTTGGAATGGCGCTTAAAGCAAAAGTTGAAGATAAAAAAGATAACACCTATGAAAAACTATCAGTATTTACTCAGGCCCTTACTCTGATAAAAGGTCAGTATGTTGATGCAGATAAGGTAAAGGATGATAAGGATTTAATATATGGGGCTATTAAAGGGATGGTTGATACCCTTGACCCCCATTCGAGTTTCATGACCCCTGATATGTTTAAAGAGATGCAGATTGAGACCCAGGGAAAATTCGGCGGGGTAGGAATCCAGATAGCAACAGTAAAAAACCAGCTAACCGTAATATCGCCAATAGATGATACTCCGGCATTTAAAGCAGGAATCAAAGCCCTTGACAAGATACTAAAGATAAACGGGGAACCTACCCAGCACATGTCTCTGTCAGAAGCGGTCAAGAAGATGAGAGGTCCTAAAGGTACAAAAGTTACCATAACAATAATGAGGGATTCTTTTAAGGAGCCTAAGGACTTTGTGCTTGAGCGGGATATTATTAAGATAAAAAGCGTAAAGACAAAAGTATTTGATGATATCGGATATTTGAGGATAACCCAGTTTCAGGAAGATACAAGTGATGAACTTGATAAAGCTCTTAAGGAATTTCTGAATCTGAAAGTGAAGGCCTTGGTTCTTGACCTTAGAAATAATCCCGGCGGACTCCTCAATATGGCTTCTGAGGTCTGTGACCGTTTCCTTGGGGATGGAAAGCTTCTTGTCTATACTGTTGATAGGTTGGGTAAGAAAGATTTAGAATTCATATCAAAGAAGAAACCTCTTTTCCCAAATTATCCAATGGTGACATTGGTAAACAGCGGTTCTGCTTCAGCTTCAGAGATAGTTGCAGGTGCTTTGCAGGACTGGGGAAGGGGTGTTATAATGGGAATCAAGACATTTGGCAAAGGCTCTGTCCAGACCGTAATCCCTTTAAGCGACGGCTCGGCTCTGAGATTGACTACAGCCCGCTATTATACGCCTAAAGGCAGATTAATCCAGGAGACAGGAATTGTTCCTGACATAGAGGTAGAAGAAGCAGAGTATTATAAAGATGAGAAAAAGGATAAAAGATTTATTATCAGAGAGAAAGATCTTGAAAAGCATTTGAAGAATACTGAGATAAAGGACAGGACTGAAATAGATAAGACTAAAGAAAAAGATGAGGTTGGAAAAGATGAGGAACTGGAGAAAGAAGAAGAAAACATGCCAATAATACCTCCTTCAGAGATTGACCCTAAAATAGATTACCAGCTTAAACGAGCAATTGAGCTTTTGAAAGGGGTTATTATTTTAGAGAAATCTGCAAGCCAGACAGCTGAAAGCGGGAAATGACAATGCTTAGCAGTTTTAAGCTGTAAGCCATAAATTACTGTCGAAGGGTAGGGGAGGCTTTAGTCTCCATTATTTTAACAAGAATATAACCTAAATTCCCCGTGTGGAAGCACGGGGATGAGAGGTTACCCTTTGTTGGGTTCGTTCCCCGAGCGAACCTAATGAAATAATTAATCAAAAGAATTCCTCGATGCTTTGCATCGGGGTGAAGAATAATATTGATGGCCGTCATTCCCGCCCCCATTTTCATGAGGGTAAACTCCAGCGGGAATCCAGACGCCGTAAAAATTTACCACCGGAATGAATAAACTGGCAAAGAAAAGTAAGAAGAAAGGAAGATCCCCCTACATTGGCGTGATCATTTTTGTACTGGCAGCAGTTGCGGCAGGGATAATTGTATTAAAATATCTGGAAAGCCAAAAGTATGAAAAAGAGCTTTTAAAAAAATCAGAAGAGGTAAACCTGAAACTTGAAAGCAGCCTTTTTAAAGCAGGTCTGTCGAAAAAAGAGATTGTTTCAAGTTCTGAAGAGTTAAAGAGCCTCAAGAACGGGAAGGTTTTACTCTGTAAAAGAGTTATTACTCTTAAGAAGGGAGTAAAAATTGAGGATATAGCAAAGGCTATCAGAGGGCTTTCAGAGCTTCGCGGTGTTGATGTTGAAGAGACGAGAGATGAGAGAATAATAAAAAAGCAGGGGAGAAAGTATGTTGTCAAGTTAAGCGGATTTATAATTCAGGAGATAGTTATTTATCCATATGCCGGAGAGGAAGAGATTTACAAACCTCTACCACCTGAGATTTCTAAAAAGAAGCCAATGGTTGCACTGATAATTGATGATCTGGGGGGAAGCTTAAAGCAGGCAAATGTTTTTTTAAAGATAGACGGGCCTATAATTTTTTCTATTCTGCCAAACCTCGCCTTTTCAAAAAAAATATCACGGCTTGCTAATGATTCTGGTAAAGAGGTCATCCTTCATTGTCCCATGGAACCGGAGGATTACCCCAAAGATGATCCGGGAAAGGGAGGAATATTCTCAACAATGGAAGAGGATGAAATATTGAAGATTCTTGACAAAGATTTGGAATCAGTTCCCAATGCGGTCGGGTTTAATAACCACATGGGATCTAAACTGACTCAAGACAGGGGAAAAATGAAAATTATTTTGGGCTGGGCTAAAAGGAAAAAACTGTTTTTCATTGACAGTCGGACCACCGCTGAAACCAAAGGTGCTGAAGTGGCAATGGAACTTGATGTAAAGTTTGGAGAACGGTTGGTCTTTCTTGACAATATAAGGGAAGTGCCTGAGATTGAAAAAGAACTTTCAAGGCTTTTAAGCCTTGCTAAAAAGAATGGCAAGGCCATTGGCATAGGTCATCCGTACCCTGAGACTGCTGTTGCCATTCAGATGATGCTTCCTGAATTTGAGAAAGAAGGGGTTGAGCTTGTTACTGCATCTTCAGTAGTTGAGTGAAAGTAAGGTATAAACTGTAGGGCAAGGCGTTCGACTGAACTCACGCCGAAGACTTCAGCCTTGCTTAATGTCTGCCTGCCTGCCGGCAGACAACCCTGAAGGTCTGCCCCTGCATTTTTTACGCGGGCTACCTGTCTGCCGACAGGCAGGAAGCCCGCAGCTACCAGGTCTTGCATTTTAACTTTGATACATTGATACTGTTACAGCCTATAGCTTATAGCTGTTTCAGCTTGACTGTAGCTCGTATAATTTAATATATATAATTTAGAACCAAAAAGGAGGTTGCAGTTGTATCCAACTCTTTTTTCTTTTGGCCCCATTAAAGTCCATGTCTACGGAGCTCTGATTGCTCTGGGAATATTCCTTGCTATGCTCTATCTCTCAAAGCAGGCAAAACGTCAGGGATTCGATTACCAGAAGATACTGGACATAACCGTATATTTAGTCCTGTCGGGAATTCTTGGTGCAAGGATTCTTTATGTGATTCTGGAATACAGGAGCTTTGAAGGTGATATTCTTGGAATTTTTAAGATCTGGGAAGGCGGGTTGGTTTTTTACGGAGGATTTCTCTCTGCTTTTGCCGTTGGTTATTATTTAGTAAAAAAATATAAGATGCCTGTATGGAAGAGTCTTGACCTCTTTGCCCCTGCTGTCCCTCTTGCACATACCTTTGGGAGGATGGGTTGTTTTTTTGCAGGCTGCTGCTATGGAAAGCCGACAAATGTCCCGTGGGCAATCACATTTAAAAATCCTGATTCCCTTGCCCAGTCAGTTCTCAATATCCCTGTGCATCCAACGCAGATTTATGAGTCTTTATCAAACTTTATGATTTTCCTTTTTCTTAACTGGTTTCAGAAACGGAAAAGTTTTGATGGCGAGGTTACATGGTTCTATGTGATCCTCTATTCAGTAATGAGGTTTGCAGTTGAGTTCTTCAGAGCAGATGAGAGAGGATTTGTCTTTAATGGCCTTTTGTCCACTTCCCAGTTCCTCAGCTTAATACTAGTCCCCTTCAGCATTTTCATGATTCTGACTATGAGGAAGAATAAAAATTCTCCAGCCCATGCGAGAAGCCGGGGACGTATATAACTTAAAGCTAAAAGCGAAAAGTGCAAAACTAAAACTCAAAACTTTGAATTATAACTTTTAGTTTTTTGCTTTAAGTTTAAAGTTTTTTAGCCCATGACAACTTGAATCCTCAAACCCTCTTCCAAAGGTTTTCGCTTTGCACTTTAAGTTTTCAGTTTACCTTGTCAGCCATGAATTATTCTTAAATGTTATAAAAGCGTAGGGGATTGTCCACATGAGAAAAAATACATGGAGGAAGGCATAGATTATGCCATAGACAAAATCAGAATTCTTCTCAAAGCGGATGTAGAAAAGCATGTAAACCAGACCCATGATAACTATAAGGGAAAAGAACCTCAAAATTAATATTGGATCAATTGTTATGTAGTAGAGAGAGAAAAAGAAAACATAAAACTGGAAGAGCATCAGTATTGTTGTCAGGCAAAAATCAAAGGCAGGAAGAAAACGGTTTTTCTTCCTGTATCTGGTAAACATAAAAGATGAAAAGATAATACCTTCCCTTATAAAGCTCTTGTGCCACCGGGTAAGCATCTTTGCTAATTTTTTTAAGTTATTCGGAACCAGTGTATAGACCACAGAATTTCTCTGATAAACTGTGTAAAAGCCTTTGCGTATAACAAAGTTAGTGAGTGACCTGTCATCTCCATAGGTGCATACCTGGCCCATGAATTCCTGATACAGCCATTCATTTAAGAATTTCATAATCACACTTTTCCTGTAGGCGGAAAGGACTCCTGAACAGCACATCACGGTTTTAAAGACTGATGTTGATGCTCTGAAGAATTCAAAAGCCATTGTATAGCGCACGCCGAGCATTCTTGTTAAGAAATTTTCGTCCTTGTTAAAGACTTTCACTTTGGCTGTGACAGCTCCTATTTTTTTATCAACAAAAGGGGCAACAATAGCCTTAAAGGCTTTTTCATCTGCAATGCTGTCTGAATCCATGGTAACAAGTATTTCGCCCATGGATTTTCTGAACCCTATGGCAAGAGCATTTCTTTTGCCCTTGTTCCTGCGAGACTTTATGGCTGTGATAAGAAGAGGATACTGCTGCTGTATTTTCTGTATATGACTCCAGGTATCATCAGTTGAGCCGTCGTCAATGCATATTATTTCTAATTTTGATTCCGGGTAGTCAGAATTTACACATGACAGAAGTGCTTTGCTGACCATTTCCCCTTCATTATAGGTAGGTATTATTACAGAGATTTTCGGGAAATAATCTTTTAGTTTGTATGGTTTATAACAGAACCAGAGTATTGCCCTGTAGGGAAGATGGATGCATACTAAAAATGCGTAGAAGAAGAGTGGCAGAGAGAAATATTTAGAGAATATATTAATGTTATACCAATAGCCTGCTTTAGCAAAAGACCCTGTTACATAGGCTGAGAAGACAATGAGGCTGAAAGTAACAAAAAGAAATATCTTGAATATCCTCTCTAAATTATTTTTACTTTCAATTTCCTCAGTTATAAAATATCCCATTTCTTCTTTTCTTGACCTCTTTATTGATTAGAACAGAATAAGGAAATTAAAAATTATCTTGGCAGCTCTTATATTGCAGGTAAATTTCTGCCTTTTTTTATATGTATTTTCTTTTTCTGTCAATATTTATTTGACACGGGGGAGGCAATAACTTAAATTTGAGAAGAAATTTTCTAAATTAGAGGGAAAATAAGTCAGGCGAGACGCCTGACCTACTGGTAAGTGTTAATTATTTACGGGTAGGACAGGCGTCCCGCCTGTCCAAAAGCGAATCAGCGGAAAAATGGCAATTTACATCGGGTCAGGAGACCCGATGCTACCCGGGGTAGAGGCAGGTTTCCGGATATGCGGTTGTGTATAATTATTTACGAATAGGACAGGCGTCTCGCCTGTCCAAAGAAAAAATCTCAAAAAAGAAAGCAAAACTTCATGGCAAACGATTTCTTAAATAAAT
>MGDB01000149.1:17807-19406 GCA_001790645.1 Candidatus Schekmanbacteria bacterium GWA2_38_11
GTTCTCTTCTCCAGCAGATGGGAGTAAAGCCTGAATCCGCTCCTGAGATGGTTAACCTCACCCATAAAAAAACGCTCCAGGAAATAGGCAGAGGTTATATAGAGGCAGGGTGCGAGATTTTAGAAACCAATACCTTTGGGGCAAACCGGATAAAGCTTAAAAATTATGGTCTGGAGAATAAAGTCCGTGAACTTAACTCTGAGGGGATAAAATTATTAAAAGAGATTGCACCGCAGGGGGTGCTCGTAGCTGCTTCTATCGGGCCGCTGGGCGGGTTCTTAAAACCAATTGGAGAAATAGAATTTGAAGAGGCTGTCGGGGCCTATGCAGAGCAGGTGCAGGCCTGTGCTGAGACAGGGGCAGACCTTATTATATTTGAAACCTTCTCGGATTTGGCAGAAATAAAAGCCGCAATAATAGCGGCAAAAAGTGTGACTCATATTCCTGTTGTTGCAACCATGACTTTTCAGGATGATATGAGGACTCTCCTTGGCACGACACCTGAGATTGCAGCGATTGCCCTCGAAGCAATGGATGTAGCGTTAATCGGAGCAAATTGCAGTCTCGGGCCGGAAGGGCTTATAAAAATAGCTGAGAGGATGGTAGGTTGCAGCAATGCAAATTTCCTCTTCCAGCCTAATGCAGGGCTTCCTGAGCTAAAGGAAGGAAATACTGTTTTCCCGGCGAGTCCAAAGGACATGGCTTTCTCAGTAAAAAAATTCATCTCTCTCGGAGTAAAGGGGATAGGAGGGTGCTGCGGGACCACACCTGAACACTTAAAAGCAATGGCTGATGCAGCAAAAGGGAAAAAGCCCAAAAAGAGAAAAAGAATTTCAGGACTCCGTATAACAAGCAGAACAAGAGATGTCCTGATCGGGGCTGGCAGTCCTTTTGCTATGGTAGGGGAGAGGCTTAACCCCACAGGGAAAAAAGTATTGTCCCAGGAACTGATTAACGGGAACTTCACTGTTGTGAGGAAAGAGGCAGTTGAGCAGGCAAAATCAGGCGCTCATGTTCTTGATGTAAATGTCGGTGTGCCGGGAATAGATGAGCGGGCTGCGATGAAGGAAGTGGTTAGGACTGTGCAGGCTGCGGTTGACCTTCCGGTAATGATCGATTCAGCAACTCCTGAAACAATTGAGGCAGGCCTTGCGGCTTTCTGTGGGAAGGCGATTATAAATTCTGTAAGCGGTGAAGAGAAAAAACTTGAGGCGGTTCTTCCCCTTGCAAAAAAATACGGCGCAGCAATCCTCGGCCTTACACTTGATGAGAAAGGGATTCCCAAAAATGCTGAGGGTAAATTTCTGATTGCAAAAAAGATACTGGAAAGAGCGCTTGATTGCGGCATAAGCAGAGATGACATTATCATAGATTGTATTACCTCTACTATCAGTGCCGAGCCTGACCAGGCGATTGAGACTCTTAAAGCGCTCCGCCTCGTAAAAGAAAAACTGAAACTGCCCACTATTTTAGGGGTCAGCAATGTTTCCCACGGTCTTCCAAACAGGCCCCTTCTTAACGCTACTTTCCTTTCAATGGCTATAAGCCACGGGCTTGATGCAGCTATCATCAACCCCTATGATTTAATAATGCAGGAGG
>MGDB01000150.1:0-19229 GCA_001790645.1 Candidatus Schekmanbacteria bacterium GWA2_38_11
AACCATAAAGCAACCCGTTTTGCGGGTTCGATAAATCGAACCCCTACAAGTGAGTGAAAACCTTCAACAGTTAAAATCCCTGGGATTCTTCAAGCCTTTACAGTTTTTTGATCCAAGTTTCATAAAAGAATTTCATTGATTTGATTTTATTAAATGTGGTAACAAGTTCAGGACATTTAGTCTGAAACTAAAAGATTCATGGTGTTAAGCAGGGGTAAAGAAGAAGGAAAATTCCCTTTGTCCTCATATTCCAGACTGTGTCACAATGTAGCCGCAACCTTTAGGTTGCGAATAAAATTTTTTTAATATCAATGAGCTTAACGCAGGCTACCTGCCTGCCGGCAGGCAGGTAGCCTGCGGCTACCATTAAAACATGAGTTATGACACAGTCTGTTTCAAAGGGGAATTTTGAATTTCCTGTTTTAGTTTAGTAAATATTAAAGAGGGAATTTATAGAATAAATGGCAGATTCTAAAAAATCTTTAAAAGACGTTAAAACTGTTTGTACAAACAGGAAGGCATATCATGATTACTTTCTAACCGAGACCTTTGAGGCAGGTATATCCTTAAAAGGGACTGAAGTAAAATCGCTGCGGGATGGAAAAGCAAATTTGAAAGACAGTTATGCAACGATAAAAGACGGGGAAATGTATCTGATGAACTGTCACATAAGTCCTTATTCTGCGGGTTCAAGGGAAAATCCTCCTCCTACAAGAACAAGAAAACTTCTCATGCACAGAAGAGAAATCGAGAGGCTTTTAGGGAAAACAAAGGAAAAAGGGTTTACTCTGGTCCCAGTGAAGATTTACTTTAAAAAAGGGTATGCAAAGGTTGAACTGGCTCTGGGAAAGGGGAAAAAGCTTTTTGATAAGAGAAGAGCGATAAAGGAAAAGGAATCAAAGCGGGAGATTGAAAGAGCTTTGAAAAAAAGATGATTAGAAAGAAAAAAGATTACCAATCAATTTTTTATATTTTATTTACCCTGTTAGTTCTTTATCTGCTGTCCCCTGAACTGTCTTCAATTGCCAAGGAGGAGCCGGTAAAGCCAAATAAGAAGCTTGTAGTCATTGACGCTGGTCATGGAGGGAAAGATACCGGCGCCAGTGGCGTTTCAGGACTGACAGAAAAAGGTATTACTTTAAAACTGGCTTTGATCCTGAGGGATATGCTTATAAAAAAGCCAAACCTGAATGTTCTTCTTACAAGGACTGAAAATATAGACATTGCTCCTGAAAAAAGGGTCTCTCTGGCAAATTCAAAAAGTGCAGATATCTTTTTAAGCCTTCATGTAAACGGTTCATTTGATCCGGCTCAGAAAGGAATCGAAATATATTACTATTCTGAAGAGAATTTGGAATTATTCCTCCAGGCAAGTCCTGGTCAAACCTTAAGTCCTAAGGCTGAATCCGAAGAAACAAGTACTCTTATCTCTACCTGGAATGAAGCACAAAACGCATTTATACCTAAGAGCCTTAAACTTGCAAAGATTCTTGATGATAATCTGCGTAAATTGCAAGATTTAGAAGTGAGAGGAATAAGACCAGCACCTCTTTATGTGCTTACAGGAACTACAATGCCTTCCCTGGTTATTGAAGCGGGGTTTGTCACTAACACGGCTGAAGAGTCTGCTCTTGCAAGGGATGAGTATTTAAAGGCTATTGCTTCTAAAATTGCAGATGGAATTGGTGAATATTTTGAAGAGTAAAAGAAGTGAGTGAGGAGTAGTAAATTCTAAATAATTTTAAATGACAAAAATTCAAAATTCAAAGCTGTATGATTTGATCCTCAAGAGTTTAACCAGATACCGCTTTGTTTTTTTTCTTCTATTACTCTTTCTCATCCCCATATCATTAAATTGCAGTAAAAATGAATTAACAGAGAAAAAATCTTCAGAGGAAACAAAAGGGGTTAATGGAAAAGAGGAGATGGCAGTAAAGATTTTTTTTCTTAATGGTTCACAATTAGCTTATGAGGAAAGAACTATTTCATTTGACAGATGGAAGCCTTCTAAAAAAATAAGCAGTGCATTGGAAGAGCTTATAAAAGGACCTAAGAAGGAGCCTCTTAAGCCTACTTTACCTAAGAAGACAAAGCTCATAAATGTTTTTATTGATGAGGAAGGTGTAACTTATATCAATTTTTCAAAAGATATAATAATTAACCACCCGGGAGGGACATTTGGAGAATTAATTACAATTTATTCTATAATTCGTACCCTGACCGAGAATTTTGAGGAAGTTCAGGCTGTGCAGATTTTAATAGGTGGGAAAGAGATAAATACTCTAATAGGGCATATAGATACTTCAATGCCTTTTAAGCTAAAAAGCTTTTCTGAAACTTCCCTTAACCAATAGGGATGGCGGAAGAAGAAAATGCAAAGTGAAAAATTAAATCCCCCCCTAATCCCCCCTTTAGAAAAGAGGGGTTGGGGGGATTTGTTTAAAGTGATGATTTAAAATTCTGAGGTTTTAGATTTTGAACTATGGTTTTTAGTTTTTCAAACCTTTATGGACAATTGAAATGAGGAGAGATGAATTTTAGATATAATAAAAAGCCAATAGGAGTTTTTGACTCGGGGATAGGAGGTCTTACAGTATTAAAACAGGTGATGAAGCTGCTACCCAATGAAAACTCCATATATCTTGGCGATACTGCAAGAGTTCCTTACGGGACTAAGTCACAGGAAACAGTGAGGAGATACACATTTCAGAATATCCACTTCCTTTTAGAAAAAGGGATTAAGATATTGGTGATAGCATGTAATACTGCAACAGCTCACAGTCTTGAGATAGCAAAAAAGACATTTCCAATTCCAATAATCGGAGTTATTGAACCTGGTGCCAGGGCAGCAGTGCGGGTAAGCAAGAAAAAAAGAGTTGGTGTAATAGGGACTTTTGGAACTATTGAGAGCTCTGTATATAACAGGGCGATTCTTTCTCTGGATCCCAAATTCAAAATATTTTCAAAACCATGCCCTTTGTTTGTATCCCTGGCAGAAGAAGGCTTAACCAGAGGGAGAATTGCCAGAACCATAGCTGACAGATATCTGACTCCTCTTAAACAAAAAAGAATTGATGCCCTTGTCCTTGGATGCACCCATTACCCTTTGCTTAAAGGTACTATCCAAAAATCAATCGGGAAATCTGTAAAATTAATTGACTCAAGCATTGAAACAGCTAAGGCTGTAAAAGAGGTTTTAAAAGAAAAATCTTTGGAGAATAAAAATTCTACCGGGTCTTATCATCATTTTTTTATAAGTGATGCCTCTTCTCATTTTTTAAGAACAGCAAAGCTTTTTCTTGGGAAAGTGATAGATGATTTTGTTCAGGTGGATTTATGAGAAAGCTATAAGCTGTAAGTGATAAGCTGTAGGATAAAATGTCATACACGTTTAAAAATATAAAGGTTTGGCAAAAAGCACATGAACTGGTTTTAGAAATCTATAAAGTTACTAAAACTTTCCCAAGTTCTGAAAAGTATGGTTTAACACCACAACTTAGAAGATCAGTTGCATCTGTAGCTACTAATATTGTTGAAGGTTATAAGAGAAGAAGTGATAAAGACTTTGCTCATTTCCTCAATATCGCTGATGGATCTTTAGAAGAAACCAAATATCATATGCTTTTGGCTAATGATTTAAAATATATGGATAAGAAAGATTATGAACATTTATCAATATTAGCGGATGAAGTTGGACGTATGCTTTCTGCGTTTCAAAAAAAGCTTATGACTTAAAGCTTACAGCTTATAACTAAGGAGTTAAATGACAGTGCGGCATGATGGACGAAACTATAATGAATTAAGAAGAGTAAAAATCAAAAGAAGATTTCTAAAAAATCCACCTGGGTCTGTGCTAATTTCTTTAGGTGAGACAAAAGTTCTCTGTACAGCCACGATTGAGGAAAAAGTTCCTCAGTTTTTAGAAAAAACAGGGAGAGGGTGGATAACTGCGGAGTATTCGCTTCTTCCAGGCTCTACACATACAAGAACAAGGCGTGAGGCATCAGCAGGGAAACTCAGCGGGAGGACACAGGAAATCCAGAGGCTAATCGGAAGAGCCCTTCGTTTAACTGCAGACTTAACCCTCCTTGGTGAGAGGACAATCTGGATAGACTGTGATGTTCTCCAGGCAGATGGAGGGACAAGGACGGCAGCTATAACCGGTGCCTATGTGGCATTAATGGATGCCATAAGATTTTTGCTTTCTAAAAAGGTAATCAATGCAAATCCGGTTAAAGAGCAGGTTGCCGCAGTAAGCGTTGGTATTGTAAATGGGAAAATAAGCCTGGATTTAGACTACCAGGAGGATTCCGGTGCAGATGTTGATATGAATGTAATAATGACTAAAAGCGGGAAGCTTGTGGAACTGCAGGCAACAGCTGAAAAAAAACCTTTTACTAAAAAAGATTTAGATAAACTCCTGACGCTTGCCCACAGAGGGATCTCACAGCTTATTGAGGTTCAAGAAAAAGTATTAATAAAGTAAAGAGAGTTAAAGAGTTAGTGAGTTGGAGAGATAAGCTGATAGCTTAGTAATGAAATATGGCAAAGATAGAAAAATTTGAGGATATTCAAGTATGGGGAAAAGCAAGAGAGCTAAATAAGAAAATATATTATATTACTAAGGATCATTCTTTTTCTAAGGATTATTCTCTCAGAGATCAGATTAGGAGGTCTTCAATTTCTATAATGGCAAATATAGCAGAAGGCTTTGGACGTAGGAGCAGGAAAGAATTTGCAAACTTCTTAAATATGGCTCATGGCTCAGCAGCCGAGGTTCAATGTCATCTTTATGCAGCATTAGATCAAAATTATATCAATCAGAAAAGTTTTAATGAATTATATGCAAAAGTTGAGGAAGTTTCAAAGATGATAAAAGGTTTCATGAATTATCTTAAAACTCCTTAACTCATAACTCTGCAACTACTAAAAATTTCTTGACAATGAACCAGTTTCAATTGAATATTTTGAGTTATGAAATACGAACCTAAAATAATAGAAGATAAATGGCAGAAAATTTGGGAAGAGAAAAAAACCTTTGCTGCCCGTCCGGATAAGAACAGACAAAAATATTATATCCTTGAAATGTTTCCTTATCCATCTGGAAGGATCCACATGGGTCATGTGAGGAATTATGCAATTGGCGATGTTATTGCGAGGTATAAATGGAGAAAAGGGTTTAATGTACTCCATCCGATGGGCTGGGATTCCTTTGGACTTCCTGCTGAGAATGCTGCTATTAAGCATAAGATCCATCCCACAAAATGGACTGAGGAAAATATAAGCTATATGAGAGCTCAGCTTAAAAGCCTTGGTCTTAGTTATGACTGGGACAGAGAAATATTTACGTGCAGGGAAGACTATTACAAATGGTGTCAGTGGTTTTTCTTGAAATTTTATGAAAAGGGACTTGCCTACCAGAAAGAGGCTTTAGTTAACTGGTGCGAGTCTTGCAAAACAGTACTTGCCAATGAGCAGGTTGAGGACGGTAGATGTTGGAGGTGTGAGACTGAGGTAATCCAGAAAGAAATGAAACAATGGTTTTTCAAGATCACCCACTATGCTGAAGAGCTTCTTTCAGAACTTGAAAATTTGAAAGGATGGCCTGAAAGGGTCCTGACAATGCAGAGAAACTGGATCGGCAAAAGCTATGGGGCTGAGATAATATTTCCGGTTTCTGATAAGAACTTTTCTATTACGGTTTTTACCACAAGGCAGGATACAATCTTTGGTGCGACCTTTATGAGCATTGCCCCTGAAAACCCGATTGTCAGGGAACTTATCAAAGGGACAGAATATGAAAAACCGGTAACTGAATTTGTGGAAAATGTTAGAAAAGAAAATAAGATTCTAAGGACAGATGCGACAAGAGAGAAGGAAGGAATTTTCACCGGAAGATACTGCATAAATCCCATGACAGGATGGAAGATGCCCATATTTGCTGCAAACTTTGTTTTAATGGATTACGGGACAGGAGCAGTAATGGCTGTTCCTGCCCATGACCAGAGAGATTTTGAATTTGCAAAAAAAATTGGACTTCCTGTTAAGGTTGTAATCCAGCCTCCTGGAGTAGAGCTTAATGCAGAATCACTTGAATCTGCTTATACTGAAGAAGGAGTTTTAGTGAACTCCAAAGAATTCTCCGGCATGAAAAATACTGAAGCAATGGAAGCCCTTGTATCCTATTTCCAGAAGAACGGGATAGGGAGAAAAGTAGTAAATTACAGGCTTAAAGACTGGGGGATTTCAAGGCAGAGATACTGGGGAGTTCCGATCCCGATAATTTATTGCGATAGCTGCGGAGTTGTCCCTGTGCCTGAGGCCGATTTGCCGGTACGTCTGCCAATGAACCTGCAATTTGATAATATTGGTGACTCGCCGCTTAAAGGCTGTGATGAGTTTGTAAACACAACTTGCCCGAAGTGCAGGAAAAAGGCAAAGCGGGAAGTGGATACAATGGATACCTTTGTAGATTCTTCGTGGTACTTCTCAAGATACTGCAGCCCACAGAGCAAAACATCCCCTTTGGAGAAGGAAGAGCTGAATTACTGGATGCCCGTTGACCAATATATAGGAGGTATTGAACATGCGGTGCTCCACCTTCTCTATGCAAGATTTTTTACAAAGGTGATAAGGGATCTGGGTTTTTTAAATAGAGGTGAGCCATTCACCAATTTATTGACTCAGGGCATGGTTATTAAGGATGGAGCAAAGATGTCAAAGTCAAAGGGGAATATAGTTGACCCTGATGACCTGATAAAAAAATATGGTTCTGATACAGTAAGACTTTTTTGCTTGTTCGCATCTCCTCCTGAAAGGGATTTGGACTGGAGTGATGAAGGGGTTGAAGGTGCCTTCAGATTCCTTTGCAGGGTCTGGAGATTACTTGATGAGGAAGAAAAAAACTTCTCTCATAATAGTCCTTTCAGTGGAATAAAGGATTTAACTGGACAGGAAACCATCTCAGAAGATGCAAAGACCCTTTTAAAAAGATGTCATAAAACTATAAAGAAGGTATCAGATGATATAGAGCAAAGATTTCACTTCAATACTGCAATTGCTTCAATAATGGAGCTAGTCAATGCTTTGTACCTTATAGATAAGAATGATTTTAAAAAAGATGATTCATTAAGGAGTGTATATTTTTTCTCGGTTGAAACTGTGCTTTTACTCCTTTCGCCGTTTGCACCTCATATTTGTGAGGAGTTGGGGCAGAGGCTTGGAAAGGCCGGTACAATATTTGAGCAACCATGGCCTGGCTATGATGAAAAAATGTTAATCGATGAGGAAATAACCATTGTTATTCAGATTAACGGCAAGATGAGAAGCAAAATTTCTGTTCCTGCTCAAGCCCCAGAGGAGGAGATTAAACAGATTACTATTAACAATGAGAAAGTTAAAGACCTTCTTAAAAATAAAAAGATTATAAAATCAATTTTGGTGCCTAAGAGACTAATAAATCTTGTAGTAAAGTGAAATTTAAATGGGAAAAACAATAATATCTTTAGCATTACTCATAACCTTTTCAGGTCTTCTCTTTATGCCAGGTTGTTATCATTTAGTTGGCTCTGGCAGTTCAGAGGTCAGCAAGGATATAAAAAACCTGGCAATACCTATTTTTAAGAATAAAACTGATGTGGCCGGGATTGAGATGATTGTTACTGATGCCGTGATAAAGGAATTCACCTCTTTTTCTCCTGGAAAAATAACGGATATTGAACATGCAAAGGCTGTTATTGAAGGGAAGATCACTTCCTATAGTCTTGAAACAATAGCCGCTGATAAAAGAGATAAGGTTCTTGAGTATCGCCTCAGAGTTAGGCTTGAGATAGCTTTAAAGGATATTGAGGAAAATAATATTCTTTATGAGAATAAAAATTTTGAAGGCCATATTGATTTTAAGGTTCCGAAGGACTCCATTTCGCGCAAACGGGGAGAGGAAAATGCCTGCCAGAGATTAGCAGAAGAGCTTTCCAAACGGTTTGTCGGTGAGATCTTTGAAGGGTTTTAGTCAACCAACTGCAATATTTGGCGTTATACTGCGTCAGTTGCGGCTCACAAATACTCACATACCACTCAGTATGCTCCGTTTTGTTCACCGACAACTTCCTTGTCTAACTCTCAAATCTTGCAGTTGTCTAAAACATCCTGTTTCCAAGTTTATATAACAGATATTCGTAGAAACAGACCTTTAGGTCTGTTGTTAACGGAGCTATCCTAGCCGGCAGGTAGAGGCAAGGGCTATTGCCTGCTTCTATCAAGCTGCTTCTTCTGACAGAGTATTAACTTTTTTTGTAAGCCTTGAAATCTTTCTTGAAGCTGTGTTTTTATGGATTACACCCTTTGCGGCTGCCTTATCAATTACAGATATGGCTTTTCCCAGTGATACCTTTGATTTTTCCAGGTTTCTTGATTCAACTGCAAGTAAAAGTTTTTTTACAGTAGTTTTAACCTGCGATTTTACTATGATGTTTCTTTCTCTTCTTTTTTCACTCTGTCTAATTCTTTTTTCAGCTGATTTAGTTTTTGCCAAAATATAGTCTCCTTTAAGGTTTTTTTATAACAAAATTAAAAACAAAGTGTCAAGAACTTTTAAAAATTTTTCTTTTATTAGAAGTTACTGTTGACACCATTCATAAAATTATGTTAATGTTCAAATCGTAAATAAAAAGGGGAAAATATTTTAAAAACTATTTTAAAAAAAGGAGACCTGTGGTGAGTAGAAATCTTAGTATTCCAATAATAATTTTTAGCATTTTGATAACTTTTTCCATTATTGCAATTCCTGTTACTGATGTGGTTTTACACGCTTATAGCATTAGCGAGGTATCCAATGTGGCTAAGGTTAAGATAACTCACATTATTACCACTACAGTTGGTGAGAATGGGAAACTCAAACCTAAAGGAGAAGTAAAAGTAAGAGATGGAAAAAACAAGTTATTCAAAGCTACTCCCAAAAAAGGTTACAAGGCAATAATTAAAGTGGACGGTCAGATAGTTAAGACGGGAAAAGTTGGGAAACCATGTACGTATAAATTGAAAAACGTTGTAGCAGATATGACTCTTGAAGCCTTGTTTGAGAAGGGTACAACCGCAAATTCAAATTCGATTTCTATCGCTATTATAGGGCTTGGTGAATCTATTAAAGTTACCAATACGACCCCTGCAACCTTTGCCGGGTATGCTGATTCTGGCATTGGAATTTCTAAAGTAGAGTTTTTTAACGATACCACAGGTACAAGTGGGACTGCCACAGGAACAACGGAATGGAGTGCTGCTATTGCTCTTAAAGAGGGAGACAACACACTTCGTTTTGTTGCAACTGCAAAAGACAAAACCACGAGTGAAATCTCTACAATTGTAACCTATTATCCTGATCTGGACTTTACAACCGCACTTTCACTATCTAGTGACACGGTTTACATTGGTGAATCTGAAGATGTTACATTTACTATTGGATTAGGGAATACAACAGATGCCGTTGTAAAACTCTATCAAACTGATGAAAATGGAGAAAACCCGGTTGAACTGGGTGAAATGAAGGATGATGGAACTTTACCAGATGAAATTCAGGGAGACGGAGTTTTTACTCTTCTCCAAACAATATCTTCTATTGATGAAGGACATCTCTATTATCGTGTTGGGGTAACTAAGGGTGAAAAATCTTATTTCTCTGAAACCGCTTCTATCTGGGCAACTCAACACTTTAGCAGTGAACAGGTCCAAACTGCAGTAAGCACTGCGGATTCTGCAAAAGAAATTTATGACACAGCTATTTCAGAAAGTAAAACCTTGGAGGAAGCTGCAAAAGAAGTAAAACAATCCCTGAGTAACGACCCGAATATAGGCGCAACTGATACTACAGGGGTTGGAGGGGTATGGTGGATTACAAACGATGGAATTCTCGGGCTTTACCACCCAACAATAGATGGTGAAAAGTCTGGAAGCTCTCAAGATGGAAACCGAAGCGTTCAGGCAAAAGCCTCTCAACAGCCAGTACAAAATACTCAACTTGAAGTTTTTTATTACCCTGCATCATATCTCCAAGATCGCTCTCAGTATGTTCCAAACTACTTAAGCAACAAGACAGGATTGGAGAAAAGCTCAAAAATGACGGCAGCGGCAACTGAAACTAAAAACGAGATCAAAAGCAAGAAGGGCTTACTAATCAGCCCCTATATCAACAATCCTAATACTACTTCTAATTTTGGAAATGGGGATGATTATTATGTTCCGTGGAAAACTATCAAAGACAAAAAATCCTGCGCTTTGTCTGCATCTGCTGAAATACTAAATAACGGTTCTGTAAATGTTACAATAGACTCGTTCAAGAACTTGTCAGATTACGGATATATTCATATATCTACCCATGGCGACAACTTCTTCGCTGGACTTCTCGGACTGTGGCAAGAAGCATGGGGACCAAATGACTTCCTGAAAGGAGCGCTTTCTCAGGTGGTCATTTTGACAGGGTTAAAAATTCCCAAGAACGCTGACGGTACTTTTGACATTACTGGCTATGAAAATGATATAAAAGCCAAGAGGATTGCAATTTCACCAAGCGGAACAGTTTCTTTGCTTCCCAAGTTTTTCTCAGACTATCTCACCCAACTTCCTAACAGTCTCGTAGTCCTTAGTGCCTGCAGATCAATGTATAATAATTCAATGGCTAATGCATTCCTTTCAAAGGGAGCTGGTGGAGTTGTAGGGTATTCTGACTACGTCGCAACCTCATATGCTCAAAACACTCTAAATAAAATCATTAACGATATGTTTGACAATAAAACTTTAGCTCAGGGAGTTGCTGACGCAATAAGCACATACGGTTCAAATGATGCAGATAAGGATCCTGCCTACCTATATTATGCAGGCAGCGGTGATCTTCTCCTACCTTCAGGAGACCTTGAAAATGCAGGGTTTGAAGACGGTGTACTAACTCCTTGGTCAAAAGAAGGTGATGGCAGGATTATTACCCAACTTGGAGGCACATCACCTACAGAAGGCTCATATATGGGTATTGTTTCAACAGGGCTTGGATATACAACACAGAGCGGTTCGATTGAACAGGAATTCTGCGCTTCTCCAAAGCTCAGCAAATTGAGTTTTGACTGGAACTTTTTCTCCGAAGAATTCAAGGAATACTGCAACTCAATTTATCAGGATACATTCAGAGTCAGCATTTCAGTATATGATGACGCAACAGATACGTGGACAGAGACTGAGCTTTTTAGCAGGAATGTTGATGATCTTTGCGGTTCAGTTTCAGAATCAGATGTGGGTTTCGACCGGGGTGGTGTCTACGACACAGGATGGAACACTAACCAGGAGATTGATGTATCAGCCTATGTTGGGAAGCATCTTAGGCTTAAATTTTACGCTACTGATGTGGGAGACAGTATTTACGATACAGCCATACTGGTTGATAATATTGTCCTTACCGATGCACCTTAGTAACTAAGTTTTTTGTCAGTTGTGAAATTAATGGCTGGGGCGTGGTAAACCGCGCCCCAGCATGCTTTATGGTATGAAGATGCTTAAACTAATAATATTAGCCGGATTTGTAACAGCTTGTTCGCTTAACTTCTCAGAACAGGGCAATAAAGCATCTTCATCCTTTAAGATTCCAAATCTTGGAGTTGTATCTCTACTTAATGCCAAGGGTAAAAATGTTGACGAAAAATGCATGACTGACATAATTTTAAAGATAATTACCTTATGCGATGAGAACAGGCTTGAACCTATTAAAACTGAAATCTGGAAAGACCATACGGTAGTTAAAGAGGCAATGGCTGAACTGGCAGTTAAGATAGAGAGAAGTCCAGCAGGAAAAAACTTTAATATCCTGATTCCTGTCAAATACAAAGGTAGCCGCATTATCCTCTATAAGGAGGGTGAGAACATTTCCGAATATTCCTTCTATAGCCTTCCTGAAAATACACCTGATATTGATTTTTCTAAATGCATAAGGTAGGAAACCCTGCTAATTTTTTTATTTACAACTATTTTTACATTTGTTACAGGTGAAAACGTTTTTAATCATTTAATGAAGTATAAGGATTGTGAACAACTGGCGAATTATTAAAGAACTTGTAGGGGCTTAATAAATGAATCAACTTTTTGCAAAAAAGCCGCTAAGCCTGCTTCTGGAAGAAATGGCAGGCGAACACAGGCTGCGCCGTGTGCTGGGTCCGGTCCAGCTTACAAGTCTTGGTGTGGGCGCTATCATCGGTACCGGTATCTTTGTTCTCACGGGTGTGGCAGCACATGACAGAACCGGACCGGCGCTTATTCTTTCATTCGTAATATCCGGGATAGCATGTATCTTTGCAGCGCTCTGCTATGCTGAATTTGCCTCAATGGTTCCGGTTGCAGGTTCAGCGTATACATACGCTTATGCTACGATGGGTGAGTTATTTGCATGGATTATTGGGTGGGATCTTGTGCTCGAATATGCAGTTGCCTCTTCAACAGTAGCTCATGGTTGGTCTCACTACTTTCAGGATTTCATAGGTATTTTCGGACTGAAGATTCCTTATGCGCTTACCAATGCCCCTTTTGATTATGATCCGAAGACCGGTATTCTTGCTCTGACCGGAACAACCCTTGATCTGCCTGCTGTTGTCATTGCAGCAATTGTTACAATAGTTCTTGTAAAAGGAATCAGGGAAAGTGCCAGTTTTAATGCTGTAATGGTGTGCATAAAGGTTGCAATTGTTTTATTTGTAATTGGTGTAGGCTCATTTTATGTTAATCCTGCTAACTGGCACCCTTTTGCTCCTTATGGTTTGACAGGAATAAGTTTTTTTGGAAAGACTCTGTCTGGTCAGACAGGAGGAGGCGGAGAACCTCTCGGGATGCTTGCAGGTGCGGCAATAATATTTTTTGCCTATATAGGATTTGACTCGGTATCAACACATGCTGAGGAGGCACGCAAACCTAAGCGTGATGTACCTATTGGCATTGTTGCATCGCTTATCATTTGTACCATTCTCTATATTGCTGTTTCGGCTGTGTTAACAGGAATGGTTCCTTATGATCAAATTGATATCAATGCTCCGGTGTCAAATGCGTTTGGGAAAGTAGGATTGCCATGGGCCCAGTTTTTGATATCACTTGGTGCAATAGCCGGTATAACTTCAGTCTTGCTTGTGATGATGCTTAGTCAGCCACGGGTGCTGCTTGCAATGGCGCGTGATGGGCTTGTTCCGCATAGTTTTTTTGGGGCGATTCATGAGCGCTTCAGGACGCCCTGGAAAGCTACTATCCTTACAGGAGCATTTGTGGCATTAATGGCGGCATTTGTGCCTCTCAGAATTTTGGCTGAGTTAGTAAATATCGGAACGCTGCTGGCATTTGTAATTGTCTGTGGTGCAGTTCTTATTATGCGAAAGACAAACCCTGATGCAGAGCGGCCATTCCGCGTACCATTTGCCCCTCTTACACCAATCCTTGGTATCGCTTTTTGTTTGCTTTTAATGTTTTCTTTACCTCCTGAGAACTGGATGCGGTTGTTCATATGGCTTGCAATCGGCCTTTTAATCTATTTCAGCTACGGAAAGAAGCACAGTGTAATGTCACGGTATCTTACCAAGGAAATCGCCAAACATGGAGTTTCCCCAGCGGGATCACTTGCTACTGATATCAATACAAAAACAGGAGATGCGGATGAAACAGTTTCCAAGTAAAACAAGCGAAAATTCTGAAACTTAGACTTTCATTTTAATCTCCGAGCCTTCCTTGATAACCTATTTATTAGAATATAACTTGAATACCCCGCCTTTAGACAGGATTCTTTATTGCCCATTCTGTTACAACCAGATTTTTGACGATTTTAGGTAAGCATAGTTAATAAAATGGCGTTATATTAAAATAATTTGAAAATCTTTTTTAGAAAAAAGTTATCATTTATTCTAATAATGTCAGATAGTTATTGATATCAGGAACTGAAATATAATTTAAAAAAAATTGTGGCATAAAATTTGCTTACAATCTTAGAAGGAAAAAAATGGGGTAAAAAATGGAATCTATTCCAAAATCTTCAAAGTTAATATTTAAAACAAACCTTATGGAATTTTTTAAGGAATCGGTTTCTATTGCAATTGAGAAACAGAAAATTAAAACAAATGAAATAGTAGAGTTTTATATCGTAAACCTGCTTTCTGAATTCGGGAGCATAAAAAAGGTATATGAGAGAGATAAGAACGAAGAAAATGAGCCGATTGCTATACTCTTTCTTAAAACATTCCATTCATCATTAAGTGAGCAGATCAAGGGTTTTAAGAAGGTCGGGGATTTTTCTCTCTTTATTTCCGGTTTTTTTTCAGATAGCTTGAGAGATAAATCAGTTGATGTAGATTATTACAATTCAATCGGAAAACAGGCGTATAATAAACTTTCTTTGATATTAAAAAAAATCTCCAAAGGGGAAACCTTTTTTAACCTGTATCAGGAACTTTCCATCAAATTCCAAAGTTTTACAGATGTTCTCTCCGAGGTAAGTGCAATGTCATATATTACCTCTGACAAGGATGTTTTGAGGGTATATGAAAGATGGTTAAAGACAAAGGAGAAAAGAGATGAAGGACTTTTGCAGGAAAAAGGGATAATACCAATCAAGTCTCTCTCAACCCGCACGAATCAATAGAATTCATCCTCTGCTATTCCTCATCGTATAAAATCCATGATAGTCCGAGCTTGCGCAACAGGCGTAAAATTAAACGTGCTTTTTCTACATCTTTTACTGCCACAATATCTGACTTTGCAATTACTTTACCTTCAAGGCTTGCTGTAATTATTCCTGCTTTAGTTCCCTTTTTGAATGGAGCAACAAGTTTAGGCAGAGGTGAAAGTTTTTTCTCTACCTTTTTCTCATCTCTTTTTTTTACTACAGCAAATGTATCTTGTAAAACTTCAATCTTAACCTTTTTTACTTCTCCGTTTTCAACAGGAATAGTTCCAGCAACATCACCTTTTTTGAAGACGGGAATCTTTTTAAAGAAGCTGAATCCGTAATCGAGCAAGCGGACTGTTTCTGCAAATCGTTTTTTGTTGCTCTCTGCACCTAAAACTACAGAGATTAATCTTCTATCTCCTCTTTTAGCTGTGGCTACCAGGCAGAAACCAGCCTCCTTTGTATATCCTGTCTTTAAACCATCCATGCCTTCATATTTTTCTATTAATTTGTTGGTGTTAGTCAGTGTAAACTTCCCGCCTCTGAATTTTTCCTGCCGAATCGAACACCACTGCAATATAGCAGGGTATTTAATCAGCTCTCTTGCCACTAAAGAGAGGTCATAGGCAGATGTAAGGTTTTGTTCTGTCTCTCCCCTTTCAGGAGGAAGTCCATGTGTATTTACAAAATGGCTGTCCTTCATTCCAAGCTCTTTTGCCCTTTCATTTATTGTTTCAACAAAAGCCTCTTCACTTCCGTCTATAAATTCTGCAACAGCTAAGGATGCGTCATTAGCTGATGCAATTGTAATAGCTTTCATCATATCTTCAAAAAAAAACACTTCACCTTCCTGCAAAAATACCTGGGAGCCTCCCATATGAGAAGCTCTCCTGCTAACTTTTACCTGATCTGTTAACTTCGCTTCCCCAGCCTTTAGTTTTTCCATTACAACGAGCATTGTCATTAACTTTACAATACTTGCCGGGGGCAATTTTTCATGCGGGGTTTTTTCAAAAAGGACCATACCATTCTCTGCCTCAACAAGAATTGCTGATTTTACAGGAAGCTCTTCAATAGAACTCGGAGATTTTGAAGATTTGGAAGAAACAGGTTTACTTATTTTTTTTAAATACTTAGCAAATATAGGATTAAAGCAGGAAAATAGAAATAACCATACCAGTAAAAAAGAGAACAATTTTTTATATTTTTTCAATTAACTACTCCATAAAAATTTAGAAATTTATACTTTTTGGTTAAATTATTTTGAAAAACGTTTTTATAATAAGCTCACAGATTTCAAGTTGTCAAGGTGATTAATTTTGGAAGTGTAAAATTCATTAAATGAATGTATTTTTAACAGGATTTTTAAAGCATTGTAAAAAAATACGGTACGGGACAACCTGCCTGCCGGCAGGCAGGGAATGTCCCGTCTATCGGTTTTAAATCGCTGCATTCATCCCGGTCCACAGGACGGGGCATTTTGCAGCATTTTCGTTAAGATTGGTCTTGACAAGAAAAAATCAATCTGTTAATAAACCGAAAATTTTGAACCTATTGATTTATTAGAGAATAGATTTGGTCCTCAGTATTCAGAGCTTAAACAACAGTGTCAAATTTGGCACATTAATTTTGCTTTTAATTTTACTTTTGATTTCATTAATAATTAAAAGCTTAGAGCTTTCTATTGGAGTGATATCAGGAGGGATTGCAGGTTTAGTTAACTTTTTCTTGTTAACAAAAGTAGTGTCAGAGATAACTAAAGATGGAAAGGGATTAAAAGGGAAAACATATTTAATTCTCTTAACTTCAGTAAGATATATGATAATATGCTTAAGCATGCTTGTTGGTATTTTAATATCAAAGGCGTGTTTGATTTTTGTATTAACAGCTTTGATTTTGCCGCAAATTGTAATGGTTCTTACTCCTCTTCTTGGAAAAGATTGAGAAAGAGAATAGTTAGTAAATTTAATTTTGTGAAATTTTCAGAAGGATAAATTGTGATAGAATTAAATTTTACTCTCGGTATACTGATAGTTAATTTTTTGCTGTTAATGTTTATTCTCAACAGGAAACTATTCAAACCTATGTTGGAGCATTTAGAGAAAAGGGATGAAGCCATTAAGGGCTCCTTGAAGAGTGCACAAGAGATGGAAGATAAGGGTGAAAAAAAATTAGCTGAGCATAAGACAAAGTTACAAGAAGAAAAAAGAAATGTTATTGTGCAACAAAATCTTTTAAGGGATGAGACAATTGAGAGGCAGAAGGAAGTTTTAAAAAAAGCAAAATTATCAAGTGAGATGAAATTTTCAGAGGTAAAAAGTGAAATTAACCAGCAGGTTGAAGCTCTTCGCAAGGATTTTTCAAAGCTTGCAGGAGCTTTAGCATCAGAAATATTAGCAGGAATCATTGCCAAGAGACATAAATTTGATTAGATAAGGTAAGGAAAAAAGAGAGTTATTGGTGAAGTTATGAGTAATTTTAAAAAGAAATTTTTAATAAGTTTATTTTGCATGGTTCTACTAATTGTCCTGGTAAATTTTCCTGTTTGGGGCATGGATAAGAAGGAAGGGGCTGAACATGGGTTTAATTTTTGGAAAGAAGTATGGAGGTGGGTGAATTTCATAATTTTAATTGCAGTAATTTATAAGTTTCTTTCTACCCCGGTGAAGGAATTTTTGGTTACAAGAGTTGAGAACATTAAAATGATGCTTAGCAGTAGCAGTGATGCGTTAAAGAAGGCTGAGAATAAATTGAAAGAAGCTGAAAAGATATTTGAGGGGCTGAAAGAAGAGATTGAAGGGCTTAGAAAAAAATCCAAGGAGACAATGGAATTAGAGAAAGAAAGAATTGGAAAAGAAACAGAAGAGATGAATAAAAAGATAAATGAGCAGGCAAAAAATAATATAGAACAGCTTTATAGAAAATCAAAAAAATATATTTCCAATGAGCTAATAAGAGAAGCGATAAAAATTTCAGAAGAATTGCTAAGAAAAGAATTTACCAAAGACCATCAAAAAGTTTTAGTTGAAAAATATATTAACTCCTTAGAGGAATTAAATTGATTAAAGACATAGTAGCCAGAAGATACGCAAGAGCCTTGATAGCTTCGGTTGAGGCAAAGGAGATGCTGGATAAGATAGGAGAAGAACTGAAGGAAATTTCTTCAGTGTTTAAAAGTTCAAAGGAGTTACAGAATTTTTTTTTCAATCCTGCAATCCCATTCACAAAGAAAGAAATAGTCCTTAAAGAAATTTTAAAACTTTATTCTTTTAATCCAAAACTTGAAAAATTCATATTTCTTCTTTTGAAAAATGACTGGCTGAAAATTATTGAAGTTATTTATGACCAATTCATGTTTTATTGTGATGAATATAATAATAGAGTTAGAGCGGAGATTACGTCAGCTTATGAGCTGACAGATTCAGAAAAGAAAGCAATAGCTTCAAAACTGAGCAGATATACCGGAAAGGACATAGTATTAAAGGTGGCGGTAGATTCCAGAATTATAGGCGGGATAATTGCAAAAATCGGAAGTCTTGTTATTGATGGAAGCATTATAAATTATTTACAGGTGATAAAAAATAGTTTGGTTGAAGAGGTCTAACAGGTAATAACGAGTTGAAACAGAGGGTAGGGGAGGCTTTAGCCGTTCGGCTGAGCTCACGAGGAAGCCTCTCTATTTTATCTACCCATGAAACTGACCCCGGGAAGTTAGGGTTTTGAATAATTGGTTTGTTACATAGGGGAATCAACCCCCGAAGGGGTTTCCCACAGATTGCCTGCCTGCCGGCAGGCAGGTGAGAGAGCCTTTCGAGGCTCAATAGAAGGAGGAATAGAGCTAAAAATGGAAATACGCGCATCAGAAATTAGTGAGATTATAAAAAAACAAATATCCGGGTTTGAGCCTGCTGTTGATATTAAGGAAGTGGGCACTATAATTATGACCGGGGATGGTATTGCAAGAGTTTATGGATTAGAAAAAGTAATGTACGGAGAACTTTTGGAGTTTCCTCACGGAATTTACGGTATTGCTTTTAACCTCGAGGAGGATAATGTCGGAGCAGTATTATTTGGGGAAAACTCAGAAATTAAAGAAGGGGATATTGTAAAACGGACTAAGAGATTAATGGAAGTTCCAGTTGGTGAAAAGCTCGTAGGGAGAGTAGTGAATGCATTGGGGCAGCCTATTGACGGTAAAGGACCAGTAGAAACAGAACATTTTGGTTATCTGGAAAAAATAGCTCCCGGAGTTGTGGATAGAAGGCCAGTTAAAGAACCATTGCAGACAGGGTTAAAGGCGATAGATTCCATGATCCCTATTGGAAGGGGACAAAGGGAATTAATAATAGGAGATAGGCAGACCGGCAAAACAGCCCTGGCAATTGATACTATTATTAATCAAAAGGGGACTGGTGTTATATGCATTTATGTAGCAACAGGACAGAAAAGATCAACTGTTGCCCAGGTAGTAAAGACATTAGAAGATTATGGAGCAATGGAATATACAATAATTGTTTCTGCCACGGCTTCTGAGCCAGCGCCTATGCAATATATCTCT
>MGDB01000150.1:19244-22839 GCA_001790645.1 Candidatus Schekmanbacteria bacterium GWA2_38_11
GCAATGGGAGAATATTTCAGAGACAGAGGCGGGCATGCATTGGTTATTTATGATGACCTTTCAAAACAGGCAGCAGCTTACAGGCAATTGTCTTTGCTTTTAAGAAGACCGCCTGGTCGTGAAGCATATCCGGGAGACGTCTTTTACCTCCATTCAAGATTGCTCGAAAGGGCTGCGAAGCTGAATGATGAACTGGGAGGAGGATCATTGACTGCACTTCCAATTATTGAAACTCAGGCAGGTGATGTCTCAGCCTATATCCCGACAAACGTTATTTCTATTACAGACGGGCAAATATATTTAGAAACAGATCTTTTTCATTCCGGGGTAAGACCTGCGATAAATGTTGGTCTTTCAGTATCAAGGGTTGGGGGGAGTGCACAGATAAAAGCGATGAAACAAGTTGCCGGACGGTTACGCCTTGATTTAGCACAGTATAGAGAAATGGCAGCATTTGCTCAATTCGGAAGTGAACTTGACAAAGCGACACAGGCTCAGTTATCCCGTGGTGAGAGAATGGTTGAAATATTAAAGCAGGGTCAGTATATGCCAGTTACTGTCGAGAAACAGATAGTGACAATCTTTATAGGGGTCAATGGGTTGTTAGATGATATTCCTGTTACGCAATGCCAGCGCTTTGAGAAGGAATTTCTACAATATATTGAAAGCAGTTATCAGGATATTTTAACTGAGATAAAAATGAAGAAGGAAATAAACAAAGAATTTGAGGAGAAGTTGAAGAAGGTAATAACAGAGTTTAAACAATCATTCAGTAACAAGTAGCTTGTAACTTTGATATTTGCTCAGTTAGAAGGTGGGTGTATCTTAATGTCATTGCGAGGGAGCAAAGCGACCGAAGCAATCTCTTTTATAGGCGAGATTGCCACGCTCCCTGCGGTCGCTCGCAATGACAAAAAGGGTTACAATATATGCCAAATTTAAGGGATATTAAGAGAAGAATAAGCAGTATTAAAAAAACAGAGCAGATAACTAAGGCCATGAAAATGGTTTCAGCTTCTAAGCTGAGGAGGGCACAAGAGCGGATTATTGCTTTAAGACCCTATTCAAACAAAATGTCAGAAGTAGTGGCAAGCATGGCATTGAGGGCTTCTGAACACAGCCACCCACTTCTCCAAAAAGGAAATGGAGATGTAATAGAACTTGTAATGATAACGGCTGATAAAGGCTTATGCGGAGGTTTCAATAATAACATTATAAAACAAACACTCCAGCTTTTAGCTAAAACTGAAAAAGATAATGTAAACCTGACAATGGTTGGAAGAAAGGGAAGAGATTTTTTTAAAAATAAGAAGGTATCGGTAAGAAATATATATGCAGACATTTTCGGGAAATTAGGCTATGCGGATGCTGTAAGGATTTCCAAGGAGATAACAAAGAACTATACAGAGGAGCACATAGAAAAAGTATTGCTTATTTACAATGGTTTTAAATCAGCTATTTCCCAGATCATTACAGTAGAGCAATTATTACCTATTATTCCTATGGCAGTTAAAGAGGGAGAAACCGCGGTAGATTTTCTATACGAACCATCACAGGAAAAAATATTTAATGAATTATTGCCAAAGCATATTGAGATTCAAATATATCATGCATTGTTAGAATCCTTAGCTGCAGAGCATGGAGCCAGGATGACGGCAATGGATTCTGCATCTAAAAATGCTTCAGAGATGATAGAGAGGTTAACATTAAAGTTTAATAAAGCAAGACAGGCTGCAATAACAAAAGAATTGCTTGAAGTAGTATCAGGTGCAGAAGCCCTTAAGGGGTAATCAGTTAAATCCTCCCTTACCCCCCTTTACAAAAGGGGGGATGGGGGGATTGCCTGCCTGCTGTAGGCAGGCCAGAGGGTAGTTCATAACCTTTTTGAGAGAAAGGGATTAATTTCATGGTTAGAGAAAAAAATAACATTGGAAAAGTAGTTCAGGTAATAGGTCCAGTGGTAGATGTTATATTTGAGGTAGGAAAATTACCAGCTATTTATAATGCCTTAAAAATTAAGAAAGTTTTACCTGATGGCAAAGAGGATATAATAGTAGTAGAGGTTGCTGCCCATTTAGGTGAGAGTGTAGTCAGGACTGTTGCCATGCAACCAACAGAAGGTTTAACAAGAGGAGTGGATGCAATAGATACAGGGACGCCAATTTCAGTCCCTGTTGGCAAAGGTACCTTAGGAAGGATACTTAATGTAATTGGAGAACCAGTTGATAAGCTTGGAGAGGTTAAGTGCAGTGAAAGATATCAAATTCACAGGCCGGCACCATCTTATGAAGAGCAGGAGACTTCAACTACCATGTTTGAAACAGGGCTTAAGGTAGTGGACCTCTTGGAGCCTTATTCAAAGGGTGGTAAAACAGGGCTTTTTGGAGGAGCTGGTGTTGGCAAAACCGTTCTTATAATGGAACTGATCAGAAACATAGCAATGGAGCACGGAGGGTTTTCAGTTTTTGCCGGAGTAGGTGAAAGAACCAGAGAAGGGAATGACTTATGGCTTGAAATGAAAGAATCTGGAGTTATAGATAAGACTGCGCTTATCTACGGGCAGATGACAGAACCTCCGGGTGCAAGACTGAGGGTAGGGTTAACCGGGTTAACGGTTGCAGAATATTTTAGAGATGCAGAAGGTCAGGATGTACTTTTATTTATTGATAATATATTCCGTTTTACACAGGCAGGATCAGAAGTGTCAGCCTTATTGGGCAGAATGCCATCTGCTGTCGGATATCAACCTACTTTGGCTACAGAAATGGGTGAATTACAGGAGAGAATTACTTCCACAAAAAAAGGCTCTATAACTTCTGTACAGGCAATTTATGTACCTGCAGATGATTTGACAGATCCGGCACCGGCAACTACATTTTCCCATCTTGATGCTACTACAGTTCTTTCAAGGCAGATTGCAGAGCTTGGGATATATCCTGCAGTGGACCCGTTGGATTCCACATCAAGAATCATGGATCCCAGAATCCTGGGAGAGGAGCATTACTTTGTAGCGCGGTCAGTCCAGAGAATATTGCAGAAATATAAGGAGCTTCAGGATATTATAGCGATACTTGGCATGGATGAACTTTCAGAAGAAGACAAACTGACAGTTTCACGAGCAAGAAAACTTCAGAGATTCCTGTCACAGCCTTTTTTTGTGGCTGAGCAATTTACAGGAATTCCCGGAAGATATGTAAAATTAAAGGATACTATAAGAGGGTTTAAGGAAATAGCAGAAGGAAAATATGATGATATTCCGGAGCAGGCTTTTTATATGGTAGGGGGAATAGAAGAAGTTCTTGAAAAAGCAGAAAAGATGAAAAGGGAATAGAATTGGAAGAAAAGATATTGCTTGAAATAGTTACGCCTGATCGTTTGATAGTAAGCGAAGAAGCTGAAGATATAAATGCTCCAGGTTCTCTTGGTGATTTTGGAGTGTTGCCTGGTCATACTCCGTTTTTAACAACACTTCGGGCAGGGGAAATTTCCTATAAGCCTGCTAAGGGAGAAAGAAAATATTTTTCAGTAAGCTGGGGTTATGCTGAGGTCAGGCCTGACAAGATGATAATATTGGCTGATGCTGCAGAAAAAGCTG
>MGDB01000150.1:22951-23185 GCA_001790645.1 Candidatus Schekmanbacteria bacterium GWA2_38_11
TTTAGCAAGAATTCAGATAGCTGGAAGAAAGAAATAGAGTTTTTAAAAAGATTACGGGCAGCATCCTGAAGGAGGTGAGACTCCTATTTTGCTTGCTCCAAAATTTACATTATTTATATCCTTTTTTACCATAATAACCGTTCTCGGGTTTGGAAATAAGGGGGGTAAAGATAAAATGCAATATACTGTTTGAGGACCAGGTGTAACTGTAATAGTGTAAGTACCGGGAGCATT
>MGDB01000150.1:23332-24089 GCA_001790645.1 Candidatus Schekmanbacteria bacterium GWA2_38_11
CTCCTTTAAAATTTTTAGATTAGATAAAAGCTTTTGAAAATATTTTATTCCTTGAGCCTAAAATTGTCAATGGGTTTTTTTGTTTTAAAAAAAGAAATAAGGACACATATGTCCAAAATAACTTTTTGAAAACTATTTCTTGGACAGCAGTGATAGATATAATAAAAAAGGGGAAAAGGATTAAACCTCTTCCCCTTTTTTAGGTTCTTTTAGAAATATAAGATATTACTTTTTTGGAGAAAATTTACCAAAACCGTGAGCATAGGGACTTACATACTTATAATGAATTTTTTCTCCTGTGTCATGTAAAGTTTGCTGTACAATAGCAAATTCATCAAAAATAACTTCTCCGATTTCTGTGCCATCTGCAGCATACCATACACCGCCTGTTTTAGTAGCATTCAATGGAGCAGCAACAATTTTTACATGATATTCCCATCTCTGTTTTTTACCTTGCTCATCAATATATTTTTCCTTCTGATGGTTTTCCATCCATGCTCCTGAACCTCTATAGGAGGCATAACCGTAGTGACTATCAAGTTTGTGATCGCCATCACAATCCTGATTGCTAAGAAATGCATCGTTCCATTTCATCTCAAGTTCAACATTCGCGTAAGGCGCGCACCAGTCTGCTGAATTGTCAAAAGCATCGCAGTAGTTACCGTCGAATTTTTGAGCGTGGTAATTAAATCCCCTTGCAGTATAGCCTTTTTGGATGACACTACCATCGCTTGTTAAGAGTGTTCCGCTCTGAATC
>MGDB01000151.1 GCA_001790645.1 Candidatus Schekmanbacteria bacterium GWA2_38_11
AAAAAGAATTTTTTCTATTTTTTTTGTAATATTTCTTTTCTTTCCATACTTACTCACTTCCGCAGAGCAGGTTAATTCGAGTCAAGGGACCAGAGAGCTGACTGATTTAACTATTGAGGAGCTTATGAGCATCACTGTTCGCAGTGCCTCCACATATGAACAGAAGGTAACTGAAGCTCCCTCTTCCGTGACCATTATTACAGCAGGCGAGATTAAGAAATATGGTTATCGTACCTTGGCTGAGATACTCAGGAGCGTCAGAGGGTTTTATACCACATATGACCGTAACTATATTTATGTCGGAATAAGGGGGTTTGCTCGGCCTGGTGATTACAATACCCGTTTTCTGCTTTTAGTGGACGGCCATCGAATTAACGAAAATGTTTTTGATATGGCAACTATCGGAACAGATTTTATAATGGATGTGGATCTCATAGACCGGGTCGAAGTTATCCGCGGACCGAGTTCTTCTCTGTATGGAAGTAATGCCTTTTTTGGGGTAATAAATGTTATTACCAAGAAAGGAGAAGATTTTCGAGGTATTGAGGTTTCAGGCGCTGCAGGTAGCCATGATACGTACAATGGCCGGCTCAGTTATGGTAACAAATTTACAAACGGCATAGATATGGCATTATCAGGCTCCATATACAGCAGCCAAGGGCGAGGTCGTTTGTATTTCAAGGAATTTGACAGTCCTGCCACCCATAACGGTGTTGCCCTCTATAACGATGATGATAAAAATTATAGTCTTTTCACTAAATTTTCATACTCAGATTTTCTTATTGAAGGCGCTTATGTATCCAGAGAAAAGAGGATTCCCACTGCGCCCTGGGGTACCATTTTCAATGATTCACAGAATAAAACTTATGACGAGAGGGCCTATGTTGACCTGAAATATGAACATAACTTTCAAAATCAAACGAATTTAATGGGCAGGATCTCTTATGACCACGCTTATTATCACGGAGACTATATTTACAATTATCCACCTGTAACCCTAAATAAAGATTCTGGTCGCGGTGAATGGGCTGGAGCAGAGTTGAAGCTGATGAAGACATTATTAAAAAAACATACAGTCGTATTGGGTACAGAATATCGTTACAATTTCCGCCAGGACCAGCGCAATTTCGATCAAGATCCTTATTTAGAGTATTTAGATGATGAAAGAGACTCCAAAATATGGGCTTTTTATTTTCAGGATGAATTCAAAATTCTTGATAATCTCATCTTTAATGCCGGTGTGCGCTATGACCACTATGACACATTTGGTGGTACTACCAATCCAAGACTGGCATTGATTTATCAACCTTTAGATAAAACAACTTTAAAGCTTCTTTACGGTGAAGCATTCAGGGCTCCTAATGTTTATGAACTTTACTATAAAGGTGGGGGGAGTAAGGCTAATCCTGGTCTTGATCCTGAAACTATTAGGACTTACGAAATGATTCTGGAGCAATCATTTGGGGATCATATTAGTGTTAATGTGAGCGGATTTTATTACACAATAAAAGATTTAATCAGCCAGGAGGTGGATTCAGATAAATTACAGGTGTATAAGAATACTGATAAAATTGAAGCCAAGGGGTTGGAACTGGAAACGAATTATAAATGGGTTAATGGGTTAGAGGGGAGAATCAGTTATACCTTTACAGAGACCCAAGATAAAAAGACTGATAAAATTCTGACCAATTCGCCCAAGAATCTGGCTAAGTTTAATCTCATCGTGCCATTGGTGAAGGAAAAACTATTAGCCGGCTTTGAAGTACAATACACGGGTAAAAGAAAAACCCTTGCTGGAAACTCCGCAGATGATTTTATGGTTACTAATCTGACACTTTTTAGCCATAACCTGCTAAAAGGATTGGAGATCTCAGGCAGTATTTATAATCTCTTCAACAAGCGTTTCCATGATCCTGGTGCAGTAGAACACCGGCAGGATACCATAGAGCAGGATGGAAGGAACTTTCGATTAAAGATTACTTATACGTTTTAATTTTAAAAATACAGGAAGTATGATTTTGTTTTCAACTGAAGAGGTCAAGAGGAGCTTGTTTAGGTCAATAGTCTTTCTAATTATATTTTCAATAATGAATAGTTTTCCCATTGCATATTCAGAATCCTATCAGGATAAAGAATATCAAATAAAAGCTGCATTTTTATATAACTTTGCCAAGTTCGTCGAATGGCCGGATACAGCGCTTTCTAACGATTCAGATGCTCTAAATGTCTGTATTCTTGGCGATGATCCATTTGGTGATGCTATTGAATCTATAAAAGGGAAAACAGTAAAGGGGAAAAAAGTAATTATTAAAAATTACACAAGTATTGAAGACATTAAAGAATGCCATGTCCTATTTATATGTTCTTCTGAGAAAAAAAAGCTAACATCTATTTTAATGGATGTAAGGAATTTACATGTTTTGACAGTCTCTGACATGGAAGAATTCTGTGGACACGGCGGGATGATTAATCTGATTCCGGTAAATAACAGAATAGGCTTTGAAATAAACTTATCAGCAGCACACCGAGCAGGTCTTAACATCAGCTCCCAGCTTCTTAAGTTAGCGAAAGATGTTATAGAATAGGTGAGGTGAAAAAGATATGATAAAAAAATTCTTAAATAGTTCAATTAAATTCAAGATAATGGTGGTTGTACTGGTAACAAGCAGTGTTGTTTTAGTTTTAGCTTCTATAGGATTTTTTGCAAATGAGGCTATATCTTTCTGGCAGGTTGAGAGAGAAAAACTTCTTGCTCTGGCAGATATTATCGGGAAAAATTCTTCAGCAGCCATTACTTTTAATGACAACAAGTCTGCAGCAGACACTCTTGAAGGACTCAGTCTTAATCCACACATCCTATCTGCTTACATCATAACTAAAGATAATAAATTATTTGCAAAATATATTGCTAAAGGTCTCGATAAAGATAGCTTAACGCATAAGGTTAAAGATTACAGAGAATTAATAAAAGAATCAAATTCTTCTACAATACGGAACCTTGACTATGATATTGAAATTGTTAAACCAGTATTTCTTGATAACCAGTTAGTTGCTACAATTGTCATACAATCTGATACAGAGGAGTTATTATCAAAGCTAATGTGGCTGTTATTTATTGTCACCACAATTATGGGTGTAACACTCTTCGTCGCATATCTTATTTCATTAAAACTCCAACGCCTGATCACTGACCCTATTCTGCATCTGGCACAAACAATGAAAGTTGTTTCTGAAGAGAAAAACTATTCAGTTAGAGCTAAAAAAGAGAATGATGACGAGCTTGGTGTCCTGATTGCCGGTTTTAATGAAATGCTTGAGCAAATTCAGGGGCGTGATGAAAAACTTAAACAGCATAGCAAGAAACTTCTGGATTCAAATGAAAGGCTTGAAAAGGAAATGGCAGAGCGTAAGCAGGTTGAGGAATCTCTAAGAGAGAGTGAGGAGAAATTCAGGAATCTCGCTGCATCAGCCCAGGATGCTATTATAATGATGGATAATGATGGGAAAATTTCATATTTTAATGAAGCGGCTGAAAGAATATTTGGTTATACAAGTCAGGAGATCATTGGGGGAAAAATACATTCATGTCTTATTCCTGAAAAATACCGTCAAGATTTTGAGAATGGATTTAGTTATTTCAAGGAAAAGGGATTGGGGCCGCTCATTGGCAAAATCATTGAATTAAACGCTCTCAGACGTGACGGGACTGAATTCCAGGTAGAGTTTTCTATATCTGGAGTAAAAATAAAAGGAAAATGGGAAGCAATAGGAATATTTAGAGATGTTACCGAACGAAAAAAACTCGAAGACCAGCTTCGTCAGTCGCAGAAAATGGAGGTTGTTGGCCAGCTTGCGGGGGGAGTTGCCCATGACTTTAACAATATCCTGACTGCAATAATAGGTTATGGAGAGATTTTAAAGACAAAGATGGGTGAAAATAATCCATTAAAGGATTATGCAACTCAGGTAGTTACTTCAGGAAAAAGGGCTGCTGACTTAACTCATAGCCTCCTTGCATTTAGCAGAAAACAGATAATTAACTCCAAGCCGGTAAACCTTAATGAGATTATAAATAATGTGAAAAAGCTTTTGTTAAGAGTTATTGGTGAGGATGTTGAATTGAAAACAATACTCACAGATAAAAGTCTAAATATTAAGGCAGATTCAGTACAGATAGAGCAGGTGTTGATGAATCTTGCCACAAATGCACGTCATGCAATGCCTAAAGGAGGGCATTTAATAATAAGCACAGGACTTGTGGAATTGGACAAAAAATTTTTAAAAAAACATGATGGTGGTGAGCCCGGAATGTATGCCCTTGTTTCTGTTTCAGATACTGGTGCGGGTATGGATGAGAAGACAAAAGAGAGAATATTTGAGCCGTTTTTTACAACTAAGGAAGTTGGAAAAGGAACTGGACTCGGGCTGTCAATGGTTTATGGAACAATCAAGCAGCACAACGGCTATATTAATTGCTATAGTGAATTAAATAAGGGTACAACATTCAAGATATATCTGCCTATATTAGGATCAAATACAGAAGTCTTAAACACACAATCTGAACCATCAAATCCACAATTACTAACAAGTGGTACAGAGACAGTACTGGTTGCAGAGGATTATGCAGGGGTTAGAGAGCTAACAAAAAGCGTTCTTGAGGAATCTGGATATAAGGTTATGGAGGCAGTGGATGGAGAGGATGCGATTAAAAGATTCACGGAAAATAAAGATAAAATTCAGTTGCTTCTTTTTGACTTAATAATGCCAAAAAAGAATGGCAAAGAGGCTTATGAAGAGATAAAAAAAATATGTCCTGACATTAAAGCGATTTTTACAAGCGGATATACTGCAGACATTATACATGAAAAAGATCTTCTTAAAGAAGGATTACACTTTGTTTCAAAACCTATCTTACCGAGCGAGCTTTTAAGAAAAGTAAGAGAGGTGCTGGATAAAGGCAGTGAAAAGTCAATAGCAGTTAGTGGACAGTGAGTAGTAGGGGCGAGTTGTAGCTTGCCAATTGAAAAATGCAAATTGCAAATTTTAAATTTCAAAATGGAAGGAAATGGAAGCAAAGAGGACAGGTGTTCCGTCTGTCTATTTAGAGTTGAGAGTTTAGAGTATGGAGTTTAGAGTAAGATAGTCTCCGAACTATTATTTACTCCCCTAAAAATATCTTGCCTAAAAGATTTCAGTATTGATTAATATTTAAATCAAAAGAATTCTTCTAAGTTTTAATTTTGAGTTTGGCCTATCCTTCCTGATTCTTTTTCTGAATATATTTAAAAGCTGATTCGGCAGCTATAGAACCTTCTCCGCTTGCAGAGATTAAAAGTTTGAGTTTACCCGGATAGGAAACCATATCGCCGCAGGCAAAGATCCCTTCTCTTGAAGTCCTCATTTCTGAATCAACTTTTATTCCAGCATTGTCTACCTCAAGGTTCCAGTCTCTAAGTTTTTTAAAGTTTGGGACCAGGCCTATATTTATAACAACAAGGTCAACTTTCAGTTTTTCATATTTTTCATCTTCACGGTTAAAAAGAATCACTTCATTTACTTTTTCCTCTCCTAAAATTTCTTTGAGCTCTGTATGAAATTTTACTTTGACCTGAGAATTCATTATTGACTCTTTATAAAACTCATATGCCTCAAAGGATTTGCTGCGGTGAATTAATGTAACTTCTTTTGCTATATCTTTTACTGCCAAAGCTACCTCCAGTGAGCTATTGCCGCCTCCTACGCATAGGACTCTTTTATCCTTTGCGGTATTTATTTTTGGTATTCCATGAATAACACCGCGGCCTGTAAACTCCCTTTCACCAATTACTCCTAATTCCCGTTGGTTGAATAGCCCTATGCCCATGGCTAATACAACAGCTTTTGCTTTATATCTTACATCTGAGGTTACGACATCAAAACCATCGCTTACAGTAAGAATTTCTTCTACTCTTTCTCCTAAAATAAAATCGATCCCTAACTTTTTTGTCTGCTTTATGATGCTGTCAGCTAACTCGACAGCCAGAACCAAATCGTAGGAGGGATAATCCATTACCGGCTTTGAAGGGTATATTGATGTCATCTGCCCGCCAGGCTCTTTAAGGTCAATAGTAAGGGTTGAAAACTTTCTCATCCTGCAAAAGATCCCGGCTGTAAGACCTGCAGTACCTGCGCCGACAATTATAATGTCATAGTTTTTTCTGCCTGCCATCTTTCTTCTTTCTTTTTAAGTGAATAGTTTTGGAAATTCCATGCTTGCAAAGAGGGTAGGGGAGGCTTTAGCCTCCCTTGATAAGGGACGTTTTATTGGATGGGCGACTAAAGTCGCCCTTACCCGCTTTTGGCAGCACAGAATCAAGACATTTTATATTCTTAATTCTTTTTACTAAGAGCTCTTTTTAACTCTTATCCTAAACGAACAACGTAAGGATTTCAATTGAATTTTCTTTAAAAGATTGGCTTAATAGAAAAGCTTAAAACTAAAAGTTCAAAGCTCAAAGTTGTTAAAGAGATCTGAAGCGCTGGAAAGCTGAAGTAACTTTAAGGTTAAGGGATCAGAAATTCAAAATTTTGGTATTTGATTTTTATTTACTTGAATCCTTTGATCCTTGACCACTTGAGCTCTTTCAAAGGAGGATATGTAAATGGCCGCAAGATTCAGTAACTTAAGTGCAGTAAATAAGTTTTTTGATCTGGCTGCTGACAGACTCAATCTTTCTTCCGAGATGCGAAAGCTTTTAAAATCTCCTGTCAGGGAAGTAAAAGTTGAAATACCTTTAAAAATGGATGATGGAAGTATTGAGGTTTTTATTGGGTTCAGGGTACAGCATGATGAATCGAGGGGGCCGCAAAAAGGCGGGGTAAGGTATCATCCAAAGGTTAGTCTTGATGATGTAAGGGCACTTGCTTCCCTCATGACATGGAAAACAACCCTCATAAATATCCCTTTCGGAGGGGCAAAGGGTGGTGTTATCTGTGATCCTAAAAAGATGTCGTCAGGAGAGCTTGAGAGGATGACGAGGACTTATATATCGCGAATTATTCAGTTCATAGGACCAAACCGTGATGTATTGGCGCCAGATATTGGAACTGACAGTCAAATCATGGCATGGATGATGGACGAATACTCTAAAATCTATGGCTATACCCCTGGGGTTGTGACAGGAAAACCCCTTGAACTTGAGGGTTCATTAGGGAGGGAGCAAGCAGTGGGTATGGGCATAGTATTTCTTGCCAGAGAACTTGCCAGGGATTTAAAATTAAAGCTAAAAGGGACAAAGGTAGCGGTTCAGGGTTTTGGGAAGGTAGGGTACAATGCATCGCTTTTACTTGAGAAAGAAGGATGCAGAATTGTTGCTGTGAGTGATTCAAAAGGAGGGGTCTATAACGGGAAAGGGTTAAACGTAAATAAGGTCAAAGAAATTTATAATAAGAAAAAGTCAGTTGGAAGCTATCCTGAGGCAGAGAAAATATCTAATGAGAAGCTTTTAGAGGTTGGGTGCGATATCTTAATCCCGTCAGCTTTGGCAGGTGAAATAAAGGAAACAAATGCCAGGAAAATAAAGGCAAGTATAGTAATAGAGGGAGCTAATAGTCCGGTTACCCCTGAGGCTGACAGGATGTTAGAGCAGATGGGAGTTACAGTAGTACCGGATGTTTTGGCAAATGCAGGAGGGGTTGTAGTTTCCTATTTTGAATGGGTCCAAAACCTTCAGCAAGTTTCCTGGGAAGAGGACTATGTCAATAATAATCTGATGAAAAAGATGATTTCGAGCTACAGGGAGGTAAGCGAGTTGTCTAAGAGAGAGAAAGTTTCAGCAAGGGTTGCAGCCTATATGATTGCCCTTGACAGGGTAATGAAAGCAACTAAACTCCGTGGGATATAAACTACTTCGACTTTGCTCAGAATGGTGAACCTGACGAACCAAGAGTAATGAACGCAACTAAACTACGATGGATTTAAACCTTGACAATAACGTAAGAGTTACATATATTGGATTTGGTTAAGAATTAAAAATTAATATAAATATTTTTGAAGGGTTGGCAATGCAAATAGGCGATATCGCGAAAAAAGCGTGTACATCTATAAGAACCATAAGGTATTACGAAGAGCTTGGGCTAATATCCCTGGCCGAGAGGACAGTTGGGGGGTTTAGAAAGTACAATAACGATGACCTTAATAAAATATTGATAATTCAAAGGCTTCAGTCCTTAGGGCTTTCTCTTTCGGAGATTAAAAATTTGTTTACAATCCGCAAAATGAGCAGCAGTGGCGGGGAATCAGCAAAGAAATTATATGAGTTCCTGCAGGAAAGGTCTTTGGAGTTAGATAAAAAGATTGAGAGGCTAAAGCAGATGAAGAGCGATATAGATGTTTCAAAGGAGCTGATAAAAAAATGTTTCAAATGTAAAAAAGAAATCAGCAACTGCAGAAAAAATTGCAATCTTACAGGGAAATACGAAGAGGCTCCAAAATTGTTTAAAGCAGTACTATAAAATTTTATATTATATATTACGTTTACGTAATGATTAGAATTGAGGAGGTGCGGGTGGAGAATGATAATAGAGTTAACAATAAAAACATGGTCAGGAATTGCAAAGGGAAAATATTCTATCAGTGTAAATGATAGTGAGGCTGAAGAAATTTTTAAGAAACTGATAAAAGAGATGCAGGAATTGAAGAACAAATCCGCTGGAGAGGAATTAGAAGGAAGGGGGAGATGATATGTCAAACTTCAAGCATATCTTGGTTGTAGATGATGACGAGATTGCAAGGGAAACTATCTGCAACTCATTGGAAGATAGTGGTTATGTTATAGACCAGGCATGCAATGGTGCAGAAGCAAAGGAAAAGCTTCTCGGCGAGGATTATGCAGTTGTTATATGCGATATTAGGATGCCGGAAATGGATGGCATAACCCTTTTAAGAAAGATTAAAAAGAATAAAGATGTACCTTTTATTTTTGTAACTGGTTATCCGGGTGATGCTACAGAAGAAGAGATCTTAGAGGAACTGAAGCCTTTTGGATTTTTGGTAAAACCCTTTGACCACAAGAGCTTGAGGCTACTGGTAGATAATGCTGCAAAGCATTATGAATTTACCCAGAGAAGGAAAAAACTTTTACGGGAAATGGAAGAAGAGGGGAATAAGAGAATTCAGAAGTATATTAATACTTTGAAATATATTACTTGAATTTAACCGAGGGAAAAGTTATGAGAGTATATGATGAAGAAATAATGAATTTAAGCGAAAAAACGCCAGTTGATCTTAATGAAAATGAACAGGAGAAAGTTGGGTTTGAGGGATTTGATGACAGCAATGGAGACAGAAAAGAGTTTTTTTCCGAGGAAGAAGAGGAAACTATAATTGAAACAGGTGAGGATCCTATGGGAAAATACTGCAAGGAGATAAGAGGAAACTCCTATCTCACCCGGGAAGAAGAGCTTGAAAGCTTTAAAACCCTGGAAAAGGCAAGAGACGAAACTTTAAAGGCAGTTATCACATCTCCATATTCAATTGGAGAGATAATTGAGCTTGGCAGGAAACTCAGGGATTGTGGGATTAAAGTTAAGGAGGTTTTAGGAGTTAATTCAGTTGATGAGTTGTATTTGATGGGGGTAGAGAAGAAGAAAGAGCAGGTCCTTTCAATAATAGATAAGATTGCAGAGAAAAATAAGGAATTAACTTCCTGTTTGAAGGCATTGGCGAGGTACAAGGAAGAGGGTAGAAGGTTTGAGGGGATAAAAAATGATCTGAGGAAATGCCATGGGCAGATTATTTCGTTAATAGGAAAAATTCCCTTTAACCAGGACCAGGTTGAAAAGCTTGGACAGAAAGTTATTCAATTAGCGTCTGAAGCTCTAAAACGCAAGAAGAAAAAGAGAAGCCACACAAAAGGCAAAGATTCTTCAAAGGAACAAAAACCTCTCGAGTATAATGAGAGGTGGGATAAAATCTTGTCTGCAGACCAGCTTGAGGAGATGATAAGGACAATAAGGGAAGGACAGGATACATATAAGAAAACAAAGCTTAAACTGGTAAAGGTTAATCTTCGTTTTGTTATAAGCATAGCAAAAAAATTTGAAAACAGGGGATTAGACCTTCTTGACCTGATTCAGGAGGGAAATATAGGGTTAATGACTGCTATAGATAAATTTGACCATAAAAGAGGCATAAAATTCTGTAGCTACGGACACTGGTGGATACAGCAAACAATTATGAAAGCTCTGATGGGGCAGTCAAAAACCATAAGAATACCTGTTCATATTGTTGATAAGATTAGGAAATTAAGGGCAGCTTTCAAGTCCCTGTCTCAGGAACTGAAGAGGAAACCAACAATACGTGAGATGGCGCAAAGGGTAATGGTTCCGGAGGATTTTGTGAGGAGGGTTCTTAAGATCCAGAAAGAACCTATCTCACTGGATAAGGTTATGGAAGACGAGGATAATGAGTCCTCATTGATGGACTTTATTGAGGATATTGATTCTCCTTCTCCGGAGAAAGAAATGAGCGACAAGGAACTTCAGAAGAGGTTGAGAGAAGTTTTGAAAGGTTTATCCCCGAGAGAGGAGAGGATTTTGAGGATGCGCTTTGGTATTGATTTCAATGTAAACCATACACTGGAAGAGATAGGAGAAGATTTTGCTCTTTCAAGAGAAAGAATAAGACAGATAGAAGAGGAAGCAATCAGCAAGCTTCGGAGAAATAGTAATATTAAAAAACTGAAGACATTTTTGAACTAAACTCTTCTGGCGGCAGCTATAAGCTTTTTGGTTATTGAAATTTATTAAAATATGACTTGAATACCCCGTCTTTAGACGGGGATGAAAAGTTGCTTTTCTTGTATGTCATTCCTGCCTGCCTGCCGGCAGGTGTAAGCAGGAATCCAGAAAACTTATCCCTGTATGATTTAAAAAGGGAATAGATTCCCGTTCCCTGATCGCAGTCGAGGACAAGTTTCACGGGAATGATAAACAAACAAAATAAATTCAAAAGCCACGCCTTTAGGCGGGGTTCTTTACTGTTGATTGCTGATACTAAATCAACGTGCTTCATTCCTTATAACAGTTGACTTAATAAAAAGAGAACTTTAGTATTAAGCAGGTATTTTTTTTATTTAAAAGTTCCAAACCTAAAAGATACCAATTAAGGAGATATCATTGATGAAAATATCTTTGAAAGTTGGGAAAGTTGAAAATGAGGTTGCTGAAGCTGTAATAGTATTCTTTTTTGAAAAATTTCATGAAGATAAAGGACCTGATGGGGTTTATAAGAAGTTAGATAGTGCTCTTGGAGGGATGTTAAAAGATCTTGTTAATAATAAGGAGTTTGAGGGGAAAGGTGACCAGGTCTTACTGATTCACACCAGTAAATTTTTAAAGGCAAAAAAACTTCTCCTTGTGGGTTTGGGTAAACAGGATGACTTTTATCTGGACCTGATACGCAGAAGAGTAGGCAATGGACTCAAACGGGTCAGGGATATAGGAACAAGCAAGGCTGTAATAGCAATGCCTGAAAGAATCCCTCAAAAATTTAAGACCGCAGATATCTTTCAGGGAATAGTTGAGGGGGCTGAGCTTGCTCTTTTTAAATTTGATAAGTTGGTAAGTGAAAAGGAGAAGGAGAAGGAGAAGGAGATTAAAGAGCTTACTTTGCTTCTGGAAAGCAGACAGGATTTTAAAGAGGCTCAAAAAGGGGTAGACGCAGGGGAAAAGCTTTCTTCTGCTGTTAACATGAGCAGGGAGCTGATTATTAAACCAGCAAATTTTTCAACACCAACATTCCTGGCTGAAAAAGCAAGAGAGATTGCAAAAGCCCTCAGGCTGAAATGCAAAGTCCTTTCAGAGAGAGAAATTAAGAAGCTGAGAATGGGTGCATTTTTATCAGTAGCTAAAGGGAGCAAAGAACCTCCAAAATTTATAATAATGGATTATCATCCTCGAAGAGCCAAACCTCATACGATAGTTGTTGTTGGAAAAGGGATTACTTTTGACAGCGGAGGAATATGCTTAAAACCGAGCAAGGACCTTTACAAGATGAAATATGATATGGCAGGCGGGGCAGTGGTTCTCGGGGTAATCCAGGCTGCAGCTTCTTTAAAACTTCCATTAAGAGTAGTTGGCCTTATACCGGCAACTGAGAATTTACCAAGCGGTTCAGCAACAAAACCCGGTGATGTAGTAATTTCTCATTCAGGCAAGAGCATAGAGGTTCAGAATACGGATGCAGAAGGACGCTTGATTTTAGCTGATGCATTAGCTTTTGCAAAAAGATTTAAACCTGCGGCAATTATAGATTTAGCTACGCTTACAGGGGCATGTATTGTTGCATTAGGAGATCAGGCTATAGGGATGATGGGTAATGATCAGAAATTGATGGAGATGTTTCGGGAAGCAGGTATGCAAACCTTTGAGAGGGTCTGGGAATTACCTCTGTGGAAGGAATATGAAGAGCAGATTAAAAGCGATGTAGCTGATATTAAGAATATTGGCAGCAACGGCGGTGCAGGGGCTATTCTTGGCGGGATTTTTTTAAAGAAATTTGTTGGAGACTGTCCATGGATCCATTTAGATATTGCAGGTACAGCATGGACTGATAGAGATAAAGATTACATTCCCAAAGGGGCTACCGGTGTTGGAGTAAGGCTGATAACTCAGGTTTTAAGAAACTGGAAATGAAATTACACTAAAATTTTTTTAAAACTTGATTTAGCCAGAATAAAACTTATATTTTTTATACGGATTTTATAACCGGATTACATGGTTTGTAATTTGATTCTTCGGCAAGCTCGGAGTTTAACGTATTCACCATGAAATATCCTGAGCTTGCAGGAAGATAAATTACCAGCAAAGAGCTTATCTCATAACTTTAATAATTGATCTGTGAAATTTATTTTATTTAATTAGCCTCTAAAATATAATAAAAATGTTTTTCTAATAAATTTTTGGTGTGGCATAATATTTGCATATTAAACAGGGGAGGAAGACATGAGATATATAATTGTTGGATGCGGGGCAGCAGGTTTGAGCGCTGCAAATGCAATTAGAAACATAGACACAAGAGGTGAAGTCTTTCTTATTTCTGATGAGTTCAATCCATTTTATATAAGGCCAACACTCACTGATTTCCTTTCAGGGGAATTGAAGGAAGAGGAGATATTTTTTAAAAATTATTTAGCATCCAAGGAAATAGTTCTATTGAATGGGAAGAGGGTTTTAGAGGTGGTACCGTCTGAGAATATGGTTATTTTAAGCAACGGGAGAAAAGAAACTTATAATTATCTGCTGTTAGCTACCGGAGCAAAGCCTAAATTGCCGCAAAAACTTTTAATCCACAGGGAAAAGATATTTACAATTAAAACCTTTGCTGATGTCTGCAGAATAAAGGAAAGAATACAGAATATTTCCCGTGTGGTTATTTTTGGCGGCGGCTACATTGCAGTGGAACTGATCAGGTCACTAAAAAGAAGGGGAATTGAAATAATCTATCTGACCGGATCTGATTATTTCTGGCCCTCTAACCTCACAGAAGTTTCAAGAGAAGATGTGGAATGGAAACTTAAGGATGAAGGAGTTGTCATTTACATGGATGAGGAGATCAATGACATCATAGATAAGAATGGTAAAGAGTACCTGGTGTTTACAAACAAAGGGAAAAAAATACAATGCCAGCTCATAGGTGCTTTTTTAGGGCTTGAGCCTGACATAGATTTTTTGGCGGACAGCGGGATAAAATGTGATAAGGGAATTTTAGTAAGCGAAGAGCTGAGGACAAATATTGCAAATATTTACTCATCAGGAGACGCAGCACAGGTTTATGATATTAATAAGAAGCTTAATAGAATCAATTTTGGCTGGCAGAGTGCATCCGCCCAGGGGGAAATAGCGGGCCAGAATATGGCGGGAGAAAACGCGGTTTATATTTCTGATGAGGATAAGTTTTTTAAAAAGCTATACGGGCCAAGTTTTAAGGAGAAGTGGTAGAATTTTCTAGGCTGATAGCTTGAGGATTTAGCTAAAAGTTAAAAACAAAAAACTGAAAACTAAAGGTCAAAACTTAAAACTTTTGAATTTTAAATTTTGGTTTTGCGCTTTACGTTTTTCGCTGTTTCACTGCATGCCGGCAAAATCACATTTTCGTTGTTAAGTGAAATATGACTTAATTGAAGAAAGGAAGGTATATGAACTATGCCAACTGGAAACAATGAAGCTTTAAAGGCTCTTACAATTGCTTTAAAACTTGAGAAGGACGGTTACCAGTTTTACATCAAAGCGAGTAAGAAGACAAAAAACCTTCTGGGGAAGGAAATGTTTAAATCAATTGCTGAAGAGGAAAAAAAACATATAGAAAGAATTCAGAATATCTATGGAGGGCTTAAAAAATCCAAGGAGTGGCCTGAAACTCCCAAGAAGGTTGAGGGAGAGAAAAATTCTGTTAAATTTGAAACAATCTTCAATAAAGTAAATAATGATATCAAGAAGTCCCTTGAGATTGATCCTGGTGATATTGAGGCTATTAAGATTGCAAAGGAAATGGAAATAAAGGGGTATAAATTTTATCAGGAGAGGTCAGAAAAAGCAGAAAGCCTTTTTGAAAAAGAATTTTATCAGGTGCTGGTAAAAGAGGAGAGCAATCATTATGAAGTTTTGGAAAATACATATGAGTATCTGTCAAACCCAAGTGATTGGTTTTCGAAAAAAGAAAGGCCCATTTATGAAGGCTGATAGATAGAAAGACACAAAAAGACGGGG
>MGDB01000152.1:0-3757 GCA_001790645.1 Candidatus Schekmanbacteria bacterium GWA2_38_11
CCCTTGGAGAAAATACTCAACTTCAACACAACAAAGAGGACATTTCTAATTTTTTTAAAAGAGGACATTTCTATTTGTGGTTGACATATTAAATATTAAACCTTGACAAAGCATCCTGATAACTTTATTCTCTCATACAATTTCCAATTTTAAAAAGGAGAAATAAGATATTGCTTACAACTGAAAAGGTTAAATTTGTATTTCATAAGGCCTTACTCTTCAGGGGAACTGCAAGGCGTTTTCTTCTATGCCAATTCTATAAGCCCTACGTAGAGAAACAGTTAGCCAAAAGAAGAGGTTCATGCCTGCAGTGCGGGAAGTGCTGCGATTTGAGTGTAAAGTGCCCTCTCCTAAAGAAAAAAAATGGAGATATTTCCTGCAGGATATATCACCACGGAAGGACATTGGCATGCAGGTCTTTTCCAATAGATGAAAGAGACCTGGCTGATGTAGATTTTAAATGTGGCTATCATTTTGTAAATTAAAAGACTTCCTCCCATTAATTATCCTCACCAACTCGTAAGTAAAAAAGTGTAAATCTGAAAACGTAAAATTTAATTAGTTATAAGTCATAGGTTATAGGTTGAGAAGAAATAGGTCAGACATCCTGCCTGACTATCCCAGGCAAGATGCCTCGTCTATTTTCCAATGACATCCCGGAAATCCACAAGAGAGCTAAAAAAATACTTGACAAAAAAATCATATATGCGATAAATGAACAAATGTTCATATATGGGTTTTATATTTGATGCCAAAAAGAAAAAATATATTCTGTGACACCCATGTCATAGACAGGGAAAAGGTCGAGAGGATATCCAAGATAATGCTTGATGACTCAACAACCCTCGATCTTGCAGAAATATTCAGAACATTGGGGGATTCAACGAGGATTAAGATTTTATTTGCTCTGTCAAAAACAGAGTTTTGTGTCTGCGATCTTTCGTCACTGCTTAACATCAGCTCGTCAGCAATATCCCATCAGCTAAGGTTTCTGAGGGCATTGAGACTGGTAAAACCTGCGAAGAAGGGAAGGATAGTCCATTATTCCCTTGATGATAAACACATCCTGAAACTATTTGAAGAAGGGTTAAAGCATGTCAGGCATAAGTAATTTTTTTATTAGGGAATTCTCTCATGGAGCTTAATGTAAAAGTCATAAATATACCTATGATTCTGCCTGAAAACAACGGTTGCACTCAATGCGTTGAGAGACTCAGGGAGAATTTGTTGAAGCTGAGGGGAATAGCTGAATTAGGGATTCAGAAGAACGGCCATGAAATGGAGATAAAGTACGACCCTAATTTCATTTCTCTTGAAAAGATAGAAGAAAAAGCCCAGGAGATTGGCATCCATCTCGTAAAACAGTATAAGCACGAATTCTTCGTGCTTGAAGGTCTTGATTGTCCTGACTGTGCATCAAAGCTTGAGACTTCAGTTTCCCGCCTCAAGGGAGTAACGCGGGCATCAGTGAATTTCGCTGCGGGCAAGATCTGGATTGAATACGAACCTGACCTTATAACCCTTTCAGAAATTTCAGCCAATATAACAGATTTAGGCTATGGCGTAAAGGACCTTGAGGAAGAGATTGGCGAAGATAGGTCCATATTCCAGGTCTCAGGTCTTGATTGCCCTGACTGTGTCGCAAAGCTTGAGAGAAGGATCAGTAAAATTGAAGGGATAAAAGAGGCTATCATTAATTTCAATTTGGCAGAAATGGTTATAAGACATGAAAAAAGAGATAGCATTGTTGACGAGATTTTAAGAATCACTGAGCAGGCAGGCTATAAAGCAAGGCTTAAGACTGTAGCTGATGAAATCCTTGATGAACCACCGTTTCTCTTAAAAAAAGATAAAAGAGGATACCTTACTGTCATATCAGGCATATTAATTTTATTAGGTTATGGATTCTCCATATTTTCACCGTTATTATCTACCATATCCTTTGCCCTGGCGATTGTTGCAGGCGGGTTTTATGTTGCCCGGAGTGGCTTTTATTCACTAAAATCCCTTTCCCTTGATATGAATTTCCTGATGTCAATTGCAGCAATCGGTGCAGCAGTAATTGGAGAGTGGGAAGAAGGGGCAATGGTTGTGTTCCTCTTCTCTTTAGGCAATGTACTGCAGAGCTATACCATGGACAAGAGCAGAAATTCCATCAGGCAATTAATGGACTTATCACCAAAAGAAGCATCTATGAAAAATAACGGGACACTAACCCGCGTATCAGTCTCGCAGGTAAAGGTAAACGATATAATAATTGTGAAACCAGGGGAAAAGATTTCCATGGATGGTTTGGTAGTCAAGGGAGAATCATCAGTCAACCAGGCGCCTATTACCGGTGAATCAATGCCTGTAGATAAGCTTCCCGGCGATGAAGTCTTTGCCGGAAGTATCAATGAACGTGGTACTCTTGAAATAAAAGTCACCAGGCTTTACAAGGATAACACTCTTTCAAAAATAATCCACTTAGTTGAAGAAGCCCAGATCCAGAAAGCACCGTCGCAGTTGTTTGTTGATAAATTTTCCAGGTATTATACCCCGGCAGTAATTTTATTAGCAGTATCCATAACTATTATACCAAGCGTTTTTTTGGGTGCACCCTTCATACCCTGGTTTTATAAAGCGCTAATGCTCCTTGTAATATCCTGCCCATGCGCCCTTGTAATTTCAACGCCGGTTACAATCGTTTCTGCAATTGGCTCAGCTTCTAAGAACGGGGTTTTGATAAAGGGAGGAGCTTTCCTTGAGGAAGCCGGAGCTTTATCAGTAATAGCCTTTGATAAAACAGGCACCCTGACAACAGGCGATGCAGAGGTAACGGATATCATCCCCTTGGATCACTGTTCTGAAGAAGAAATATTAAGCATTGGAGCGAGTGTTGAGGAGAGGTCAGAACACCCGGTTGCAAAGGCCATTGTAAAACATGCTAAAAAGAAAAAGATTAAGATTGCAGAACCTGAAAATTTTATTTCATTCCCCGGCAAAGGTGCCCAGGCAAGAATAAACGGAGAAACTTTTTCTATTGGCAATCTCAGATTCCTCAAGGAATCGGATATTCCAATTGATGGGGCACTGGAAAAAATTAACGGGCTTCAGCTTCAGGGGAAAACAGTGCTCATAGTCTCAAATGGTACGAGTCTGCTCGGATTAATAGCCCTCTCTGATAAAGCAAGAGACATAAGTAAAAAAGCTTTAGAAGAGATCAAAGAGGTTGGAGTCAAAAAGATAGTAATGCTGACCGGAGATAACAAAAACACAGCCAGGGCTATTGCTACAGAACTCGGTGTAGATGAATTCGAGGCAGATCTTTTACCTCAGGATAAGGTCAGAGTGATTAATGGACTTATCAGCAGATACGGGAAAGTAGGAATGGTTGGGGATGGAGTAAATGATGCGCCTGCTCTGGCAACAGCGTCAGTAGGAATTGCAATGGGTGTTGCTGGTACTGATATAGCCCTTGAAACTGCTGACATTGCCCTTATGGGTGACGATCTTTCAAAACTAAGCTACACGATAAAGCTCAGTAGAAAAGCCCTCAAAATTATAAAACATAACATTGCCATTTCTCTGATTGTTAAAGGAATATTTTTGGGACTGACATTTGCCGGATATGCCAACCTCTGGATGGCAGTGATTGCAGATACTGGAACATCTCTTCTTGTCACAGCAAACGGAATGAGGCTCATGACTTTTGGTAAAAAGAGAAAAGATGACGACAAAGAGTCAGAGCATGAACAGGAATGCGGTTGCGGGCAGA
>MGDB01000152.1:3768-13018 GCA_001790645.1 Candidatus Schekmanbacteria bacterium GWA2_38_11
AATCTGCCTGATAAATGCATCATAACAGGTGTAACTTCAGCGCATTGTTACTATTTATAGTTGTTATTGGTTTAAATTTTAAAATTGATTTTTTAAAATGTCCTCTGTATAAGATTTCTGAAATTGTTTTCAGAAACACTCGCAGCAACAGCATATAGCTATTTAAAAACCATGAATCAGATGGAAATTCAGAAAAAGAAAACTGAAATAATATCTGCCGTAAACAGGCTGAAGAAAGATCTTATAACATTAAGCCATAATATCCATAAAAATCCCGAACTCGGCTTTAATGAATTCAAGGCATCAAAGTGGCTCACTGATTTTCTGAAAAAAAATGGCTTTGATGTAAAGACTGGCGTAGGCTACTTAAAGACAGCCTTCGTTGCACAGTTTCCCAAAGGACCTAAAAAAAGACCTTCCATAGCTTTTGTTGCTGAGTACGATGCTTTGCCTGACATCGGTCACGGATGCGGTCACAATATAATCGGCTCTGCAAGCTGCGGTGCAGCAGCGGCTCTGGCAAAAGTATTAAAAAATAATTCCGGCAAATTTTTAGTAGTAGGAACTCCGGCAGAAGAAGGCGGGGGAGGTAAGCTCCCCCTGATCAAATCCGGAATCTTTGATGGAGTTGATGCTGCAATGATGATCCACCCTGATATCAAGACAAAGGTGAGGGCAAATTTTCTTGCAAATGTACAAGTTAGATTTAAATTCTATGGCAAGACCGCTCATGCTGCTGCATCCCCGTTTCTTGGTAAAAATGCCCTTGATGCCGTAATCCTTACCTTCAATAATATAAACGCTCTCCGCCAGCAGCTTCCAAGCGATGTGAGGATTCATGGAATTATACCAGACGGCGGGAAAAGGCCAAATATCATTCCAGCTTTTGCTTCCTGCTGGTTTTATGTAAGGACAAAAGATAAAGACTACTTGCCTGCACTTCTGAAAAAAGTCAAAAGATGTGCACAGGCGGGTGCAACAGCAACAGGATGCAGAATTGAAATAGAGGGCGATGATAACGTATACTACCCGATGAAGCATAATAATGCTTTTGAAGATATATTCCGCTCCAATCTTAAGTTTTTAAATATTGAGGAATCTCTTGCTGAAGAGCGGGGCACAGGTTCTTCTGATATCGGTAACCTGAGCCAGGTAATACCAACAATCCATCCTAATATAAAAATATGTAACAGTCATCCCCCAACCCATTCTAAAGAATTTGCACAGGTTGCAATCTCTCCACTTGCAGATAAGGGTTTAATTTCAGGAGCTAAGGCTCTGGCATTGACAGGACTTGATTTATTCTTAGATCCTAAGAAACTTAAGAATGTGGAAAAAGAATTCTTAGAAAGAAAATGAAATAGACGGGACAGGAATGTCCCTCCTATCGATAGGCAGGGTTTTCTAACTCTGCTAAAATTGATTCATCAGTAGGACAGGCGTCTCGCCTGTCCCTAATGAAGTATTTTAGAAAGAACCTGAAATCAAAACCTTCTGTCAATCTCAGAAAGCTCTTTTATCCTTTTAAGCATATTGGGATGAGTGCTTAACATTTCCATAAGGCGGTCACTGAAACCCAATCTGAGGCTTTTATTTCTTAAAACTTCTAATTCTCCCGAATCAATTGTTCCGCTTCTATCTCTATCAACTTCTTTAAGTTCGCGAAGTTCATTTAATGCCTGCGAAGGGTCATTAACAAAAAATGCCTTCAGCCCCTCTACTTCTTTTAATGCCTCCTTTGGCATTTTTGCCGAGCCATAGACAAGCTTATATAATGCTGAGGCAAGCTCGGAAGGCTGGTTTCCTAATTGGACTGAGCCTCTGTCAGCAAAATACTCCCTGATCCTTGACGCATAGAGGACAAGGAGGTTTGTAATAAAATAAAAGAGAAAAGCAGCTATCCCTATAATGGCTGCGTTCCCTCCACGGTCATCCCTGTCTCTCCCGCCACCAAAGAACATAAAATTCCATGCAAGCCGGTAAAGGAGCATAGGGATAACTGAGAGGATGGTTATAAAAAGGACATCACGGTTTTTAAGGTGGCTCATTTCATGGCCAAGAACAGCCTTCATTTCACCGTCACTAAGGAGTCCCAAAATCCCCTGGGTAACGCATATCCTTCCGTCTCTAACACCGCGCCCGAAAGCAAAGGCATTGGGCAGCTGGACATCAGATATACCTATTTTTGGCTTTGGAATGTTAGCGGCCACTGCCAATTCCTCAACCATCCGGTCAAGACGAGGGTATTGACCTTTCTCGATATACTTTACCTTCATGGACCATTCCACAATCTTCGGACCTATCAGATACTGGACAAGCATCATCCCCAGGGAAAACATTAAATAGAAATAGAAGTTTGTTATCCCTAATGTCACACCTGCCACAGTGACTAAGGCATAAACGATTGCAAATAAAATTATCATTAATAAATACATCCTGAATTTTAGATACCACATACCTTTTCTCCTTCTTTCTTTTTCTTTTGTCTTTTTATATTAAATTAAATTTTTTAAAACATCAAGAAAAAACCTCACCCTCAAAAACTCCTTGAACTTTCATTATAAGAATTGCTATCTTTACAAACTAAAATACAGATAGGCAGGCGAGACGCCTGACCTACCTTCATATTAAATTACAAAATAAGTAGGACAGGCGTCTCGCTTGTCCAAAACAGCATTTATTATTGAAAGAAGTGGTGCGTTCGTGGAACGCACCCCCGATAGAATAAATAAATTGATAGGATTCAATGATTCAAGAAATCAATTTAAATAAAATCAAATACCGTAATTTTGATTTTTGAATTTTAATTTTTGATTTACTTTAAACCTTTTACAGGAAAATCATGGAACAGATTCCACTGCTTTTTGATTTAATAATTCTGCTTGCCATATCTGTCCCTGTAAGCATCTTTTTCCATTATCTCAAATTACCGCCAATTATAGGTTTCCTGATTACCGGTGTTATCATTGGTCCCTATGGAGGAAAACTAATCAAAGAAATACAGTCAGTTGAAATGCTGGCACAGATAGGAATTGTTTTGCTTATGTTTGCAATAGGACTTGAATTCTCTATTGCAAAGATGATGAAGGCAAAAAAATTCTGGCTCCTGGGTGGCGGGTTACAGGTCTTGCTCACTTCAGGTCTTGTTTTTATTCCACTATTTTTATTGGATTACCCACTGCCAAATGCACTTCTTATTGGTTTTATCGTAACTCTGAGCAGTACAGCAATCATCCTCAAGCTTTATACCGACTACGGAATGACTGATTCACCTCAAGGGAATCTCAGCATAGGAATTCTCCTTTTTCAAGACCTGGCTGTTATACCAATGATACTTTCTGTTCACCTTCTGGCCGGGAAATTTTCAACATCTCCTTATATTATTTTCAAGACTCTTTTTACTGCATTGCTGTCTGTATCAATTATATTTCTATTATCATATTTTATAGTCCCTCATTTTTTAAGGCAGGTTGTGAAATTAAATAACAGGGAAGTATTTACCCTTACTATATTTTTATTATGTCTTGGAACAGCCTGGCTTACTTCAAGCTTTGGTCTGTCACTGGCACTGGGAGCCTTTGTTGCAGGGCTTGTAATCTCTGAATCAGAGTACTCTCATCAAATAATTACTGAAATTTTACCATTTAAAAATGTATTCAATAGCATTTTTTTTATTTCAATCGGCATGCTTTTTAATCTCAATTTCTTTTTAAGAAATTTTCTTTCTATCATTGGTCTTTCTTCTATCATTATCATCTTAAAAGTTTCAGTTTTATTCTTTGTAACCCTACTTCTCGGTTCCCAGCTAAGAATTGCTTTAATGGTTGGCTTTGGTCTTTTCCAAATAGGAGAATTTTCATTTATCCTTCTTAACGAAGGAAAAGTTTTAAATCTTTTCTCTTTTGAAACATATCAAAGTCTCCTTTCTGCTACTTTTTTTACAATGCTTTTAACTCCATTTTTTGTAAAGAAAGCTCCTGCTATCTCCCTTTTTATAACAAGCAGACTTCGCATTTCTGAAAAATTAACTCCTGAAGAAGAAGATATGAAAGTGAGGACCTTTAAAAAACATGTGATAATAGTTGGATACGGTCTTAATGGAGAAAACCTGGCTCGTGTCCTTAAGGAAACAGGCATACCTTATTTGATTCTTGATATTAATGCAAATAATATTGAGGCTGCAAAAAAAGAAGGTCATCCAGCTCTTTTTGGAGATGCAAACCATTACGAGGTTTTAAAAAAGGCTAATATTTTTGATGCCCACACAATAGTTTTAGCCATCTCAGACCCAATAGCAACAAGAATTGCTGTAAAGGTTGCAAAGGAGATAAATCCTAATATAAAAGTTATTGTAAGGACCCGTTATATCAATCAGGTCGAGGAGCTTTATAATTTAGGAGCGGATGAGGTTATTCCTGAAGAGTTTGAAACCTCTATTGAAATCTTTTCAAGGGTATTGAGAGAACATTATGTTCCTACTAATATTATTTTAAATCAGGTAAGTATAATCCGTAGCAAGGGATATGAGATGTTAAGGAAACCCGCTGAAGCAAGTGAGAGATTAACAGACATTTCAAAAATTCTTGCTGCAACTATTACTCATAGTTTTCTTGTAACAGAAAACTCACCTGCAAATGACAAGACACTAAGAAAACTTGACCTTAGAAAAATTTCAGGAGCATCTGTTATAGCAATTATTCAGAACGGAAAGGCAATTACAAACCCTTCAGCAGATTTCAAGATTGTATCTGGCGACATACTGGTTATTCTTGGAAGCCACGCCCAGCTTGACAGCGCGCTGAAGATCCTAAATCCTCAAAATTGATCTGAATATTGATTTTTTAAATAAAAATCTTGACCTATAACATTGAGTCGCTGGATAATAACATTAGTTATTGAACAAGTGTAAAAATAATATATAAAAGATATTTTTAGAGAGGATGAGAAAGAATTTAAAATGTTTAAAAAGAGACCCGTTATATTTATTCTAAAAAATTTGAATATGCTGCATAGAAATATTAAGCAGTTTACCAGTATTCTGTTATTAGGAACAGCCATTCTTTTTATAAGCTTTCCTGCGTGGGGTAATAGTCATTCCCCGGTAGGCAGGTGGAAAACTATCGATGATAAAACCGGTAAACCGAAAGGCGTTATTGAAATCTGGGAAACAAGAGGCGTCTTATATGGTAAGATTATAGAAACTTTCGAAAAACCTGAAGATGGCAAACCTCAAATCTGTGATAAATGCGACGGGGCCCTCAAGAATGCACCTATTCTTGGCTTGCGAATCATTTGGGATATGAGAAAAGATGGATCTGCATGGGCTGGAGGCTGGATTTTAGATCCTGATAACGGCAAGATATACAGGGCCAAAATGTCTCTTTTAAGTGATGACAGGGAACTGAAAGTTCGCGGATATATCGGTTTTTCATTCATTGGCCGTTCACAAATTTGGCAGCGTATCAAGTAATTACTTTGAAAAAAAGAGACGGGATAAAGGGGACGCGCTTCTCTTTTTCTTCAGATTTTATTATCAACGAGAGGACAAAGACTATATAAAGATTTCAGGTTCTATTAAGAAACATAGAACTTTAATGTTACTATTCAAGAAAATAACAGACAGAAAATATTTTGAGGGTAAAAGAGAAATACCGCTTTGTGGGGCTGACTTATTTGGAGTGGTGAGTGAAACGCATCTATAACGCAACAAATCCGTCAGATGCTCATTTGCTGAAGGGCATTCTGGAAGGAGAGAACATTAACGCCGTCGTCCAGGGCGAATACCTTTGGAATTTGCGAGGCCAGCTTCCTATAACTCCGGAGACCTGTCCCTCGGTTTGGGTTGTAGAGGAGTCTGATTACGAGCGGGCCCTGGAGTTATTATCCGCGCTTCATTTCGGTGAAGAACCGCTCCTCCAGCAGGGAGCGGAATGGCGATGTGGTCAATGCGGAGAGATGAATGAGCCCCAGTTTACCGAGTGCTGGCAATGTGGGAAGCCACGCCCAGCTTGACAGCGCACTGAAGATTCTAAATCCAGCGGATTGAAAGGGTTCGAGGAGCCAATGAATAAAAATAGATTGACATTGGGTGACAATTGTGTACATTATATAATACACAATTGGAGGACATGGACATGAAATTTTTGAGCGTTCGCGATCTAAGAGGCAAATCGGCACAAATCTGGAAAGAGCTTCCCAATGAAAGGGAAATGATTATTACCAGTAATGGGCGGCCAATAGCCATTCTTGCGGCAATAACCGAGACAAACCTTGAAGAGTCGCTCGCTGCATTCCGTCAGTCCCGTGCGGTTGAAGCGGTTGTCTCTCTCCAGCGTAGTTCCGTAAAGCAGGGAACCGACAAGATGTCAGTGGATGAGATCAGAGCCGAGATAAAAGCTGTCCGCAAAAAGCGTACACGATGAATATTGTGCTTGATACGAATGTTCTTGTTGCGGGGCTTTTGTCGCCGTTCGGGGCGTGTGGTGAAATAGTCCGTATGGTTTCATCCGGTGAACTGGTGCTTTCTTTTGATGCCCGTGTTCTGTCTGAATACAATGAAGTTCTGCGCCGCCAGAAGTTTAAGTTTGAAGAAGAAAAGGTAGCTGTACTTCTTGAGTATATTGAGTATCGTGGCCAGACAGCAGCATCTTCTCCTTTGATCAATCCGCTCCCTGACGCCGACGATGAACCGTTTCTTGAAACTGCCATTGCAAGTCAGACTGCATGTCTTGTAACAGGAAATCAAAACCATTTCCCTGCTGAACTATGCCAGGGGATTAAGGTCTTTTCTCCAAAAAAGTTTTTAATATTTTACAAAAAACAGAAAAGACAGAAGAAATATAGGATGACAAAGTATAGTGGAAGATAACGGGTGTTATCGCAAGGGCAGTAACCCTTTTTAATATATTATTTTCTATTTCCTACAAATAACACCAAACCTTCAATATTTTTATAATGCTTCCAATTTCTTGTCAAAAGAGGCAACCTTTTTACAAGGGCTGTTGAAGCAATTAATATATCCTCCTTATTCAGGTTTGGATATTTTTTTCTTAAGGAAGAATATTTAGCAGCTATAGTGGAATCTATATTGGCAACACGATAATTTTTAAGAGAATGAAAGATTGCTATTTTCTCAGAAGCCTTGAGTCCCTTTTTTGATATCAGCTCTTTCTTTGTTACTAATGAATAATAGATTCTAAATTCATCGTTTTCTAATATGTTAGAAAAAAAACCTGTATTAAAATAGTCAATAAATATATCCGTATCAACTAAAATTGAGATTTTTGCCATTCACGGATCTCTTTCAAAAACTCTTCATCAGTTTTCTCCTCAGAACTTTTTCTCAATTTTCTTACGTAAGTTATACTGTCTTTGACATCCGTATAGCCATAAGGGTTAAATTTCTCTCTTAAGATTTCTTCTAAGAAATTAACCGGATATATTCCCTTTTTTCTCGCTTCCTTGATGACGAGATTCTTTAAATAGGGATCAAAGGACAAGGTCCATTTTTCTTTTTTCAATCTTTTCTTTGCCATATTAAAAAGCTCCTCAGTTTATATACGTATTTAATACGTATATAAACTTTTGTCAAGGAACTATTTTGCTTTCACTAATTCAGCGTTGTAAGCTCCCTTGCCGTTTTATTTCTGAACTTTGAATTTTTCTTGGACTCTTGACTCCTTGAACCCTTCTGCTGGTTTCTATGAATTTTGATCTGAAAATGATTGACTGCCAGCTTGATCCATATATAATTATGTCAATTACAGGATAAGGGTAAAAGTAAATGCTGGCCAAACAGTTCATACAAATGAAGAAAACTAAACTTTTGTGGATTATCGCTATTATCTTATATTCATTCTGTACCTCACCTCTCTTGCAGGCAATGGAAGACGCGCCGATGCTTCAACCAGAGGAGTTTGCTATCCTGCCGTGGGGATTTACACCGGCTAATCCGGATGTACTCAGGGAGATTCGAGAATGTGGGTTCAATCTTGCGGGATTTGTGGCGCCAGAACATCTGGACCTGGTGAGCGAGGCCGGACTGAAGTGCATTGTCTCCGATGGAAGTACTCACGTGGGTGATGCGGAGGCGCAGTTGGACGAAAAGGAGATCGCTCAGCGAGTGGAGGCGCTTGTGAAGCGCGTGGGGGAACACAAGGCGGTATTCGGTTACTTTCTGAACGATGAGCCCGGGGCCAAGCTATATCCGGGACTGAAGAAGTGGGTGGAGGCGTACCGAAAGGCAAATCCGAACGTCCTCGCCTACATTAACCTGTTCGCTAACTATGCCTCCCCGGAGCAAATGAACGTTCCGACCTATGCGGAGTACCTTGAGTCCTATGTCAAAACAGTCCAGCCCAGGTTCATTAGCTATGATCACTACGCGCTGATGGACAACGGCTCGCTGCGGGACGGTTATTTTCAGAATCTTGAATCCGTCCGTGCTGTGTCGCTGCGCCACAATCTGCCCTTCTGGAACACCGTGTTGGCCAATGCGCATAACCACTACGCGGAACCGACAGATGCAGGGCTGCGTTTCCAGCTTTATACCTCACTGGCCTATGGAACCCGAGGTATCAGCTACTTCACCTACTTCGCACCCTCTGCCGGAAACTTCCGCATGGCCCCCATTGATCAGTTCGGACACAAAACACCTATCTGGGACATGCTCCGCAATGTCAATCTTCAGGCGCATTGCCTCGGAACGGTTTACGTGAAACTGCGAAGTGTCAATGTCTTCCATCATCCTGATGTCCCGCAAGGGTGTTCCGGTCTGCAAACAAGTCGGTTTATTTCCGAGATAAACGGCGGCAATTTGTTGGTCGGCGAGTTCGAGGGGCCGGATGGGCAACCCTTCGTAATGGTGGTAAACAAGAGTCTGCATGACTCAATTACATTCCATGTAAAGTTCAAAGAGTCGGGGCAAGTTCAGCAAGTCAATGCCTATACATGCCTGATAGAACCCCGGAAAACTAAAAATGTATGGCTTGCGCCAGGTCAGGGCATACTTCTCTGCCTGAAAAAATGATGCGCATAGCCCCGTAAACTGAAGAGGGTTGCCGAGTGATTTGCTGAAACGAGTGCAAACCCTTCAGCTGATTTCAAGATTGTATCCGGCGACATACTCGTTATCCTTGGCAGCCACGCTTAGCTTGACAGCGAATTGAAGGTTCGCAATACTTCAAAGGATTTAAGCGGATAGGATTCAAAGGGTCAGAGGTCGCAGACTCAAGTGAAAATCAAATCCCCC
>MGDB01000152.1:13074-23947 GCA_001790645.1 Candidatus Schekmanbacteria bacterium GWA2_38_11
TGAGGGCAGGGACAGAGCCCGCCCCTGATAATTTTGATTTTTGATTTACCTACAAGGTTTCCTTTACCAACTCCCATATCGCCTCGTTCAGATCCTCTGCTACCTGATTTCTGTTCTTTGCAGAAAGATATATGAGGTGCACGTCATCTCTTTTTGATACTTCTTCAGCAAAAGAGAGCTTTGCTTCGGTAACTGTGCCCAAAACAATCTTATCTGAATCAAGGCATGAGATGACAGTCTTTTTAAACTCTTCTGAAAAAAGCTCCATCTTCCCTATCTCATCTATAACTATCAGGTTGTTCTCCTTCAAAGCATCTTTCAAGCTTGCTACAGCAACCCTGTCTATGTTCTCAACGATTACCCCGTAATTCCCAACCTTATACGGACTTTTCACATTTGCATGTGCAAGTGGAGCTTTTTCTCCTTTCAATGTAACAATCTCAAACCCGACTCTTACTCCCCCCTGACGGATTTCCTGTGTATAAAACCCTCCTGCAGGAGTTTTTATATAGGCCAGTACATTTTTAATTATTGTGGTCTTGCCAGTTCCGGGCTGACCGGTTAATAAGACATTCTTCATAATTTAACTGGAGTAAGGTTGGGTTGTTGGTTTAACTGTTTGGGTAGGTAGTTAGTGGTTTTATATCTCTCCCTTTCTAAACGCCTCCCATATCCTCTTTTTATTTTCAGTAAGCGCATAGTGAGAAAAACGAATGGCCTCTTCCAACCATAGGAGTTTCTTAGATGCTGGAAATTTCATATAACTTCTTATCTGCTCCTCTGTAACATGGTAAGAAAACCCTTTCTTAACAATTTTATTTTTTCTTCTTTTTATCATTTTTTCTAATTCTTTTTAATTTTTTAAGTGACTCAATATCTGAAACATCCTGTTTTCTTAATGCTTCTTTTTTCATCAGAATCAAATTGTCTATAGAAATAACTGGTATCTTTATACCCTCACTCTTTACGTATTCTACACTCTTTTGTATTTTGTCAAATGGTATTTTTTGTTGCATTACAATATCAATCTCCCAGAAAGGCTCCTTAGCATCGAAGAATGAAAATACTATCATTTTCTTTTCTCTCACCCACCGTTCTCTTATATCTGCTTTGGCAAAATCAAAAGGATTTACCGGAACCCTTGGCTTGTAATGTAAAGTTTGTAATGCCTCTATGCATTTCACAATATTTTTTTCTTCCATGTCTATGATGATATCAATGTCCTTCGTAAATCGCGGTACCCCTTGAAGATTTACAGCAAGTCCTCCTACTACCACATATCTAACTCTTTTTTGGTTGAATTTTTTAAATACTACTTTATAGAACATATAACACCTTCATCAAAAAGAGTCCGGTATTGACAATTTGCCTCAGCACCAAAACTATCTTCCTATAAATGATCCATCAATCAAATATTACCATATTCCCTTGACTTGAGTAAAGGACTTCTATTAAGTTATTTTACAGCTTAAAGCTTAAATTGAAACTGCTTCGCCAGTAATGGCAGAGCCAATGTTAATAAAGGTGTCTGATATATAATGGGTGACGCGGCAGTTATTAACCCCGTAATGATCCTCCCTTTTGCTTTACTCCTTCTTTCAATAGCAACTATCCCTCTCATTAATAAAGAATGGTGGGATAAAAATTATCCCGTTCCTTCCTTTGGGTTTGGGGCTATAGCGGTTGTTTACTATATTTTTTTCCTGAATAACATAACCAGAATGTTTCATACGGGACTTGAATATATAAGTTTTATTACCCTCATTGGGTCCCTTTTTGTTGTTGCAGGCGGAATCCATATCAATATAAAAGGCCAGTCAACGCCCCATGCAAATGTAATTATGCTCCTTGTAGGAGCAATTGTTTCAAATTTTTTGGGAACAACAGGAGCCTCGATGCTCCTGATAAGGCCGTATCTCAAGGTAAATAAATACCGCCTCACCGGATATCACGTTGTATTCTTCATCTTTATTGTAAGCAACATTGGCGGCCTTCTTACTCCTATAGGCGACCCTCCGTTATTTTTAGGATATTTAAAAGGTGTTCCATTCTTCTGGGTCATTAGCAAAGTATGGCATATCTGGGCTTTAACTGTTGTCCTGGTGCTAACAGTTTTTTACTTTGTTGATTATCACTATTACAAAAAAGTGAGAGAAAAAACTAGAGAAGAAGTCGAGGAGAAAGGTGAAAAAACGCATGTTTTAGGCCTGCAAAATATCTTTTTCCTTTTTGTTATTCTTGCGGCAGTGTTTATAAACAAGCCTCCGCTGTTGCGGGAGGTTATCATGGCAGCAAGTGCCATCGGTTCATATCTTACAACAAAAAAAGAAATACACGAAAGAAACCATTTTAATTTTATCCCCATAAAGGAAGTAGCTATTCTGTTTGCTGGAATTTTTGCTACGATGGTGCCATGTTTAGACTGGTTACAACTGAATGCAGATAAACTTGGAATCAGAACCCCGGGACAATTTTACTGGAGTACGGGTATACTCTCAAGCATTTTAGACAATGCACCAACGTACCTTAATTTTTTAAGCGCATCCTTTGGACTGCACCACCTCCAGCTTGACAGCCATGTTCATATGGAAATATTTCTTAAAGAACACTGGGAATATCTTCAGGCAATTTCAGTAGGCGCTGTTTTCTTTGGCGCCAATACATATATTGGAAATGGACCTAATTTCATGGTTAAATCAATCTCAGAGCAGGCAGGCGCACATTGCCCGAGCTTCTTTGGTTATATTATAAAATATTCCCTGCCAATCTTAGCTCCGATTTTTACTGTTGTGTGGTTTCTGTTTTTCAGAAATTAAAGGTAGCATGCGAAAATAATATGGATATGGAGCATGAAAATCCCCCTTTTCCAAAGGGGGATTTAAGAATTCCCCCTTTTAGCAAAGGGGGGTGAGGGGGGATTTTAGGGCAATAATAAAAAATGATTATACCCAGAACTTAGCTTCGAGAGATTCTAAGATTTAAATGACTATTTGAATATAATTAAAGAATGTTTTAAAAAAAAATTCAGAATATGCGCAGACTGAAGTCTGCGGCTACGGGCAGAAGTGTCAGAAAGGCAAATAATTATGACAATTATTCAATCAATAGTATTAGGCATTGTACAGGGACTTGGTGAGTTTTTACCAATTTCAAGTTCTGCTCATCTTGTAATCGTTCCCTGGCTATTTAACTGGGAAGATCCGGGGCTCTCCTTTGACGTAGCCCTCCATCTTGGTACACTTTTTGCTGTTCTTTTTTATTTCTGGAAAGACTGGATAAGGCTTATAAAGTCATTTTTTGCGAGCCTGTCTGAAAGAAAAATAGGAGATGATGTTGACCGCAGGCTTGTCTGGTTTATATTAATAGCCTCTGTGCCCGGAGCTGCAATCGGGTATCTGTTTGAAAAACAGGCAGAGACAATTTTCAGAAACCCCTGGCTCATCGCTATTATGATGATTTTTATGGGAGGGGTATTATTTTATATAGACCGGAAATCTTCAAAGAAAAACCCCATGTCAAAAATCACCCTCGTTGACAGCTTGATAATAGGTATTTCTCAGGCTTTCGCCATTATTCCCGGAGTTTCAAGGTCCGGGGCAACGATTACTGCAGCCCTCTGGAGAAACCTTGACAGAGAGTCTGCTGCACGATTCTCTTTCCTGCTTTCGACCCCAATCATTGCTGGTGCAGGGCTGCTAAAAATCAAAGCCATATTGAACAGCGGATTGGACATCACTTCTATAACAGGAATTTTATTTTCAACCCTGTTTGGATTTCTAAGCATTAAATATCTACTCAAATTTGTTCAAACCAGAAGTTATGACCTGTTTGTTTACTACCGCCTTATTTTTGGACTGATAGTATTAGCAACCTTAATTTTAAGATATAATTAACCATACTTTTGTTATATTTAAACATATTGAATTATTGATTAATATTGTTTAATATATTTAATTCTTGACAATATTTTTTCTTAATATTAGTATTTAACTATACAATAATAGACTAAAGAGGAGAAACTTATGGCAAATATCAAAAACAGTATGTCAGAATTAATAGGCAATACACCTCTGGTCAGACTTAATAGAGTTACCAAGGGAATTGATGCTGAGGTAATTGTTAAACTTGAATCATATAATCCATTCCTAAGTGTAAAGGACAGAATTGGCGTCAGCATGATCGCAGCAGGAGAAAAAGCCGGCCTTATTGACAAGGATACTGTAATAGTAGAAGGCACCAGCGGTAATACAGGTATAGGCTTAGCTTTTGTATGTGCCGCAAAAGGCTATAAGCTTGTTCTCACAATGCCGGACTCAATGTCTGTTGAAAGAAGGTCATTGCTCAAGGCGTTAGGGGCTGAGATAATACTGACCCCGGGAGCAGAAGGAATGAGGCGGGCAGTTGCAGAAGCAGAGGAAGTAGCTAAAAAATACAAAAAATCTTTTATCCCAAGACAGTTTGATAACCCTGCAAACCCTGAAATCCATTACCAAACCACAGGGCCTGAGATATGGAGAGATACTGACGGTAAAATAGATGTCCTTGTTGCAGGAGTTGGGACAGGGGGGACTTTAACAGGAGCAGGAAAATTTTTACGGGAGAAAAAACCTGGTATCAAAATCATAGCAGTTGAGCCGAAAGATTCTCCGGTGCTTTCAGGGGGCAAACCAGGCCCTCATAAAATTCAGGGAATTGGTGCCGGCTTTATTCCCTCCATTCTTGATACAAAAATTTATAATGAAGTCTATACATCAAGCCTGGAAGAGGCAATCCAGACATCAAGGCGTCTTGCAAAGGAAGAGGGGATTTTTGTAGGAATATCCTCAGGAGCAATTGCATGCGCTGCAATTAATTATGCCCGCAGGAAAGAAAGCAGCGGTCAAATGATTGTAGCTATCCTGCCGGATTTTGGTGAAAGATATCTGTCAACGATACTCTATAAGATGGAGGAATAAAATTGGGGAAGGATTGAAGGATTCGAGGGTTTAAGTAATCCCTCCAACCCCACTTTAGAAAAGGGGGGCGAGGGGGGATTTGATTTTCACTTGAATCCTTATTATTACCAATAACCTTTTTAAGAGGTATTAGTCATGACACAAAGAAGATTTGAATTAGTAAAGCATGATCTCAAGAAGAGAGCTTTAAGGAATATAAAACTTCAGGACAAACGGGTAAGCAAACTGTTTGAAGATTTTCTTTTAAACCTCGAGGCAAGGCTTGATAATGGGAAAGAGGATAGAAATATTATCTGCAGAGATACTCTTGTAGAGCTGTATTTTGGAAAGAATTCAAATTACGAAGAAATACTTAATGACACAAAATGTCCTCTTGCAAGCAAGACTTTAATAGCATCATTTGATCCGAGAAATATTACCTTGGAGCCGGAGTATTATTCAAATGTTGATTCAGAGAAGTTCCATAAAGTAAAGCCTCTTATCTGGCTCTGGACAATTTTCGATCGCTCACCTGTAGGCAGAAACTGTTTCTTAGGGTTCCCTTTCAGGAGGATTCTTGCAAAGAAAATATTCAAAAAATGCGGAGAAAACCTTAAGGTTTTTCATGATGTTGAATTCTCCTTCGGTTATAATATTTCTGTCGGGGATAATGTTGTAATTCACAGGAACGTTCTCCTTGATGACAGAGGAGAGCTGGTTATTGAAGATAATGCTTCCATTTCTGACTACGTCAATGTCTATTCCCATTCTCATTCCATATTTGATCAAGGGGATGTAACCTTAGGGAAAACAGTAATTGGCAAAGGTGCAAGACTCACATATCATTCAACAATACTTGAAGGAGTTAAAGTCGGACAAGAAGCAATGGTTGGGGCATTAGGACTGGCTACCCGGGATGTAAGGAATTTCCATATCAATGTTGGAATTCCGGCAAAATCTGTCAGAGTTAAACCCAATGCATGTGTGGATGAATGCAAAGACGAAACATGTGTCCATAAGGTGTAAGGTTTTTAGGTGTAGGAAACAGGTGAGTTAATGTCAAATGCCAAAGCTCAAAATACAAAATAAATCTTAATTGCCAAAAGGGCTATAAGCTGTAGGCTTTAAGCATAAGAAAGAGTAAAAAAAATGGAATTACAATCAAAATTTTAAGTTTTCAAAATGCTTACAACTTAAAGCTTACCTGCCTGCCGGCAGGCAGGTAAGCTTTAAGCTAATCAAGTTATTTTGTCATTTATTCTACTGCATACTACCTATTGCCTACTCTCCTTCTTTCTTTCATTTTTACCATCTTTAGTCTCCTTACCAAGGAATTCTGTTTCAAAATTTTCTTTGCTAAACTCCATAAATAGTTCCTGGAGCTTCTTCAAAAAACCCTTTATTGGAGAAACTTCATCAAGAGTAAAAAGGTCTCTTAGTTTATCCTCTAAATTTCTTACTTTTTTACCCTCTATTTTCCCCTTGGAAGGCAGGGAGGGTTTCTCTTTAAAATAATTTTCCCCTGCTTGCTTTTCTTTCTTAATTTTTCCTTGACTCTTTTGCTCAGAATTTTCATTATTATAGTTACATGAAAAGCAGAACAAGAAGAAAATTAAACTAATAAATATTGTTAAATTCTTTAGCTTCATGAGATTAATTGCTTAATATAGATAACCGATAGACGAGGTTTTCTAACCCAGTCTCGGCGGGACAACCTGCCTGCCGGCAGGCAGGGAATGTCCCGCCTATCGTGGTGAATTCTTTATTTCACAATATAGATAACTAAAGAAAAAATCAAGAAGAAGAAACAATCGCTTAATTGCGTATGGGGTGAGGGCGACTTTAGTCGCCCTCAAATGGGGAGGCTACCTGCCTGCCGGCAGGCAGGTAGCCTCCCCTACCCTCTGTCTTAACAGGGCAGGCATCTTGCCTGACCAGCCGAAGCAAGATGCCTCGGCTATTAAGCAAGGAGAAGTAACCTCTAAAGAAGGCGGTAAGAACTTGGAAAAATTAAAAGGATATAAGATAGGCGAAGCTGTTTTAAGAAAAATTCCTAAAAGGAAAAAAATGGAATATGCCTTCAAAGAGGTAAAAGGGAAAATTATTCTGCGGAGATTAAAAGATATTCCCCTTAGAAAAGACTGTCCTTTTATTCTCATTACTCCAAGCTTCAAGAGGTGTTATTATGGTGTCTGGAATGATTTAGCTGATTCTCTTCTAAGTTACAATTTAAATATTGTCATCTCTCCTTTTTTAGGAGATGAAGAAATAGATGAACTTCTCAGGGAAGATTTTTTACATGGCATTGTATTAAGCGGAGGCAACGACATCGCACCTGCGCTATACGGAGGGAAAAAGGAAGATGCCCATAAGCCCGATTTATGCAGGGATAATTTTGAAATATCCCTATACAGAAAAGCTGCTAAAAAAGGACTGCCTGTACTTGCTGTCTGCCGGGGGTTACAGGTAATAAATATTGCCCATGGAGGAAGCTTAAAATCAAACCTGAGAACCCATAAAGAGGACAAAAGGATTGATGCCCACCTTTTAAAAATTAAAAATAATTCCCTTTTTAAAAAATTAAGTCAGGTTGATTTCCTGAGAGTCGGGACATCTCACCACCAGGCAATAGAGAGATTAGGAAAAGATTTAATCTCAATAGCTGAGGCAAACGACGGTACAATTGAAATGGTCGAGGTTAAAGATTACCCCTTAATAGCCACCCAGTTCCATCCGGAGAAATCAGAGGATGGAAAAATTGTTTTTGAAGTTTTTAAGCAAATGGTTTACAGGAAAGCTAAATCATCATTGACCTTGCCCACTTGAATTCTTCTTTGAAGTTATTCTCTCTATAGAAATTGGATATTATCTTAACTACTTCCTTAGGATCATCAGTAAGGTACAAGAGGTTAAGGTCTTTTGATGAAATAGTTCTTTCTTTTATCATAACAGTCTTAATCCACCGCACCAAACCAGACCAGTATTTTTTGCCTACTAAAATTACAGGAAATCTTGATATTTTCCCTGTCTGAATAAGGGTTAAGGCTTCAAAAGCCTCATCCATGGTCCCAAATCCTCCTGGGAAAATAACATATCCAAAAGAGTATTTGACAAACATTACCTTGCGGGCAAAGAAATAATCAAAATTCATACTTACATTAGCGTATTTATTTGGTACCTGCTCCTGGGGAATTTCAATGTTCAGTCCAATTGATTTTCCCTTCCCTTTTCTTGCGCCTTTGTTTGAAGCCTCCATTATACCGGGTCCCCCTCCGGTAATAATAGAAAAACCTTCCTTTGAAAGGGCTTCAGAAACTTTTGCAGCAAGCTTATAATACCTGCTGTTTTTTTTAAGCCTTGCACTCCCAAACACTGATACAGCCGGACCTATATTCTTTAAATGCTCAAAGCCCTCAACAAATTCCCCCATGATCTTGAATACCATCCAGATATCTTGTGTTTTAAAGTCATTCATTAATTTTCTCCTTAATAAAAAAATATTATATATCCACCCTGTATCTGTTTTCAATTTTATATAGTGCCATATCAAATTAGTTGACTTCAACTATATTTTGTTTTAATTTTATATAATAATGTGAATTTTCTTCTGGAGAAAAAGATTTACTCCTAAGCATTATGGACAATAAAAGTTTCCAAAGATTAGTATTCATTTCCCTCACAGCAGCATTGGCTGTAACCATTCTTCTTATCGCAATTCTTGGATGGCAGTTTTTGTCTTTCCAAAAAACTGATGAAAAAATCCAGAAAAGAAATCTTATCCTTGCAGGCAATACTGAAAAAATTCTCTCTTATCACGAGGTGCTGACCATGTCTGCAAAAATGGCAGCAGCAACCGGAGACCTTAAATATGTAGAAAAGCATTACAAAGCAGAAGAGGAGTTGGATAAACTGATTAAAGAGACTATTGCTATCTTCCCGGAATCCTATGAGGGTGCTGATTGCATAAAGGAAACAGAGAATTCAAACAGGAAACTTTCTGAAATAGAGAAGAAAGCATTTGCTTTGGTTCGCAATGGAAGGTTATCGGAGGCATTGGAAATCTTTAACGGAACAGAATACAATGAGCAAGAAAGGATTTATTCTCAAGGCATAGATAAGGCAGTTGAACATTTGACAACAGAGATGAAAGATTCTCTGAGAGAAGAGAGAAAGATCCGTCTGTTTTTCTTTGTTACAAGCCTGCTGGGCGGGATTGTTGTTTTTATATTGTGGATACTTTCAATACGGGCAATACGCAAATTGGAAAAGAAACGCACCGAGTTTGAAGAGACATTGGGTAAAAGTGAAGAGAAGTATAGAACCCTGATTGAAACTACGAATACTGGATATCTTATCGTGGATTTACAAGGGAGGGTAATTGATGCAAATTCAGAATATGTAAGATTATCCGGTCATCGCACCTTGGATGAGATATTAGGACGAAGCGTAATTGAATGGACAGCAAAGCATGATCTGGAACGAAATGCTGAAGAAGTAAAGAAATGTGGCATACAAGGATTTGTTAGAAATCTTGAGATGGATTATGTGGACAAAAAAGGCAAGATAACTCCGATCGAGATTAACGCTACCGTAATTGAGACTCAAGAAGGTAAAAGAATATTAAGTTTATGCAGGGACATCAAAGAGCGCAAGCGGATGGAGGAAGCTGTAAAAGAATCTGAAAAAAAATTAGAAATATTTTTGATAAGCTAACTGATGGCATACTTTTAGCAGACCTGGAAACAAAGAAATTCTATCTCTACAATAAAACAATCTGCCAAATGTTGGGTTATACTCGTGAAGAGCTTGAAAACCTGAGTGTAATGGATATTCATCCAGAAGAAGATTTACCACATATTATAGAGCAATTTGAGAAACAGTCAAGGACAGCGATTACACTTGCAGGAGATATTCCCGTAAAGAGAAAAAATGGTAGCGTTTTTTATGCTGACATCACTTCCTATCCAATAGAACTTTCTGGGAAAACATATCTAATGGGTAATTTCAAGGACGTTACTGAGCGCAAACGGATGGAAGAGGAGATACGCAACTCTGAAGAATCCTTTAAAACTATCTTCTCTTCCATGAAAGATGGTATGGTGGTAACTGATTTAGCTGGAAAGATTCTCAGAGTTAATAGTTATTTCTGCGAGCTACTGGGATATAAGCCTGAAGAACTTATTGGGGGATCAGGTCTAATATATTATCCTAAAGAAGATTGGAAGAAAATTAAAGAATCTTTTGAAAGATTCATAAAAGAAGAACCTCTTATTACAAGTTGGGAAATAAATCTGCATGCAAAGAATGGAGATTTAATACCTGTTTCTTCTCGAAGGACTTTACTCAAAGATAAAAATGGCAAGCCCTTTTCAGTTATGGCTATTTTCAGAGACATGCGAGAAATGAAGCTTCTTCAGGAACAGCTCATTCAGGCTGAAAAGCTCTCAGCAACCGGGGTACTTATTTCAGGAGTTGCCCACGAACTCAATAATCCACTGACCGGAATCGTTGGCTTCTCAAGTATACTGCTGAGTGATGATAGTTTACCAGGCAAAACAAGAGAAAAAATAAAAATAATTTCGGAACAAGCAAACAGATGCAAAAACATTATTTTAAACCTTTTAAAATTTGTAAGAAAATATGAAAATAAGAGAGTCAATGTTGATATTAATGAAGTCATAGAGTCCACACTAAATCTTAGTCTCTATGAAATGGAAACAAATGGTATAAATGTCATAAAAGAATTAAAAAAGGATATCCCTCAAACCTTTGGTGATTTAAACCAGCTCCAGCAAGTGATTTTAAACCTTATCCAGAATGCCAACCATGCCTTGCTATCAAAAGCAAAAGGGGAAAAGGTATTAAAAATTAAAACTGAAAACCTTGAAGATAAGTTAATAATAGAAGTTTCTGACACAGGGATGGGGGTTCCTGCTAAA
>MGDB01000153.1:0-991 GCA_001790645.1 Candidatus Schekmanbacteria bacterium GWA2_38_11
CCAATAAGGCATGATATATTTAAACACTCTTTTATAGAGACTGACTATGTCTTTCTTTTTTCTTTTACTTTTAATTGGAATTCCTCCCTATTTAAATCTTCTTAGAAAAATTTTCCCTCTGATGAGCAGGATTTATTCAATCCATTCTCTTTATCATTAACCGGCTTTATCACATGGCGTGTATGTTTTTATTATGGCAAAGAAAAGCCCTACAAAAACCCAGAAGGCGAAACCCATCTGAGCTCGCATAAAGGTATCAACAGTTCCAAAAATAAAGATTCCTATAATACCTGAAAAAATTCCAGTTAATAAGCATTTTCCAAAACCTGTTTCATAGGTTTTAATTGCTTTATACGCATATTTTATTATAACTCCGTAAATCCATAAAAAGCAAAGGATCCCTAATACTCCATTCTCTACTAAAGTTTGCAAAATCTGATTATGTGCTTGACTAAGCTTTTCTTTCGCCTCCTTTGGCCTATAACCATTCTCATTATAAAGCTTACCAAAAATTCTTGTACCAGTACCAAATCCTAATATTGGCCTGTTTTTTATCATAGCAATGGAAGCCTTCCAGACATAAGGCCTTTCAGTAAGAACCCTTTCTTTAGGAACAAGATAATTTTTAAAATCAAAAATACTAATTCCCTGTTTATATAACTTTTGAGGCAAAATAAATGGAAAAATAATTAAAGAGATAAACACAAAGGCAAGTATCCTTTTATCAAGGATAATCCCTATTAAGATAGCAACCAGAAAAAGGCATACCCAAGCCGCTCTTGCCTGGGTAAATAAGACTCCAAGCAGACTTCCTGATAGACATATGCCTAATAAAACTTTATGCCATAATTTCTTATACCACAGGAATAGAGAAAATGCCGTTGGGATAAAGATAATAGAATACATTCCTGCCGTGTTATATCTTCCAAAAGTGGCATTGAATCTTTTAGCGGTAGAACCAAATAAAATAAAATATTCAAAAAGCCCATAG
>MGDB01000153.1:1021-3841 GCA_001790645.1 Candidatus Schekmanbacteria bacterium GWA2_38_11
ACAAAGATTAATCTTTTTATTTGTGAAATATCATGGACCAAAATTGTTATTCCAAAATAAAGGATTAAATATATCAAAATATTACTTCTGAAGTAAGATAGACTGTAAGAAGGATCTATGGAGGAAAAAGCAGAAACCAGAGCTATTGCTGTAAATAAAAACAAAGGAACTGTTAAAGGGGTATTATAAGCTGAAAACTTCTTTGTTTTTTCAATAAGTATCTTAAAAATAATGAGAGAAGGAAACAGAATAATTGCAAAAGACTTAAGGGTAGGCACATGACTAAATGGAATAAAAAAGAGATAGGTACATAACGCTGCCTCCGCACCCTTTTCAAGAAATGGCAGAACTCTTTTTATATAAAACTCTTTTCCCATAACTCAGAAAATTAAGCAGGCCTTACTCTTTTTTTTGCCAGGAGATCAAGGTATAATTTTGTTGTTTCGTTTACCATGGTTTCCATACTGAACTTCTGACAAACCCTTTTGTAACCCTTCTGCCCCATGACTGCAGCCATCTCCGGATTTTCAATTAGAGTCAATATCCGTAAAGCTAATGAAGAAGAATCTCTTTTAGGAACAATAAAACCTGTCTCTCCATCAACTACTGCCTCTCTATTACCACCCACATCTGTAGCAACAACAGGTTTTCCTGTTGCCATTGCCTCTAAAATCGAGATAGGAAACCCTTCTCTTACTGAGGAAAGAACAAAGATATCGAGTAAATTTAACACCTGAGGAATATCCATTCTGTAACCGGCAACTACTACATTATCTCTCAGATTAAACCTCTCAATATGAGCTTTTATGTTATTTTCCTCAGGCCCCTTCCCAACTATCAAAAACATGGCATTATGGCAAGTTTTTAAGACTATTTTTGCTGCCTCAAGAAAGGTGATATGGTCCTTCTCAGGTGCAAGCCTTGCCACTATCCCTATGACTGGAATACCGTCTTTGATATTAAAGATAGACCTCAGTTCAGCAGGCTTCTTATCCACTTTATATTTTTGAGGTTCAACCCCGCTATATATAACCTCTACTTTTTCTGAACCTGCCTTTACTTTTTCAATATAACTATTTTTGACTTCTCCTGATACTGCTATAATTTTATCTTTTACCCAGGAGGTAAGCCTGTCCATAAAAATTTGCCTCTTTGAATCCCACTGATGGATACTGTGAATATGAGAAATTATCACAGGAACTCTGGCAATATAGGCCCCGATTGACCCGGAAATATTTGGCCGGTACATATGGGTATGAACAATATGTATGTTTTCCCGCCTCAAAAGAGATGCAAAGTTAAAAAGACTTTGGGGATGAATCCTCCCCTTAAAATATGATAAATGGATTTTAATAGATTGTTCTTCAAGTATGTTTGAATGTTCTCCCTTATCTCTTATACAGACAGCAGATACATTAAAGGTCTCTTTTAAACGCAAAAGGAGCTCAATAACTATTTTCTCTGCTCCTCCTGCCCTAAAATCTGATACGACTGCCATCAGATTAAATTTTTTTCCCACCATTTAAAGAAAGAACCCTCTCATATTTTTATTGATTTTGCTGCAGTGGCTATGGATAGAGACTCCCTGCTCTTCTTAAACAGAATGAGCAATTTTCTCCTCTTTTTTGAGACTATTCAAATTCAGTTCTTCAATCATCTCATCTCATATGCTAAACCTTAGGAAGGGTTATCCCTTTTTGAGCCTGATATTTCCCACTCCTATCAGCATAAGAAATAATGCATTCTTCATCACTTTCAAAGAAAAGCACCTGAGCAATTCCCTCATTGGCATATATTTTGGCAGGTAAGGGACCTGTGTTTGATATTTCTATTGTAACATATCCCTCCCATTCAGGTTCAAAGGGTGTAACATTTACAATGATACCACATCTGGCGTAACTTGATTTTCCAAAGCAAAGGGTCACTACATTTCGCGGGATTTTAAAATATTCGACAGACCTCCCAAGGACAAATGAATGGGGAGGGATAATGCATACATCGCCTGTAAAATCGACAAACGATCTGCCATCAAAGTTTTTGGCATCAACTATTGTGCTATTTATATTGGTAAAAATTTTAAAATCCCGTGAAACCCTCATATCGTAACCGTAAGAAGACAGGCCGTAAGAAATATTTTCATTCCTTATCAGTTTTTCCTCGAAAGGCCTGATCATATCCTTCTCTTTAACCATGCTAATTATCCAGCGATCGGATTTTACTGACATAGTGGCACCTTAAAAATTTATTTGGACAGGCGGGACGCCTGTCCTACAAGTAAATATTTATACCCCATAAGAGTAGGTCAGGCGTCTCGCCTGACTAATTTTTATTTAATCAGATTCATGAACTCGGCTCTTGTCTCAGGCCTTCTGAAACCTCCAAGCATTGTACTTGTAACAGCAATGGAATTCTGTTTCTCAACACCCCGCATAATCATGCAGAGATGCTGGGCTTCAATGACCACTCCAACACCAAGGGGATCAAGTTCTTCTTTGAGAGTTTTCGCAATCTGGCTGGTAAGCCTTTCCTGTACCTGTAGCCTTCGTGAATATATCTCAACCAGCTTTGCAATCTTACTCAAGCCAACAAGTTTCTTTTTGGGAATATAAGCTACATGGCATTTACCAAAAAATGGGAGAAGATGATGTTCACAAAGGCTATAAATATCTATTCCCTTCAGAACTATCATCTCCTCATATTCTTCAGTAAAGACTGAGTCTTTAAATAGCTCCTTTGGATCTTCTTCATAGCCCTTTGTCAGAAACTTTAGTGTTTTGTGCACCCGTTCCGGAGTCTTTTTTAAACCAGCCCTGTCAGGAT
>MGDB01000153.1:3888-5291 GCA_001790645.1 Candidatus Schekmanbacteria bacterium GWA2_38_11
TAGCCCTTTGTCAGAAACTTTAGTGTTTTGTGCACCCGTTCCGGAGTCTTTTTTAAACCAGCCCTGTCAGGATTTTCTCCTATCTCAGCAAGTAGACTTCTAATTAATTCTTCCATCTGCTCCTCTATGTAACTTAAAATTTAAAACGAAAATTCAAAAATCAACCCTCAAAACTTTTCGCTTTGCGCTTTCAGTTTTTAGCTCTCTTATCACCTATATCTATCAGGGTCAATGAGAAAGGGGTTAGTATGTCTCTCCTTCCCTATAGTTGTTCTTTCACCGTGGCCAGGAAAAACTTCTATATCATCTTCAAGCGGCAATATCTTATTTTCAATTGACTCAATCAATCTATTATAGGAACCGCCGGGCAAATCAGTCCTCCCGATTGAACCTGCAAAAAGGGTATCTCCTGTAAAGAGTTTGCTATCTATCTTTAAGCATACACCTCCTGGTGTATGACCTGGGGTATGAAAAACTTTTACCTCAAAGTCTCCGATAGTGGTTATCTCAGCGTCTTTTAAAAATATATCAACTTCAGGAATCGGACCACATTCAAGCCCGACAGATGCCGCCTGGATTTTCATGCTTTTTAGCATGGTTAAATCTTCTTTATGGAGGTAAAATGGTATATTAAAATATTTTTTTACTTCCTTTACACCCCCAACATGATCAATATGTGCATGGGTGCAAAAGATTGCCAAGGGTTTTAACTTTTTTGTTTTTATAAAGCTTATAATCTCCTCTGTCTCATCTCCGGGATCAATCAGGATAGAGCCTTTATCTTCTTTGCTTAAAATAAAGCAGTTCTCACCAAAAGGACCAACTATTAGACGGTCAATTGCTAAAATTATCTTCTCCTCCTTACCATAAATTTTACTTTTTGCATTTTAATTTTTTAATTTCCTCCCTTTCCGCCCTTCCATTCTTCCCCCCCTTTCCATACTTCTTTTTTCCAGATGGGGGCTATCTCCTTTATCCTGTCAATAGCATATTTACATGATTGAAAACCTTCCTTCCTGTGCGGTGTAGATACTACAATGGCAACACTTCCCTCTCCTACCTTTAGTCTTCCAACCCTGTGGATAATCGCAATTTTACATATCTTCCATTTTCCTTTAATCTCATCTCCTATCTCTTCCATTTTCTTTTCAGCCATTTCCTGATATGCATCATAATCCAGATAAAGGACCTTTCTTCCCTCTGAGTCTTCGCGGGTTACTCCCAAAAAGGTTGTAATAGCCCCTGCCCTTGGGTCAGAAACATATTTAATAAGCTTATCTAAATCAATTTCCCCTTTTATTATCTTAAACATTCAGCACCTCATTTCACTTCTTCTCATAAATGTAGAAACAGGCCTTTAGAGGCTGTTGAAAAACATAAAACATTTTTTTACTGCCTGCCTG
>MGDB01000153.1:5384-18740 GCA_001790645.1 Candidatus Schekmanbacteria bacterium GWA2_38_11
TATATTTGGCGGGACAAGAATGTCCCGCCTATCGTAGCCCTAAAATAAGAAAGCTAAGACCTCCAAACAATGACACCCAATCAACCCTTTTTCAACACCCTCTGAAGGTCTGTTTATAGAACAATCTGCTATATACAATTCATCCTCCGCTTACAGGAGGGATCAAAGCTATTTCATCCCCTTCTTTTAAAAATTCATCCTTCTTTGCATATTCTCTGTTTATTGAGATAGCAAGAGAACTTTTAAAGCTTCCTATTGGTTCATATTCTTTTTTGAGCCTATTCATTAAATCCGAAAGCCTCGAATCTTTTGGAAGCTCAAGTTCAAGCTCACCAGTGCCCATCCTTTCCCGCACAACGGCAAATAATTTTACTTTTACTTTCAAGTCTCTTTCTCCCTTAAAACCTTATAGTAGAGCATCAAGGTTTTTTCCACCATTATTTCGTTTGTAAAATTTTCTAAAAACCTTTTATATGCACAATTTCCAAATTCCCTTGCTCTATCAGGGTTCCTAATAAGTTTTAAAATTGCTTCAGCCATTAGATGTGGCTCTCTTGAAGGTACTAAAAAGCCACTCTTACCTTCTTCTATCAATTCCGGCAGGATTCCAACCTTTGTCGCAACACAAGGCTTTGCCATTGCAATTGCTTCAAGGGTAGCCCTGCTCGACCCTTCTGATCCGACTGAGGAAAGGACAAAAATATCAATGGCAGCTAAAATATTCTCTATATTATCCTTAAATCCTGTAAATATTATTTTATCTTCAATCCCCATATCCATTATTATTCTCTTCAGTTTATCCATATCTTCGTCTTTAAATTTTTTATCCCTCCATCCAGCAATTATAACTTTGACATTATGTGCTTCCCTTACTACTTCTCCAATTGATTGAAGGAAAAAGTTATGCCCCTTAATTGTATCCAATCTTGCAATATTCCCGATTAAAATCTCATCATCCTTTATATTAAATTCTTTTCTTACCACCTTCCCATCAACCTGGGGATGAAACCTTTTGCAATCCACTCCATCATATATAGTCTCTATCTTTTTTTTATCATAACCGTTCTTGTCAAAATAGTTTTCCCTTATAATACTTGAGACAGCTATAACCCTATCTGTGGAGTTAAAAAGATAAGTATTTAACAGGTTTTTTTTTACAGGCACCGGGATATGCCTTGTCCTTATAAAAGCAGGTTTTTTCCTTACTAAGGCTCGAGCTAACGCACCTATCCAGTATTCAGGAGAACAGTGGGTATGAAGGATGTCTATATCATTCTTTTCTATCAAATCTTTTATCGTTAGCACATCATTTATATATTGCTTAAAAAATTTTATATTAGGTTTAAATTTGTTGCTCATAACAACTGAAGTAACAGTAGGGACTCCAATTGAAGTTAGAAGTTCAAAACCAAAACTGTTCCTGTTACATACACAAATCACATTATGACCTCTTTCATAAAGCTTTTTGGAAAGAAATGCTGCTGAAGCACCGGAACCACCTCTGTGCGTTATTCCTACAACCTGTAATATGTTTAATCTTTTTTTATTCACAGGATTTTTCCCCTTTATTGAATCAGAGTGGTCATCTTCAATTTTGCCTGCAAATTGTATAAGTCAACTTCATTTGTCTGTTTTTGTTTTTTTCTTTTCAAGTTCTTCAAAGTAGAGTTCTTCAGTAAGAGCAACCATCCTTTCCTTTGTGAACTCTTCTTCTATCATTTTTCTTCCAGCTTCTCCAAATCTTTTTCTTAATGAGCTATCTTCTATAAGTTCGATAAGTCTTTTTGCAAGCTCATCACTATCTCCTGGTTCAAAAAGAAAGCCGGTTTTGCCATGCCTGACAGAGGTATTAATACCTCCAAGGTTTGATGATACTACGGGTTTTTTCATTGCAAATGCCTCGAGTATTGCTGTCCCAAGTGACTCCCCGGCAACCGGAGTAAGAACAAAGATGTCCAGAGCAGCCAGAAACTTTGGTATATCTGTTCTGAATCCGGCAAAGATAACTGAGTTTGTTATATTCATTTGGATTGCCTTTTTTTTAATGTTTTCCTCTTCAGGGCCTTCACCTGCAAGAATAAACTTTGCATCAGGCCTTTTTGAAATCACAGCTTTCGCTGCAGAGAGAAGTACTTCATGCCCCTTCTCCCGTGCAAATCTACCAACCATCCCTATAAGCGGAGTATCCATCCCTATACTGAATTCTTCTCTTATTTCTGTGCCGTTCTCCATAGCTGAGAACTTTTCTATTTCTACACTGCTTGGAATTATTTTTATTGAGTTATAAGGAACGAGTTTATTTTCTTCAAAGATCTTTACTACTCCATTTGATACAGCAATCACTCTATCAATCATTTTTCTGTAAAGCAGTCTGTTGAAGAGGTGTGTAGATATGGGGAAAATGTTGTGTCTTGTCCTTATTACTACCGGCTTTCTGTGAGAGAAAATTGCGGCTGTAGCCGCAATCCATGTGTCCTGAGAGCCATGCGTGTGGACAATATCAATCTCATTAACTTCTATAAGGTTTCTCACTTTAAGTACTTCGTCGATTTTGTTCAACAGAGAAAATTTCCTTGAGAACTCAAGATCATTATAGGTAGGTATCCCCTTTGCTTTTGCCCTCTGTACAAGGGTACTATTTCTTGGTGCTGCAATAATCACAAAATGTCCCCTGTCAATGAGGCCTTCGGATTTCATCAGTATCCTGTTCGGCTGTCCTCCCCAGCCACCTCTGTGATTATTGGTCTGGAGTATTCGTAGATTTCTCATGTTACCTTATTTTGTTTGATTTTTAGTTTTCAACAAACCCAAATATATTTTCTCAATTTCCCTGACATTTTTTTCAATTGTAAAGTTTTCAATTACTCTCATATATCCCTTTTCTCCCATTGTAAATCTTCTTTTTTCATCCAACATTAATCTCTCAATTGCCTCTGTTAATTTTTGCTGATCGCCTGAAAGAAAAAGTTCTCCTGTAATACCGTCAGCAACTACTTCCGGAACTCCCCCTGTATCAGATGCTATTACAGGTTTTTTCATTGCCATTGCTTCAATAATGCTCCTTCCGAAACCCTCATTGGAGCTTGGCAGGGATGAAAAAACTGCAAGGTCAAGGGCTGCCGTTATTTCAGGAATGTCTTTCCTATGCCCGGTAAAGATCGCTTTTTTATTAAGCTTTAAGGTATTGCAGTATTTTCTTAACCCCAAATAATACCCTCTCTCTCTCATAGAGCTTTCACCCACAATTATTAGTTTTATATTCTCATATTTCCCGGCTAAAGACGCAAAAGAGTTTATGAGCAGTTTCTGCCCCTTGGTCCTGTCCACCCTGCCAACCACCCCTATAAGAAAATCCTTCTCATCTATATTAAACTCCCTCCTTATTCCCCCACCATTAACTGAATCATTAAACCTTTTAATGTCCACCCCGTTATAAATAGTAATAGCCCTTTCACCTTCCTGCCTGCCAATGCATCTCTTTATTTCATCTGAAACACAGATTATTATGTCTGCCCGGGGTAAAAAATATTTTTTTACTTTATCCTTTGTAAATGTATTTCTCAAATGGCATACTGAGGGAATTTTTCTCAAATTTGCAGGTACAACTCCGTAAGGATTGTCCCATAAGGTGTTGGAATGGACCAAATCAATTCTTTTTTTGCGGATTAGTTTCTGAATTAAAAAAATTGATACCGGAATCCTTAAAAAAGATTTTGCCTTTCTCCACATCCCCATTTTAATGATCTCAGTATCAATATTCAGTTTCTTCAGCTCACGGGTAAATTCACTTTTTTTTGAAGTAAGGACAACAGGGTTAAATCTCTCCTTATCAAGCCCCTTCAAGAGGCCAAGAAGGCTTTCAATTGACCCGCCCAACCGGTCTACACCCTGGATATATAGAATGTTAAAAGGTTTATGTGACATAAACTTTTTTCTGAAAATAATTTCTCTTTTTGAAAATGCGGGGTTAGAAAATCCCTCCTTTATCTGCCTGCCGGCAGGCAGGTCGATAAGCGGGACACAAAGAGCCGTCTTGAATCTGATAAACTCTATGCTGCTTCTCCTTGCAAAAATGACTATAGGTTAATATATGCCCTTGCGAGCATATATAGCAATCTTTTTGAGCATTATAATGAAGTGGTATCCTTTGTCTTATATCTTTTATCTTTTTCATTCTTATAGCATATTTCGCCAGCTTTTTAGTATAATTATTTTCTAAATCCTCTCTCACGCTCTTTGATTATGACACATCCTCTATGAGGTTGTGTCATAATCAAAAAAATGGTAGCCGCAGCCTTCAGGCTGCGAAAAAATTACAATAATTTTAAATAGTTATACGCTGGCTACCTGTCTGCCGACAGGCAGGAAGCCTGCAACTACCAAAAAATAGGATTGCGACACAGCTTGTGTGGGAGAGGGACAGGGTGAGGAGTAAAATTTTCATAAGAAATAAGCTTAACAAAATACCTCTTGACATTTTGTCTTTTTATGTTAATTTTACATTGTTAAATTTAAAAACTTTTGAAGAAAAATATAAGGCGAGCTTAAACAGCTCGCCAAAAATTTTCTATCCAACAGGTATAGTCTTCATTGCAAAAGCTGACATTAATCAGGCATGGGGAATCCGTACTTAATTCCCAGAAAAGGATCCAGGGAAATTTTGATTCAAGCTTAACCCGCAGAGGAAAATCGCAAACTGAACTTCTCAGCCAGAGGATAAAACAAAATAGTGAAACCTTTGATTTTATCTTTTCAAGCCCTTTAAAGCGAGCTTCTGAGACTGCGGATATAATCTCAAACTATCTGGGGCTGCCTGTGAAAATTATTAATGGGCTTAAGGAAATTAACCTTGGTGACTGGGAGGGAAAATTAATAGAAGAGGTGAGGGGGTCAGAACCTCGCTTATTCAGCGATTTTATTTCAAAACCGGCACAGTGCTTAATTCCTTCAGGTGAAGATCCAGTAGATTTTCAGAAAAGGGTAGTAACTTCTATAAAGGATATACTGGAAAACCACAGAATGAAAAACATCTTAATCGTATCACATGCCGGAGCGATAAGTGCTTTTCTCTGTCATCTGCTTAATTTAAACTTAAATTGTATGTGGAATATGAACAGTGAAAATACTTCTATAACTCAAATTATCTTTAATAATAATTCGTTAAGAGTTACCCTATTCAATGATATTTATCATCTTAATGGAGGGAAATGGATAAATTAATATTAAATATCAAAACTCAAAGTTCAAAATTATCGTAACATTAAAAATCAAATATCAATGATAATTCCTTAATTTTGATTTTTGAATTTTAATTTTTACATTTATTTTATTTGGCATTTGAATTTTCAGTTATCTTTGCCAATAATAAATAATGATGAGTCATCAAACCAATAATTTTGGAGGTTCTCATGCCTGAATTAAGAAAAGACCCGATTGTAGGACGATGGATAATTATCTCCACTGAAAGAGCTAAAAGACCAACTGATTTTGTAGCAAAACCCGAGGCAAAAAGAGGAGGTTTCTGTCCCTTTTGCCCCGGAAACGAAGATAAAACCCCTCCGGAAATCATGGCATACAGGGACAATGGAACCCAGCCTAATACAACGGGATGGCGGATGAGGGTTGTCTCTAACAAATTCCCGGCTCTGATGACAGAAGGAGATCTCAATAGGGCAGGAGATGGCATATATGATAAAATGGGAGGTATAGGAGCTCATGAAGTCATCATTGAGACACCTGATCATGAACTGACCCTATCTACTATGCCTCTTTCAGGAGTTATAAATGTATTATATGCATATAAAGAGAGGTTGATTGACCTTAAAAGGGATCAAAGGCTGAGATATGTAATGATCTTTAAAAACCATGGTGAAGCTGCTGGAGCCTCTCTTGAACATCCGCACTCTCAGCTCATTGCCCTTCCCATTGTCCCCAAAAGGGTACGGGAAGAACTCTTTGGTTCCAAGAATTATTTTGAGTACAAAGAGCGCTGTCTTTTCTGTGACATAATCAGGCAGGAAATTGAAAGGGAAATCAGGATGATTGAAGAAACAGATTATTTTATAGCCATTTCTCCTTTTGCACCCCGTTTCCCTTTTGAAACCTGGATAATGCCTAAGATCCATAAAGCAGCTTTTGAGAACCTGAGTGATAATGAACTTTCCTCCCTTGCCGTAATTTTACAGAACACTTTAAAAAGGATTGATAAGATATTAAATTTTCCGGCTTATAACTTTGTTATTCACAGTGCGCCATTTCATGACAGCCAGAGTGAATCATACCATTACCATATTGAAATTATGCCTAAATTGACCAAAGTTGCCGGTTTTGAATGGGGAACAGGGTTTTATATTAACCCAATGCCTCCTGAGCTTGCAGCAAAGTATTTGAGAGAAGAGGGTTTAGTAGCAGAAACACAACCATTAGCAATTTGATTCTCTGGTTTATTATGGATATTGAAAAGATTCAGGTAAAAATACTCCAGCAAATAGTTAAAATTGCAAATGCTAAGCCTGATCTTAAAACCAGGCTTTCGAAAATTGCCAACCTCATAAAAGATGATTTTAACGTGGCTGTCTGTTCAATCTATCTTGCAGATGACACCCGGAATTTTTTGATTTTGCGCGCAACCACAGGCTTGGACCAGAGCCTCGTAGATAATGTCCAGGTCCCGATAGGAGAGGGACTTACCGGCGAATTTGCACGGGAGAAAAAAGCAATAGCCTCTGACGACCCGCAAAGGATATTTCCTAAAGATTTTCTTCCTAAAAAAGATCTTCAGAATATCAAATTTTCAATCTCTATTCCTCTTTTTGATGAAGAGGATTTTCTTGGTGTAATGGATCTTCTTTCAACAGAACAAAATCCATTTGATTCCAAGACAGTTGAATTTTTAGAGTCAATAGCCAACCAGGTCTCTGGCATAATCAGAAATGCAAAGATCATTTACGAAGCAAACCACAGCCTTTCGGAATTAACAAAGCTAAATGAAATCGGAAAGGCTCTAAATTCCGCTTCATCATTAGATAGCTTGCTGAATCTTATTGTAAAAACTTCTCTGGAGTTAATACCTGCAAGGGGCTGCATTTTAAGGTTGCTAAATAAGGAAACCAATCTTTTAGAGATAAAGGCTTCCTCAGGGTTTGAAGAGTTTGTTAGGCGTACTCCTACCATTGAACTTGGACAGAGTGTAGCCGGTATAGTAGGAAAGGAAAAGACTCCTCTGTTAATACATGATATAAGGGATGAAACAAGTCTAACTCCTACAAGCAGAGACCTCCCTTTCACATCAATACTCTGTGTACCACTGATTTCCAAAGACGAAGCCATAGGGACAATCGGACTGCTTGATAAATTAAAGGGAGAGAGGATAGAAGTTGGTTCAATTTTTAATCAAAAAGACTTACGCCTTCTTGCAACTCTTGCAAGCCAGGCCGCAATTGCAGTGGAAAGGACATTTTATTATGAGAACATGCAAAAGCTCGCTAAAGAAAAGGAACTAAAAATTCGTGAACTTTCAATCCTCCATGAAATCTCAAACGCAATGAGATCCACTACAAACCTGAACAGAAGACTCTACATGGTTCTCACTGCAGTAACTATTGGGGATGGGCTTGGGTTTAACCGCGCTTTTCTACTTATGGTAAATGAAAAGGCTAATGTTCTACAGGGTATGATGGGGGTTGGTCCTGCAAGTGCTGAAGAGGCTGGAAAGATTTGGTCTGGACTGCATAAAGAAGGCAAAACCTTGACTGATATCCTTCTTGCTAAAATCCCGATGGACGAGCTTTCAAAATCCAAAGTCAATGAAATAGCTAAGTCTTTGAGAGTCCAGATTACCCCTGAGACAGGGATACTGGCAAGAACCGTGCTTGAGAAAAAACCTTTTAATATCACCAATGCCTCGCAAGACCCAGAAGTCAGCAAAGATATCGCAGCTAAACTCAATACCAACCATTTTGCATCTGTCCCTTTACTTGCCAGGGATAAGGCGCTCGGCGTATTGTTAGTAGACAACGTTTTTAACAAAAAACCAATAACAGAAAGTGATTTAAACTTTCTGGTTATGTTTGCAAACCAGGCTGGCCTGGCAATTGAAAGTACGAGACTTTATTCATATTTAGAAGAAACAAACGAAGAGCTAAAAAGGACACAGCAGAGGCTCGTAGAGTCTGAAAAACTTGCAGCATTGGGAGAAATGGCTGCCGGAGTCGCACACGAAATAAGAAACCCGCTGGTATCAATTGGTGGTTTTGCAAGAAGGCTACAGCAGAAACTCAATGGAACCGGAACTGAAGCAAAATATTTAAACATTATTATAAGAGAGGTCAAACGGCTTGAAAAGATTTTACAAGATGTTCTTTATTTCTCAAAAGAATCTCCTCTCCTTTTATCAAAAAATAATATCAATGAAATCATAGAAGATACACTTCTTTTCTTTGAGTCAGAAGCCAAAGAAAAAAATATCACAATGAAAGTATCACTGGACAAACAGATTCCTCCATTTTTGCTTGATTCCCAGCAGATTAAACAGGTACTTATTAATCTTTTGACAAATTCTGTTCAGGCAATAGAAAAGAATGGCAAGCTTGACATAAAAAGTTTTCTTAAAAATAATAATAGTGTTGCGGGTGTTGAGATAACTGATACAGGCGGAGGAATCCCGGTGGATGTCCTTGATAATATATTTAACCCGTTTTTTACAACCAAAAATACAGGAACTGGCTTGGGACTTGCTCTTACAAGAAAAATTGTTGAGAAACATGGAGGTCAAATAAAAATCAGGAATAAGATCGGCGAAGGGGTTACTTTTGAAATTGACCTCCCCATTGATAGCATTGATAGCCAGGATAAACCGTCTGAGGTATAAGGAGTTAAAAAAATTCTAACTCCTAAACAAGAACAAATTTTAACAGGGTGTTAAAAATTCGATTCACTGTCATTGCGAGCGAAGCGAAGCAATCTCAGTTCTCTAGCTGATAGCTGTCAGATTTTGAATGAGATTGCCACGTCGCTGTCGCTCCTCGCAATGACACCCAATAGACCATATTTCAACAGGCTGTTAAAATATGTATAAGCTATAAACAGTTTTTCAAAATAAACAAAACGGGGAAAGCAAAAGGAGGAATTTTATGCCAAGAATATTAGTAATTGACGACGAAGAAAATATCAGGCTCCTTTATGAAATTGAGTTAAAAGAGGAAGGATACGAAATCATCACTGCTGCAACAGCAGAGGAAGCTTTAAAAATTTTAGAAACCTCTGAAGTGGATTTAATAACACTGGATATCCGCCTGCCGGGTATGAACGGAATAGAGTTTTTAAGAAAAGTTAAAGAGAAAAAAAGAGAACTCCCTGTCTTGATGTGTACAGCTTATGATGATTACAAACAGGATTTTGGAGTATGGGCTTCAGAAGCCTATATTGTCAAATCATCTGATTTAGCAGAGTTAAAGACCAGGATAAAAGAATTTTTAAAATGAAAACCGGCTTAGTTCTTCTGATAAGTGTTCTGATCTGTTCATATTTTCTGGTAAAATATATCAGGCTTGTTCTCATTAATTCAAACTGCCGTGGGTTTAAAAAGTCGGCAAGAGAAATTTATACTCTACTAAGAGAAGAACCCCTTTTTCTTACCTTCTACTTTGGTTTTATTATTCTTTTAAGCCTTATTGGACTGGGTTTAGCCTCTCTTATAAATCTATTTCTGAAATCTTAATTTTAATCGATGTAATCAAAAAATATTTTTTCAAAATATTTTTCTAAAGTTTTCAGATAGATATAATTTTTTTCAAAAAATGTCTTGCAAAATTTTTCTAAATTTTTATCATGGTTTGGGTTTAAAAAAAGTTTTACAAAATTTTTCCTCGCTAACATATTTAAGCCTCCAGAAATAATATTAAATTATTATAACAATTTTTATTTATTACTTACAGGGGTATAATTATGGAAAATATTTGGAAAGAAACCCTCAACCTGATTTCATCACAAATCAATCAGCAATCGTTTGAAACGTGGTTTAAGCCAACTTCCCAGCTAAAATATTCTCCTGAGCAAAATACGCTCCAGGTAGAAATTCCCAACAGCTATTTTAAATCATGGCTTACTGAAAACCACATGAACCTGATTATGAATACACTTGGGAAAATTACAAATAATCCTAATATGACTGTGGAATTTGTAGCAACAAATAGCAAAGATGCTGCTGAAGAGGCGAAAGACTCTCAAACTATTGTAGTAAATAGAAATCAAGTACCAAGAGGAACCCCTCCATTGCGCCTTAATCCCAATTACTCTTTTAACAATTTCGTTCTCGGCCCTTCGAACCAGTTAGCCCAAGCAGCTTCATTATCAGTCTCTGAGCTGCCAGGCAAAAGATACAATCCTTTATTCATCTACGGAGGTACAGGTCTCGGAAAAACACATCTTTTGCATGCAATTGGCAATAAAGCCTTTCAGAAAAATCCAGGCCTGAATATAAATTACATGTCCTCAGAAAATTTCCTGAATGATTTTATAATCTCCATAAGGTTTAGCCGTATGGAAGAGTTCAGAAACAGGTACAGAAAGGTTGATATTTTACTTGTCGATGACATCCAGTTCATTGGCGGTAAAGTGCAGACCATGGAAGAATTCTTTTTTACCTTTAACGACCTCTATAATTCACAAAAACAGATAGTAGTAACAAGCGACCGTCCGCCAAAGGAAATCTTAAACCTTGAGGAAAGGCTAAGGTCAAGGTTTGAGTGGGGCCTGATAGCTGATATTCAGGAGCCTGAACTTGAAACGAAAATTGCCATAATAAAAAAGAAAGCAGATCTCTGGGGCATTAAAATTTCTGATGAAATAGCAATGTATATGGCTAACAACCTTGGCTCAAATGTCAGAGAAATAGAGGGCGCTCTTCAGAAAGTAAATGCCTTTGCCCAGCTTGCAGGCAGTGAAATTTCCTTAAACCTGGTAGCAGAGGTTCTTAAAGGGCATATAAGACCTAAAGATAAAATGGTGACAATAGATGAAATTCAGAGAGTTGTTGCAGAAAAGTTCGACATAAAGGTTAATGATTTAAAATCAAAATCCCGCAGGCGCGAGCTTGTAACACCGAGGCAAATCGCCATGTACCTTGCAAGGCAGCTTACCAATGAATCCCTTCCTCAAATAGGGAGAAAGTTTGGCAACAAAGACCATACGACTGTAATCCACTCCATAAAAAAGGTAGAGGCAGATAAAAGTAATAACCCCATAATTTTCAGGATAATCGAGGAATTAAAAGACCAGCTTTCGTGACTGGAAGTTAAAGCATTTTGCTATTTTGCCATTGACAGTCCTGAAAATATTTCTATAATCAAAATCCTAATTTATAAGACAGGAATTATATGGAAGAGTTTATTACAGAAATTAAAAGTCTTGAATCTCAAATCACCCCTGAAAATAAATTACAAACTTTTGAAGGAATGGTTGATCTGATTGTTGACTACTTAGCAAAGTATTTTAAAGTCAACACTGACGAAGTGGCTATAATACTTGTGACATCCAACAGGAATTTCTTAAGATTCATTGCTCCCAAGAAACTCTATAAAGGCGGAGCTACATTTCCGATTTCAAAAAGAGAAAGCATTTCAACTAAAGTGATTACTACCCTTAAAGCTGATATTCAGAACAATCTTTCCAACATCAAACATCTGAGTATCTATGAGCAGGTTAAAACTTCTGATAGTGGTCCAAAAATAATACAGAAGATGTTAACTCTCCCCTTAATAATGGAAGGTAAAGCAGTAGGAGTCATTCAGATAAGCAGAAAAGGTGATACACCCGAGCAGTCAGGGCCTGATTTTACTCAAACCGATATTCAAAAACTTCTTGAACTCTCTTCTTCTTTTTTACCATCTCTCATAAAAAGTAAACCTGATTTCATATAAAGAGTATTTTTACTCTTTAATTGCCACAATTATCTTTTTCCCGATTTTCTTTCCTGCAGCATTCATTATATTTCTGATGCTGTTTATTATCCTTCCCTTTTTCCCTATTACAAACCCTATCTCCTCTTTAGCCACGGAAATCTCAAGTATTACAGTAGATTCGCTTCCAGTCTCAGTAATAATTACCTCCTCTGGTTTGTCAACAAGCTTTTGGACGATCATTTGAGTTAGTTCTTTCATTGTTTTCTCCTTTCAATCCACTGTAAATTTGAAAAGCAAATCCTCAAAAATTCTTGTACTTTTTTCTTTATAATTTAATTCTACAAGACCTTCTTGTCAACCAATCTTCTTTAAGGTTTCTGCGAAACCTTTGATAACAGAGATTTGAAAAAGATTACAGAAAAAATCCCCTCTTAACCCTCCTTTTAATATTTTTTAACTTCTTTATCTTCCACTTTTGTAGGGCAGGGCAATGAGGCCGGTTCTTGCCATCTCCTCAATGCCGAAATGTGAAAGTAGTTTTATAACACCTTTAATCTGTCTTTCGTTTCCTGCAACCTGGATAGTAATAGTACTGTCAGTAATATCAACAACCGTTCCCTTAAAAACATCACCTATTTCTATTATCTCACTTCTGGTATCCTTATTGGCTTTAACCGTGATAATGGCTAATTCCCGTGTAATTGATTCAGAATATTTCAAGTCCACAACCTTAATTACGTCAACCAGTTTTCTCACCTGTTTGGTTACCTGCTCAAGCACATCTTCATCTCCTGCAACTACAATGGTGATTCTTGTTACATCAGGTTTTTCTGTTACTCCGGCTGCTATGCTTTCAATATTATATGCCCTTCTGGCAAAAAGCCCTGCAATATGGGATAAAACCCCGGGATGGTTTCTGACTAATATAGAAAGGGTATGTGTTTTCATAGGTAGCTCCTATCCTAAAACATTATTAATTGTTCCACCGGGTGGAATCATTGGCATTACATTTTCCTCCCTGTCAACCCTGAAATCCATAATCACAATATCATTAATTCCCAATGCCTTAATAATTGCAGACCTTACGTCCTCCTTTTTCTCAATCAATATACCCTTTGCCCTGTACCCCTCTGCAATTTTCACAAAATCAGGACTCTCGCCCAGGTCCGTTTCAGAGTACCTTTTGCTGAAAAACAATTCTTGCCATTGTCTCACCATACCAAGGTAACCGTTATTGATAATTGCAACCTTAATTGGAATTCTATAGTGCACAGCAGTTGCAATCTCCTGAATCGTCATCTGAAAGCTGCCGTCGCCTGTGATATTAATAACTGTCTTTTCCGGACAGCCGATTTTAGCCCCGATTGAGGCTGGAAACCCGAACCCCATTGTACCAAGACCTCCGGATGAAATGAAAGACCTTGGAGTTTCAGTCTTGTAATATTGAGCAGCCCAC
>MGDB01000154.1:0-16519 GCA_001790645.1 Candidatus Schekmanbacteria bacterium GWA2_38_11
AACACAACAAAGAGGACATTTCTAATTTTTTTAAAAGAGGACATTTCTATTTGTGGTTGACATTGCGGCCTTTTAACCTTGACATTTAAGACTTAAGAAATTAAGATTTTTGAATTTAGACAGTAGGGCTTCCCTGTAAATGGATGGTCTTAATTTTAATTTTGAAATTTTTGATTTTTTAGGAAAATAAAAGTATGAAAATTAGAAAAGCAGTTATCCCTGTCGCAGGCCTGGGTACAAGATTTCTTCCGGCAACCAAAGCTTCACCCAAGGAAATGCTTCCTCTGGTTGATAAGCCCTTGATCCAGTATGTAGTAGAGGAAGCAAAGGCGAGCGGAATCGAAGAAATTATTATTGTTACTGGCAGAGGGAAGAGGGCAATAGAAGACCACTTTGATTCGTCAGTAGAATTGGAATATGAGCTTTTTGAAAAAAAACGGTTTGATTTACTGGAAGAAATAAAAAACATATCAAATATGGTAACGTTTGCCTATACGAGGCAGAAAAAAGCCCTGGGACTGGGTCACGCTATTCTGTGTGCAGAACCCATTGTCGGCAATGAACCTTTTGCTGTTTTTTTGGGTGACGATATCATTGACTCCCGTGTTCCTTGCATGAAACAGCTTATAGATGTTTACGAAGAATATCATGGGTCTGTTATAGCCATTCAGGAAGTAAAGCAAAAGGAGACAAAAAGTTACGGGATTATAAAGCCGAGGAAAATGAAGGATAGAGTATATAAGGTACTGGATCTTGTGGAAAAACCTGAGCCTACAAAAGCACCGTCCAATTTAGCAGTCATAGGCAGGTATATTCTCTCCCCTGAAATATTCAGAGTCTTAAAAAAGACTTCACCTGGAAAACACGGTGAAATACAGCTTACAGACGGATTAAAGACACTTTTAAAAGAAGAGAATATTTACGGATGTGAATTTTCCGGAGTAAGATATGATGCAGGAGATAAACTGGGCTTCCTTAAAGCAACAGTTGAATTTGCCCTGAAAAGAAAAGACCTTGGTAAAGAATTTAAAAAATATTTAAAACAATTAGACTTGTAAAGTATATGCCTCACAGAAAAATAAATCTTGAAAAGTTAAAACTCCTGAGCTTTGATGAAATATTGCGGTTATTTAATCATATCCCTGATATTATCCAGGGAAGCCTGCATCTTTTGGACAAAAGCAAAAGGTTTCCTCCAGTAGATGTCTACGAAACTCAAGACTCAGTTTATATAGAGAGCGAACTTCCAGGAATAAATCCGTCAAATATAAGCGTCTATGTAAGAAGTAATGAACTTTCTATCGAGGGCAGTAAATCAGATGATTTTGCTCCTCTTCATGAAGGAGCTGAAGGGGTAAAATTTTTATGCATGGAACGCCCCTTTGGTACATTCAAAAGAATTATCAAACTACCGGTCCCCTGCCACACAAAGGAGTCCTGGGCTACTTACAAAAAGGGGGTCTTAATTATTCAGCTTAAAAAAATAATAGATAGGCGAGGAACAAAGACAGAGATAAAGATAGATTAACTCTGAGGAATATAAAATATGATTGACACCCTAAATATTGAAGATCTTCAGATTCCGGATAATGTTCCACTTTTACCTATAAGAGACATAGTTGTTTTTCCATTTATGATTGCCCCGCTTTTTGTTGGCCGCGAGATGTCAGTGAAATCTGTAGATAGCGCTTTATCATCGAATCGGATGATATTGTTAGCAGCCCAGAAGGATGGTGCTACAGAGATCCCTTCCCTAGAGGAGATTCACTCCATAGGAACTGTGGCCCTGATAATGCGAATGCTAAAACTTCCTGACGGAAGGGTTAAGATTTTAGTTCAAGGGTTATCTAAGGCAAAAATTTTAGAATATACGCAGACAAAACCTTTTTACAAGGTTAAAATTGAGGTCATTAAAGAGGAGTCCCTTGCAGAGAAAACTTCTGAAATTGAAGCCTTGATGAGAAATGTAAGGGAACAGCTCCAAAAAGCAATATCTCTGGGACAGCTTATACCTCCGGATATTTTAGTGCTTGCTGATAATCTGGAAGATCCGGGAAGGCTTGCCGACCTTGTTGTATCTAATCTGAATTTAAAAGTCGAAGATGCCCAAAGAGTCCTTGAGACCTTAAACCCGGTAGATCGACTAAAAGTAGTAAGTGAATATTTGAACAAAGAACTTGAAGTCCTTACAGTCAAGCATAAAATCCAGAGTGAAGCCAAAGATGAAATGAACAAGACCCAGCGGGAATATTTCTTAAGGGAACAGCTAAAGGCGATCCAGAAGGAACTGGGAGAGGTTGATGAGAAGACAGAGGAAATAAACGAGTTCAGGGAAAATATTAAAAAAGCCAAGATGCCGGAAAAAGTTAAAACTGAAGCTGAAAAACAATTACTCCGCCTTGAAAGAATGCATCCGGATGCAGCTGAAGCCTCTCTTGTAAGAACATATCTTGACTCCTTAGTAGAACTCCCATGGAGTAAAGCAACAAAGGATAACCTTGATATCAAGAAAGCCTCCAAGGTCCTTGATGAGGACCACTATGACCTTGAAAAAGTAAAGGAAAGGATTCTGGAATATCTCGGCGTATGCAAATTAAAAAAGCAGATGAAGGGGCCAATCCTTTGTTTTGTCGGACCCCCCGGGGTAGGTAAAACTTCTCTTGGTAAATCCATCGCAAGGGCTTTGGGAAGAAAATTCGTAAGGATTTCACTTGGGGGAATCCGTGATGAGGCAGAAATAAGGGGGCATAGGAGAACCTATGTCGGGGCTTTGCCTGGTAAGATTATTCAGGGAATCAAGCAGGCCAGGGTAAATAATCCCGTTTTTATGATGGATGAGATTGATAAAGTCGGTACAGATTTTAGGGGAGATCCTTCAGCAGCGCTCCTTGAGGTTTTAGACCCTGAACAGAATGACTCCTTTACAGACCATTACCTTGCTTTACCTTTTGACCTTTCCAAGGTAATGTTTATTACAACTGCCAATTTGACAGACCCTATCCCTTCAGCCCTGAAGGATAGAATGGAAACCTTATACCTTTCAGGATATACAGAAGAAGAGAAACTGATGATAGCAAAAAAATTTATTATCCCTCGCCAGTTAAAAGAGCACGGGATAACAGAGAAAATGCTGTCCATTTCCGATTCTGCAATTGCAAAGATTATATCAGATTATACAAGGGAGGCAGGCCTTAGGAACCTTGAGCGGGAGATTGCCACTATTTGCAGAAAGGTAGCAAAAGAATTTGCAGCGGAAAGAAAGGAACCAGCACTGTTAACAGCAAACAACCTCCACAAGTTTCTTGGGGCAGCGAAATATTTCAGGGAAGGTGAGCAGGAGTTTAGCGAAGTAGGAGTTGCAACTGGTTTAGCCTGGACTCCGGCAGGAGGCGAGATTATCTATATCGAAGCAACCACCATGAAGGGAAAAGGAAACCTCACCCTGACAGGACAGTTAGGAGACATTATGCAGGAATCTGCAAAAGCTGCTTTGAGCTATGCAAGGTCTCAAGCACATAACCTTGGAATAAATGATGATTTCTTCTCCAAAAACGACATCCATATCCATGTACCTGCTGGAGCTACTCCCAAAGATGGACCCTCAGCAGGAATAACAATGGCTACTGTTTTGATCTCAGCTCTGACCAAAGTTCCTGTAAATAAGGATGTTGCTATGACCGGTGAAGTAACTCTTAGAGGAAGAATCCTGCCTATAGGAGGAGTTAAGGAAAAAACACTCGCTGCCAAACGAGCTGGCATTTCAACTATAATTTTGCCAAAGAAAAATGAAAATGATATTTTAGAACTTCCCAATAATGTGAGGAAAGGAGTAAATTTTATTTTTGCTGAAACTATGCAGGAGGTTTTAAAAAAATCCCTTAAAAAAGGAAAAAATAAGTAAGAAATTACAGAGAAAGGATAAGGGGTTAGAATGATAAGGTTTATTGAAATCAGCGAAATCCCTGAAAGCGGATATAAAATAAATGAGCAGATTTCTGCGTCAGCCCTGGGGATGGACGATGAATTAGAATTCCCAAAGCCCATTGTTGTTTCTATTGACATTGAAAAGGTTAAATGCGAGGCTGTCACCAAGGGCCTCATTGAATTTTCCATAAAACAGACTTGCAGCCTCTGTCTTGAAAATTTTATCTCAACTATTTCGTCTCCCTTTGAGATTGAATTTAAATCAGCACCGGCTGAAGTCTTTGAAGAAGAAAAAGAACTTGAAAAAGAGGAATTGGACACAGTTTTCATAAAGGGATTAGAAATTGATCTCTTTGAGATTATAAGAGAACAAATTTTTCTCTCATTGCCTATGAAACCGGTTTGTAAACCTGAATGTCCCGGGTTATGCCCCCGGTGTGGTACTAATTTAAACCTTGATAAATGCAATTGTGATGTTGAATCAATTGACCCGAGGTTTGCAGTATTTAAAAAACTCAAAGTTAAAACTTAAGTAAATCTTTTTAACGAAGGTAACAAATAAAGGAGAATAAAATGGCTGTACCAAAGAAGAAGACTTCAAGAGCAAAGCGCGATAGCAGAAGGAGCCATGATGCTTTAACTGCACCTCAGTACTCAAAATGTCCGCAATGTCAGGAGCCGAAACTGCCCCACCGTGTATGCAGGCATTGTGGATATTATAATGGCAAAGAGGTCATTAAAATAGAAACCCCTGCTTAAACGAGATATTTAGTTTTTCGAAGAAAAGTTAAATAGAGGAATAAGGAGAGCTGAAAAATTCGAAATCCTAAATTCTAAACAATTTCAAAATCCAAAATCCTAATGTTCCAAATTGTTTTGAACTTTGGTCATTAATACTTTGGATTTGTTTAGGATTTAGATATTAGGATTTAGTATTTAATTTAGATCTTCAACTTATGCTCTAAAAAAAGAGAATATTCATAGAGTAGATCTATTACCTTGAGGGAGAGATGATCGCAGTAGATGCAATGGGAGGCGACTTTGCCCCTGGAGCAATTGTAAAAGGTGCTCTCAGTGCCGCAAAGGAATTTGGCATTAAAATTGTCCTTGTTGGAGATGAAGCAAGGATATCAAGATATCTCTCACCATCTAATGAGTTACAGTTACCAATTGATATCAGGCATGCTCCTCAGAGAGTAGAAATGGGGGAAGTACCTTCAGAAAGCTTCCGTCAAAAACCCTATTCATCTATGTCAGTTTCTCTTAAAATGCTTTATGAAAAAGAGGTTAAAGCTGTTGTCAGCGCAGGTAATACCGGCGCTTTCCTGTATTCGGCCATTAAGATCCTTAATACCCTTCCTAAGGTCAAAAGGCCTGCTATTTCCACCATTATTCCGAGTATCAAAGGAAGGACAATAGTACTTGATGCCGGCGCAAATGTAGACTGTAGACCTGAATGGCTTCTCCAATTCGCCATAATGGGGCATCTTTACGCAAAGATTATTTTAAAAAAAGAAAGGCCAAAAATAGCACTTCTTAATAACGGCTCTGAACCCACAAAAGGAAACAGACTTACTCAGGAAGTTTACAGAATATTAGACAATTCCTCACTGAACTTCGTTGGTAATATAGAGGGAAACAATATTTTCTATGGGGAAGCAGATGTTGTTGTCTGCGATGGATTTGTGGGCAATATTTTCTTAAAGCTCACAGAAGGATTTGCAAATATATATGTAAATATGTTAAAAGAAGAAGTTTCTAAACGGGCCAGAAGCGGGATTGGAGCCTATTTGATGAAGCCTGCCTTTGAAAACCTCAACCGCAGGCTTGATTTTACTGAATATGGTGGAGCCCCGCTCCTTGGTGTCAATGGTGTATGCATTGTTGCCCATGGCTCTTCTCCATCATATGCAATTAAGAATGCTATTAAGACTGCAGAGGATTTTGTTATAAAGGACTTCAATAAAACCTTGCCTGAAGAAATTGAGCGCCTTGAAGATCTTGTTACCTATAAACCTTCAAAGAGAAGGTGGTTCTGGGGATCGCTCAGAGGTTCATTTAGTAAAGAACGGGATGAGAAGGAAGAAAAAATAGAATAAAAAATTTTATTGGCGGTGTAGCTCAGCTGGTTAGAGCACGCGGCTCATATCCGCGGAGTCCGGGGTTCAAGTCCCTGCACCGCCACTGTTAACTAACTTATAACCTATAACTTATAACTAATAACATCTTCGGTTTTGGGTTTATAGTTTCTGATTTATAGTTCAAAGATAGGATGGAAAAGGATAACCACCGAGTTGTAACCATAAACCAAAAACTACAAACTATAAACCACACACTTTTTCCCTTCCACCCGCAGAGGAAAAAAGTCAGAAAAAAGTGGAATCCTCCTATTCAAACCTTAAAGTATAAGCTGTAAATTATCAAATGTCTTATAGTTTTAAAATAAGAGGCTCGTAGGCTAACAAGCTGTCAAACTATTTTGTCCGACACTTTCCTTGGCCTATGTACTTTAAATTTTTATTTTTTAACCACTTAGTGCTTATAGCTTAAAGCTATTATACTTTAACCAATAACCAGTTAAAAGGAGGGTAATATTATGGCGACTTATATTCTCTTAACAAAGCTTTCAGCCGAGGCAACTGCTTCACCGGCAAAACTTAAAGAACTTGAGCAGGAAATAAAATCAAAAATAAATAAACACTGTTCATCAGTGAAATGGCTGGCAAACTATGCAATTCTTGGTCCCTATGATTACCTCGATATTTTTGAAGCCCCAGATGATTCAGTAGTAATAAAAGTAGTAGCAATAATCAGGTCATTCGGACATTCTACAACTGAAACCTGGACTGCGATCCCATGGGGCCGCTTCAAAGAAATAGTCAATGATATCAAATGAAAAAATAGAAAATTTCAAGACTCAGGGTTTAAAAGCAAAAGGGGTGACTTTTCATAAAAATCACCCCTTTTGCTTTCAGTGTATTCTATCACCTGAAAAACATCCTTCTATTTTTTACAGGCAATGCATACCTAATTTTGTCAGAAGTATTTAACTACCATCTGTTACTGCTGCGTCCGCCGCGTCCGCCGCCGCCGCTACCACCACCACCGCCGCCGCCAGTTCGCGGACGTCTTGGTCTGTCTTCTTGAGGCCTTGCTTCATTTACTACGATTGTCCTTCCTTCGAACTGTGTTCCATTCAGTGCGGCAATCGCTTTTTGTGCTTCTTCGTCTGAGCCCATCTCAACAAAGCCAAATCCCTTTGATTGGCCACTATATTTATCTGAGATGACCTTTGCCGATGACACTGTGCCATGCTGTGAAAAAAGTTCTGACAGTTTTTGCTCACTAACAGAATAAGCAAGGCTTCCTACATAAAGTTTATTCCCCATATTTACCTCTAAAAAATATTATCTTGAGATTCAGATAGCTAAAGGGGGCTAGAACCCAAAAATTCGTGGAAGGACTTTCCCAATATAGGTTCTCCTCTTAGATTCCGATCGCAAGGTAAAAAAGTTTTTGGGCCTTATTTTTTCAATTGTTATCTGTCACAAGACCCAAAAGTAACAGAAAACATATTTAAAATATACAAATACTCTATATTATGTCAAGTAAAATCAGAAAAAATTAGGAAAGCACTAAAGAAAGAATTATACTATTTAGTTTTTAGTCAAGAGTTTTGTGGCGTGTCGGAGGAATTTTTTTGATTAAAATTACCGTTTGATACCGAGCACATCTGCCATATCAAATAGACCCTTCTTCTTGCCTGCAACAAACTTTGCAGCTCTTACAGCTCCACGTGCAAATGTCTCCCTGCTATGGGCTCTGTGGACAATTTCTACCCGCTCGCCCGGAGCGCAAAAAAGAACGGTGTGGTCACCAACAATATCTCCTGCCCTGATGCTGTGAATCCCTATCTCTTCTTTCTTTCTCTCTCCAACTATTCCTTTTCTTCCGTATACACCACTCTTTTCAAGGTCTCTCCCCAGTGCTTCTGCTATTATCTCAGCAATCTTTAAGGCTGTTCCGCTTGGTGCATCCTTTTTGTATCTGTGGTGGGCTTCAGAAATTTCTATATCATAATCGTTCCCGAGAGCTTCAGCTATTCTTTTGACTAAATCAAATACCAGATTAACTCCTGTACTCATGTTTGGAGAAAAAACTACCGGGATAGATTTAGATGCTGCTGTAATTTTCTTTTTCTGCTCGGGCGTAAAACCTGTTGTCCCGATGACAATCCCCTTTTTATTTTCCCTGCAGACCTCAAGATTTGAAAGAGTTGCTTCAGGGGCTGTGAAATCTATTACCACATCGCATGAACCAATTATCTTCTCAAGACTATCAACTACTTTAATCTTCCCGGCCTTCGCTTCTTCAAGCCTTATCTCACTGCCTATGCATTTATGGTCCTTTGTCTCCGTGCAGCCAACAAGACGTACCCCATCGCTACTAGCTATAACACCCCTTATCATCTTCCCCATCTTGCCGCATGCACCTGTAACAATTGCCCTGACCATATATTTACTCCTTAGTATATTTAATCAAAAGAATTCCTCGAAGCTCTGCTTCAGGGTTAAATCATCTCTATTCCTCAGCCGTCATTCCTGCGAAAGCAGGAATCCAGCCGCTGTCCCCACAAAAGCGGGGAACTATTAAAATGAACTGGATTCCCGTTTTCACGGGAAACACTGGATTCCGCATCAAGCATGCCCCGTACATATCAGGCAAAAAATATTTATAAAAGGTTTTTTATTGATTCAGGTAGCAAATCTTTTAATTGGGGAAAGGTTTCTACTAAACGAAAAATATCAGCCAGGTCTTTTTGCCGTTTACTTTTACGCCTTTCTTCGTCACCGTATGCCCATATTTTACCCTGCAAAACATCTTCTATGGTTGCCACCTTCATTTTGTATCCCATTACCTCTTTTACTGAAGCACGGGGGATAAAAAGCTGATAACGTGAGTCAGTTTGTAATTGGATACGTAAATCAGTTTTGGGATTACTTAAGTTCAGGCTATGAGGAAATTCCTCTATCTTAAAAATTTTCGCTGATGCTTTTATAAGCCTGTCAAATTCCTTTGCAACAACAACTATGTCTAAATCCATACTGACTACTGGTTCAACATAAGCATTGACAGCTAAACCGCCAATCACACAATAATCAATTTTCAATTTTTTTAGTAAATCAAGGAACTGCTGTAAAAGATCTTCCCGCCCATTGCTTATAATGTTCATGAATTCTTTTTTTGTCATAACAAAATTTTCTTTTTATGCTTAAAATCAATTCTTATATTATTGCATTTTATGTTTTTTTTATAGATTATACCTGAGTGCTTGTCAATGAAACAAACAGGCTTGACGGTATAAAAAGGTTTTGATATGTTTAAATCATAGAATCTGGGAAAGAGGAGAGGAATTTCTGGTATAGTCGGTATGAGCAAAATAGTTCGCCTATACTATCAATTTTGGACTATAAGCGAACCTGTTTATTTATTAATGAGTTAGGCGTTCATTGAAGGCAAACAAAAAAAGCAAACAGTAAAAAGAGGAGGGTATTTGAAGCAGGTATTTATCATCATAGTGGTATTACTTGTACTCTTGCCAATAGGCTTGATAGTTTCGCCAAAAGTATCTGCCCAAAAACTTCCATCATTTAAGGTAGTGGGTCGAGATTTTACATCATTGAGTATTCTTGTATCGCCTAATACGACAAAAGAACAACTAAAGGCATTGGTATATTCCTTTAGAGAAGCAAGAAAGAACAATTCTTTTAGACAAATAAGTATTCCACCCACAACCCCAAAAGGTAAAAAGGGCGATTACGGAATAATCATGATATTTGTCTTTTCAGAACCTGAGTGGGCATCTGAGGCTAAGTTAAAGAAATCAGCAAAAGTCCCTTTTAACGATCCTTTCTGCAAAGAATATTCAAAACATATTAAGGCTTATTATTACTATGCAGTTACTCCAATAGGTGCTCCTCCAAATTTCGAAGAAGGCTCTATTGGTTATGCAGAAAACGGACAAATTCTTACACCGATTTATGAAAAACTCTTTTAATTTTTGGAAATAAATGGAACTGTTGTTTGCTCCAACAACAGATAACATGGTACAAAAATTTAAATTTTAAACTCTTTAGGCTTCTTTTGCAACAAGTACGTTATTCGAAAATCTGAAATAATGAATAGCAATGAAGGTACGTGATATTATAAGATTGATAGAGGATGATGGCTGGTATCAAGTAGATACAAAGGGCAGTCATCGACAATACAAGCATACTACAAAAACTGGCAGAGTTACTATCGCTGGGCATCCTAATGATGATTTAGCTCCCGGCACGCTGAACAGTATTTTGAAGCAGGCAAAAGTAAAGGAGGTGAAATAATAGATGCATCGTTTTCTTATTGTTATCGAAAAGGCTGAAGGTAATTATTCTGCATATTCGCCTGATTTACCGGGCTGTATCGCTACAGGCACAACTCGTGAGGAGGCTGAAAAAAGCATGCATGAGGCTATTGAGTTGCATGTGCAGGGATTAATGGAGGATAATCTACCTATTCCCGAGTCTACTTCTTTCGCTGAATATATCGCTATTAATTGAAGCCTTTCGGACACTCCAGATAACACGCGCACAGGCGCTCAGAGACCCATGAGCACATTTACCGGATGTCACAAACTCCGCAAAGGGTTTCGCACCAGCCGTCAAACGGTGTCCATTACACACACGCTAAACAAGTGGCAGAGAAGCGAACATTTGGGGGTTGGTACTCAAATCAGCCCGTAACCCTTCATCACATTTTCCAGCTTCTTCCTGTTTCCCTCGCTCATAGGGCAAAGGGGAAGTCTTATCTCGTCTGTAATCATCCCCATCATGTGAAGGGCTTCTTTTACAGGAATAGGATTTGTCTCATAAAACATAGCCTGAACAAGCGGGGCAAGCTTGTAGTGAAGCCTTTTAGCCTCTTTTAAATTTCCTTTTTCAAACTCTTCAATCAGATTAGCTGCATCCAGCGGCGCGACATTTGCAACAACTGAGATTACTCCCTTCCCGCCAATTGCAAGAATAGGAAGGAGGAGATTATCGTCCCCTGATATCAGGTCAAAATCATCACCGCATAAAGAAACTATGTCTGCCATCTGTGCAAGTGAGCCAGAAGCTTCCTTTATCCCCACAATATTTTTTATTCCAGCAAGCCTTGCAATAGTCTCCGGAAGCATATTGACTCCGGTTCTCCCTGGAATATTGTAAAGTATAATTGGTATATCAACTGACTCTGAAATTGCCTTAAAGTGCCGGTACAGCCCTTCCTGAGTCGGTTTATTATAATAAGGTGCAATTAAGAGTGCTCCGTCTGCCCCTGCCTTTGCAGCATGGCGTGTAAGCTTTATAGCCTCTTTTGTAGAGTTTGACCCTGTCCCTGCAATCACAGGTACCTTTTTATTGACTGCCTCAATTGTAATCTCTATAACCCTCTGATGTTCTTCAAAGGATAAGGTAGCTGATTCTCCTGTTGTGCCGCAAGGAACAATGGCACTGGTTTTGTTTGATATCTGGAACTTTATGAGTTTCTTAAAACTATCTTCATCAACCTTATCATTTTTAAAAGGTGTTACAATTGCAACCATTGAACCACAAAACATTTATTTTCTCCTTTAAAATTATACCATAGAAACTTTATCATCCACGCAGGCTAAAGCCTGCGGCTACCAATCCATAATTTTGAATTTTATTTAATACTTCCACGCCTCTTCTCTTATAGCCCCTTCAAAAACCAATCTTGCTTCACCTTCAAGATAAACATCATGAAAACCTTTTTCATTTTTATCAAAATAAACTTTTAAAGCCTCTCCGCTCTTTGGAGTAATGCTACAAGATGAACTCACTTTCCCAAGCGCTGATGCTACCAGGACTGATGCCACTGCCCCAGTGCCGCAAGCAAGAGTCTCCCCTTCTACTCCCCGCTCATATGTCCTTATCCTTAAAAAACTTCCCTTGCTGTGCTCTACAAAATTCACATTAGCCCCTGCCGGGGAGAATTTTTTGTGATACCTGATCTCTCTGCCAAGTCCCTCAACAGGACAGTCTTCAAGATTTTTTACAAAATGCACCGCATGAGGAACGCCAGTATTTATGAAGTTGAGTTCCTTTTCTTTTCCTGAAATTTTCAGCTTAATCCCGAGCTTTAGTCCGTTTGGTTCAGTCAACTGGATTTTCACTCTCTCACCTTTTACCTCTGCCCTGATTAACCCTGCCATTGTCTCAAAAGAGAGGGACTTGCCGGCAATCCTTTTGATAAATGCATACCGCGCAGCGCACCTTCCGCCATTGCCGCACATCTCAGCCACTGACCCGTCAGAATTAAAAAAACGCCATTTAAAATCAGCCCTGGATGATTTTTCGATAAAGATAACCCCGTCAGCCCCTACTGAAAATCTCCTTGAACAGATTTTTGTGACAAAGGACTTGAGGTTCTTAATAGAAAATTCTTTCTTCCTGTTGTCAATGATTATAAAATCATTCCCGCTCCCGCACATCTTTGTAAATTTAATTTGCTTCATTTATAAATAACCTTTACCTTCTATTTCCCATCTGAAAATATGGGGTTTTCCTGTCCCGCTTAATATGGCAGGTCAGGAAACCTGCCTCTACCCGGGTAGCATCGGGTCTCCTGACCCGATGTCTTTTTCCTGTCTAATTATAACTCCAGCCTTCTTTCTCCTCTCACCAAATCCTTATATGTTTCCCTCTTTCTTGCAATGCAGAATTTTTCCCCTCTTACAATCACCTCAGGGACTCTCAGCCTTGAATTATAATTTGATGACATTGTAAACCCGTAAGCCCCCGCACTCATAACAGCTATAAGATCTCCCTGCCTTAAAACCTGTACCTTTCTTTTCTTTGCCAGGAAATCTCCGGATTCGCAAATAGGCCCGACTACATCAACCACCATGCTCCCTGCGCCACGCTTCTTTAGGACAGGAATAATTTCCTGATAGGAACCGTATAAGCTCGGTCTTATCAGGTCATTCATTGCGGCATCAACGATTACGAAATTTTTATCCCCGCTCTTTTTAGTGTATAAGACCTTTGAAACAAGAATTCCAGCATTTCCAACTATCACTCTCCCGGGCTCAAAGATGAACGTACAGTCAAGGTCATTCAAAATCGGGATCACAGCCTTTGCAAGTTCTCTGGGATGAGGAGGCTTCTCATCTTTATAAGTTATGCCCAGTCCACCACCCATATCAAAATACCTGATATTGATACCTTCCTCTTTTAATTCTTTAATAAACTCTTTTACCCTTTTTACAGTGTCAGTGAAAGGCTTGATTTTTGTTATCTGAGAGCCTATATGCTCATGGACACCTGCGACATCAAGGTTCTTCATTGCATTTGCTCTCTTAAACTCTTCCATGGCCTTCTTAATATTAATTCCGAATTTATTCTCCTTGAGCCCCGTGGAAATATACGGATGGGTCCTTGGGTCTACATCAGGGTTTACTCTGAAGGCAATCCTTGCTTTTTTCCCTAATTTCCCTGCAACCTTGTTTATGCACTCAGCCTCCTGAGAAGATTCAAGATTAAACATGAGAATATCGTTCTTTAATGCATACTCTATCTCCTCAGTGGTCTTTCCCGGACCTGCATATGTGATTTTTTTAGGACTAAACCCTGCCTTCAACGCCCGGTACAGCTCACCACCGGACATAATATCAGCCCCTCCTCCCAGACCCGCAAAGATTGAAAGAATCCCGAGGTTTGAATTTGACTTCAGGGAAAAACATGTAATATGCGGTATGGGAGAAAAGGCATCATCAAAGGCCTTAAAATGGTTTGATAAGGTATTAAAGCTGTAAAGATAAAATGGTGTCCCTACTTCCTCAGCAATTTTTTTTACCGGGATGTCCTCGCAAAAAAGCTGGTCTCTCCTGTATTGGAATAAATGCATTTTTATCTCACTGTGCTATCCCACTCTCCTCATTTGAAAAAGAGCTTTCATTTGCATATTTTGCACTGCTTATTGCAGTTACAACATAATAATATTTTAACCCTTTTGCAGCAGAGGTATCATCAAAATATTCTTCTCTAATTAATTCCTTATTAAGAAGTTCATAGTCTTTGCCAGAGGTCTTGCTCCTGTATACCCTGTAACCCAGTAAATCTGGTTCCACATTCCTTTCCCAGGAAAGGCTTACCTTCCCCATTCCTCCTACAGCCTCTAAGCTTCTTGGCGCTTGCGGAGGAACAAGGTTCTTATTTTCAATTTCAACAATATTTGAATCAGCGCTCTCATGCCACGGCGGATAATGGTTATCCACTGCCCTTATAAAATAAGAATAGGCAACATCTTTCTCAAGATCCATATCTACGTATCTTTCCTTTTTTATAAGGATCTTATTAATTGCCATATATGCTTTCTGGTCTATCTTCTTGCGGTAGATATTATAGCCCACAAGGTTCTTAAGCGGCTTCCCTTCTATATCAAGTACAGGCAGCTCCCACTGCAGGAGAATATAATTCTCTTTTACTTCTGCCCTTAAATTTTTTGGAGGCCCCGGCTCAAAAGAAAAATACACATCAACCGTATCAGAGATGGCTATTAACTGCTCTTCCCTGTCAAAGCCTGCTACTACGTAATGGTACCATTTTTCCCTTGTAAAGCCGTTATGGTCTGTATATTCTATCTCACGAGATAGATCCTGGATCTCCTTAACCTCTATACTTCCAATCACGTTAAAAGCCTCCGCTATGCTAACACCCTCCACCTTTTCTTTGTTAGGGGGTAACCTGTAAATCTTAAATTCTTTTATTCCTGGTAATGGCGCACTCTTATCCTTTTTCTTCGGGATTTCCCAGTAGAGTTCTACCTCTCCCTCCCGGGCTTCACCGGATATATTTGTAATTTTTATAAGCTCAACTTCTTTTGGAACCTGCGGCGGACCTTTCCTGCCGCATCCTGTAACACTGCAAAGGACTAACAATAATAAAACAAAGAAAGTTCCGGCAGAATAAAAAAGAAAAGCTAAGCTGGAATATTTTTTTTTATACTCCATTCTCTAAATCTTTCCATTCAGATTTTCTATGAGATCCCTGGAAAAATGGTAAAAACCTTTTACTATAGTCATAAACTTTAGGTTACAGAAATCAAGAGAACTTAAAAAAACTTCCCCGGAGTTCCTTTTTCGCCTCCCTGATCATTCTAACAACATTTCCCCTTGCTGTTCCGCCATAAGATATCTTGCTGTCAACTGAATGCTCAACGGCTATGCAACTTATTACATCCTTATCAAAACTTTTATGAAACTTTTTAAATTCAGATAAATCTAATTTATTTAAGGTCTTCCTCTTATCAATGCAATATCTTACCAATTTTCCAACAACTTCATGGGATTCCCTGAAAGCTAAACCTTTTTTCACAAGATAATCTGATATATCAGTAGCAGTTAGAAAACCGGCACATGCCTTCTCCTGCATCTTTTCTTCTTTTACCTTCAGATTTGAAATCACATCTTTTAATATCACGAGTGAATTTTTCACTGTATCAACAGAATCAAAGAGAGCCTCTTTATCCTCCTGCAGGTCGCGGTTATAAGAAAGAGGAAGAGACTTTAATATTGTCAGCATAGTTATCAGATTCCCGTATACCCTACCTGTTTTCCCTCTGATAAGTTCCGGCACATCGGGATTTTTTTTCTGAGGCATCATACTGCTCCCTGTGCAGAATGAATCAGAGATTTCAATAAAATTAAACTCTGAGGATGACCACAGGATCAGTTCCTCGCATAGCCTGCTTAAGTGCATCATCAGTATGGAAGCAAAGGCGAGGTAATCAATCACAAAGTCCCTGTCACTCACTGTATCCAAACTGTTTTTAGTGACCCTTGAGAATTTCAAAAGCTTTGCCACATATTCCCTGTCAATCGGGAAAGAGGTTCCAGCCAATGCCCCTGCACCAAGGGGAAGCACATCAGTTCTCCAGTAACATAAAACTAACCTCTCATAATCTCTTTCAAGCATTTCATAATATGCCATCAGGTGATGAGAAAATAAAACAGGCTGAGCCTGCTGCATGTGGGTATAGCCCGGCATTATGCACTGCAGATTATTTTCAGCTATCTTAATAATTGCTTTCTGAAGCTCCTTTAAAGCCAGACCTGTCTCCTTTATCTCGTCCTTCAGAAAAAGCCTTACATCAAGGGCAACCTGGTCATTCCTGCTTCTTGCAGTATGGAGTTTCCCGCCCACTTTTCCTATTTTCTCAATCAATCTTCTCTCAACGTTCATGTGGATATCTTCAAGTTCTTCCCTGAACGGAAAGACACCATTCTCAATTTCCTTTAATATGCTATTTAGCCCGTTTATAATCTTCCCCGCCTCTTCCCTTTTTATTATTTTACACTTCTCAAGCATCATGCAGTGGGCAATACTCCCCTCTATATCATATTTATATAGCCTTTTATCAAAGTGGAGTGAGCAGGTAAACTTCTCCACTATCTTTGCAGTGGACTCAGTAAATCTGCCATCCCACAATTTTCTTTTATTGTTCTTCATGATAGCTTATCTAAAAAATTGATTACACAAATATTATTAGACTG
>MGDB01000154.1:16562-22638 GCA_001790645.1 Candidatus Schekmanbacteria bacterium GWA2_38_11
TTTATCTTAAGCCTCAGGGCATTGAGTCTTATGAAACCGTCTGCATCTGCCTGGTTAAAGACCCTGTCTGCTTCAAAGGTCACAACGTCCTGCTTGTAGAGTGACTCCTGAGACTTCCTGCCAACCACATCGCAGTTCCCTTTATAGATCTTAAGTTTCACCCTTCCTGTCACATGCTTTTGTGTCTCATCAATTGTTTTCTGGAGCAGGTGCCGTTCAGGTGAAAACCAGTAGCCAAAATAAATGAGCCTTGAATACTCCGGAATAAGGGAGTCCCTGATATACATCACTTCCCTGTCCATTGTAATCGATTCCATAGCCCTGTGCGCTATGTGAAGGATTGTTCCCCCAGGTGTTTCATAAACGCCCCTTGACTTCATCCCCACATACCTGTTCTCTACAAGGTCAACTCTCCCTATGCCATTAATCCCGCCTATCCCGTTTAACTTTTCCAAAAGTTTGGCAGGGCTTAATCTCTTTCCGTTTACAGCAACCGGATTCCCCCGCAGAAAATCTATTTCGATATAAGTCGTTTTATTAGGTGCCTTTTGAGGAGACCTTGTAAGAATAAACATGTCCTCAGGTGGCTCAAGCCACGGGTCTTCTAAAATTCCGCCCTCAAAACTTATATGAAGCAGGTTCCTGTCACTCGAATAAGGCCTTTTTGCAGTTACCGGCGTTGGTATGCCGTGGCGTTTGGCATATTCTACAAGGGCCTGTCTTGAGTTAAGGTCCCACTCTCTCCACGGGGCAATGACCCCGATCCCGGGCATAAGAGCATGGTAGGCAAGCTCAAACCTTACCTGGTCATTCCCTTTTCCCGTAGCCCCATGAGAAACAGCATCAGCTTTTTCTTTTTTGGCTATCTCAATCTGTTTCAATGCAATCAAAGGACGCGCTATAGATGTGCCGAGCAGGTATCTGCCTTCATAAAGTGCATTCCCTCTGAAGGCAGGAAAGACAAAGTCATTAACAAACTGTTCCTTTACATCCTCGATGTAAACCTTTTTAGCACCTGTCTTTAATGCCTTTTCCTTTATCTTTTTCAGTTCCTCTCCTTGTCCAAGGTCAGCCACAAAGGCTATTACCTCACAGTCATACTTCTCAATCAGCCAGCGAAGGATAACCGAAGTATCAAGACCACCAGAATATGCAAGTACAACTTTTTTAACTTTCCCCATTTCAAACTCTCCCCTTTCCAAAGTTCAAATCTTAAAAGCAATCTACAGATTATCTATGAATTATTTCGTAATCACGTTCTCCAAAAATCCATTTCTCCTTACAGCTCACTCGGCTCCTCGGATCCTTGAATCCTAGACCCTTCTGTCACCCAAGCAACGCCTCCAGTATCGATTTCTGCAAATGGAGCCTGTTTTCTGCCTGGTCAAATATAACTGAATTTTTGCTGTCCATCACTTCAGAGGTTATTTCCTCATCCCTGTGGGCTGGAAGGCAGTGCATGACCAATACATCCTTTGATGCATGCTTTAGCAGATCCCAGTTTACCTGATAAGGTCTGAAAACTTTTTCTCTCTCAAGCCGTTCACTTTCCTTTCCCATGCTTGTCCACACATCAGTATAAACCACATCAGCTTCTTTTACTGCCTTTACAGGGTCAGTGAATATTTTAAAACTCCCCTCTGATTTACCTTCAAGAGCTTTTGCTTTTTTCAAAATATCAGGGTCAATGCTGTAATTGTCAGGCGTGGCAATACTGAGATTAATCCCTGTCTTCAAGGCTCCAAACAGCCAAGAGTTAGCAACATTATTCCCATCACCAACATAAGCAACTTTAATCCCCTTTATGCTGTCAAACTTCTCTTCAAGTGTAAAAATATCTGAGAGAACCTGACATGGATGAGAAATGTCAGTAAGACCATTGATTAAAGGAATAGTTGCTTTTTGAGCAAATTCCTCAAGGTCACTCTGTTTAAAAGTCCTCATTACTACGCCGTTTAAATATCTTGAAAGAACAAGAGCAGTATCTGAGACCGTTTCTCCCCTGCCAAGCTGGATTTCTGCTCCGCTTAAGAAAAGCGCCTGTCCTCCAAGCTGATACATTCCCACTTCAAAAGTGACCCTGGTCCTTGTAGAAGGTTTATGGAATATCATCCCCAGGGTCTTCCCATCTAAAGGCTTATGGGAAACATTCTCCTTCAGCCATTTTTTTAATAACTTTGTTCTGTCAAGAAGCTCCCTTATCTCATCAGGAGTTAAAGAGTAAATTGACAGAAGATCTTTTCTTTTCATTTAAATTCTCACCATTTGAACAGCTATAAGCTGTAAGCTTTAAGCTATAAGTTAATACCAGATTTCAGATAAAGATTTAACTCTACTCTTAAATCTCTTCTAAAACCTACCCTTACCCGGATAGGGGCGACTTTAGTCGCCCTTTCTTATTTCATAAAAATCAAATTGCTATAAGCTATTAGTAGGTTTCAAAAAAAGTCAGCTCTTTTCTGAAACCTCTACTAATGCTTTTCCCAAAACTTCTACTGCCTCATCAACTTCGTTCTTACTTATTACCAAGGGAGGGAGGAAACGCAAAATGTTATTCATCGTGCAGTTAATGAGCAACCCCCTTTCAATGCAGCTATTCACAACATTTTTCCCATCTATAGTAAGCTCCATACCTATAAGGAGGCCTTTCCCTCTTACCTCTTTTATGAACTTAAATCCCTTTGCAAGTCCCTTTAATTTCTTTGTCAGATACTCCCCCATCTCTTCGCAGTTTTTTAAAATCCCCTCCTTCTCGATAACCTCAAGCACTGTCAGTGCAACTGAACAAACAAAAGGATTTCCTCCAAATGTGGAGGCATGTGAACCCGGAGTAAAGAAGTCAGCTATCTCATTTTTAGCAACCATAGCACCTATTGGAATTCCTCCACCAAGTCCTTTTGCAAGAGTGAATATGTCAGGTTTAATGCTGGTATGTTGAAAACCTAATAATTTCCCTGTTCTCCCCATACCGGTCTGTACCTCATCAAGGATTAGCACCAGACCCTTTTCATCACACAGCTTTCTCACTTCTTCAAGATATTTCTCACCTGGTACATTAACCCCTCCTTCTCCCTGGATTGGCTCAACCATTACAGCGCAAGTTTTATCTGAGACAGCCTTTTTAAGAGCGTCCGTATTGTTATAAGAGACATATTTAAAACCCTGAACAAGAGGCTCAAACCCTTTCCGGAATTTTTCCTGTCCTGTTGCAGTGATTGTTGTAATTGTCCGGCCGTGGAATGAGTTCTCCATTGTAATTATTTCATACCGGTCATTACTTTTAAATTTCTCCTTTGAATATTTCCTCACAAGTTTTATGGCGGCCTCATTTGCCTCGGCCCCGCTGTTGCAGAAAAATGCCCTGCCGTCAACAAGGGAAGACTCCACAAGCTTTTTGCCAAGCAGAGCCTGAGAGGCTATGAAGTAAAGATTCGATACATGAATCAGCTTCTCTGATTCCCTTTTTATTGTCTCGACAACTTTGGGATGGCAGTGACCGAGGTTATTCACTGCAATACCGGTAACAAAGTCGAGATACTTCTTCCCGTCAAAATCCCAGAGATACGCCCCCCTGCCCTTTTCGAAAACAAGAGGCATCCTCGAATAGGTGTTCATAATATACTGATTAGAAATTTCTATTATCTCTTCCCTTTTCATCTAAAAATTCCCCCTCCCCCTACCCTCTCCCCTTGGGGGAGAGGATTAAGGTGAGGGGAGCTCCTTATTTTATTATTTTTGAGCCGAACAACTCAGTAGGTTTTATAAAAACCTAATGCGAAGTGAAACTTTTTTTACATTATAGGAAGGATTTTAGCAAGAAAAAACAGCACAACTGGAATTTTATGGAAAAATTGGCTTTTAAAATATCTTATGAATCTATTTAATGTGGAAATGCTCTTATGAATGATACTATTTTTTCTTTGCAATAAAAGATTTCATCTCTTTTAACGCATCCTCTATAAATGCCAGTCGTTTCACCACCATGGATTTATTTATCATATCTTGCTCCCAATCCTAAAAACTCGTTATCTATTCTATCCCTCATAACCTTCCAGTCGGCAGCAAATTTTAGCACCCTCTCTATATAATCATCCAAAGCCTCCCTGCTCTTTTTAAAAACACATATACCTTTAATTGCCTCAAACTGTAAAACAGACTCAGTCTCCTGGAGGAAAACCAGGTCAATCTTAAGGGGAGAAAAGATTTCAGCAAATTTAACGCATCCTCTATAAATGCCAGTCGTTTCACCACCATGGATTTATTTATCATATCTTGCTCCCAATCCTAAAAACTCGTTATCTATTCTATCCCTCATAACCTTCCAGTCGGCAGCAAATTTTAGCACCCTCTCTATATAATCATCCAAAGCCTCCCTGCTCTTTTTAAAAACACATATACCTTTAATTGCCTCAAACTGTAAAACAGACTCAGTCTCCTGGAGGAAAACCAGGTCAATCTTAAGGGGAGAAAAGATTTCAGCAAATTCAAAATAAAGGGAACCAAAATTTTTGTAAGGTTTTTTAGGAAAGGCACCTTTTTTGAACACTACTCCAACATCTAAGTCTGCAAGAGGGTCAGTATCCCTTATCTTTTCGCCCTTTAAGAGGGAATAGCCTTTTTCTTTCTGTGAACCAAATAAAAAAATTAATTCCACAGAAAAATCCTCTGCAATTTTCAAAAACCTTTCTTTAAGTTTCAATTTTATTACCCCATCCTCTCTCGTTCAAATTATCGATTTTAATATATAGTAATTAATAAAAGGATACAAGAAAGAAGTATGGCTATCAATTCTCCTTTGCTTTTTTAAAAAATAAAAACTTCACTAATAAAAAAGCAACGACAAGTACAATCAGGGCAGCAATTATTTTAGAATAAGCTTCAAAGATTGAAAAAAGCCTCGGCCAATTGGAGCCTATAAAAATTCCAACAGAAATGATAATTAAGTTCCAGACTATGACACTTATTAAATTATAAAAAGTTACTTTTAAAAAGTTCATCCCGGCAGCGCCTGCTGCAAAGAAAAAAAACGCTCTTATGCCGGGCATAAATCGGTTAAGCATGATGTAGGCTGGTCCGTACCTATCTATCTTATTTTTTATATAATCAACTCTCTCCTTTGTTAAGAACCTTGTAAATCTGCTATTAATCCCTTTACCTAACCCTGTATTATTAGCAACACCTATCCTGATCCTGTGTCCTATGAAATAATCTATTGATGAACCAACTACTGACCCCAGAGTGGCTGTAGAAAATACCCAGTAAAAATTCCAGCCCCTTGCAGCCACCAGGAAAGCTCCAAAAAGAGTAACAGTGTCGCCCGGGAAAGGAGGAAAAATATACTCGATTATTGAACTTACAAAAAGTATACTGTAGCCAAAAATATTTTCATTCTGGATTATAAAAGAAAGTAAGCTATCCAAACTGCTCATTAACTTATCCTATAATCGCTTCTTTGTTAAAATCAAAAAGGACTCCTCGTTCCTTTCCCCATACCAGGTCTACAACTTTATTCTTTCTTACCTCACCTATAATGCTTGCTGCTATATTTTTTTCTTCAAATATCTTCAGTATCTCGCCTGCTTCCTTGAGGTCAGCACTCAGGACAAAACCAAAAGACAAAAACGCCTTTAACCAGTCAATCATCCCAAGCTCCTGAGGCTTTGGAATATCATCAAGATAAATATCCCCTCCAACCCCTGAGCTTTCAAGCAGAATGGCAATTGTTCCCAGTATACCTCCCATGCTCACATCTTTAGCTGTATTGGAAAATCCTTTTTCAGCAATAAGACACAATGTTTCAAGCCGCTCCAGCACTTCTTCCGAAGATTTGCCTGAGCTTGAATCCCAGCTTCTCACAGTCCTGCATCCAGACCTGCCTTTTAAATCTACAGCAAAAATCAATTTCTGGCCCGGCTTTGCAGTAGTGCTTAGCAAAAGGTGCTTTGCCGTACCCACTATTGCAACTGTGAGAGAGTCTTCTTCTGAATCAGGGTGGATGTGTCCGCCTACCATAGGAACTTTAAACTTTTCACATCCCTTTGCAATCCCTTTTAGTATTTCCTGAAGTCTCTCAGTG
>MGDB01000154.1:22691-32113 GCA_001790645.1 Candidatus Schekmanbacteria bacterium GWA2_38_11
CATATCATTGACATTAACCATTACAGAGGCCTTGCCAGCAGCATAAGGTTCTTCTCTTACCAGTGCTGGTAAAACACCATCTACAGAAAAGAGAAGGTAGCCATCCTGATTTTTCAGAACTGCTGCATCATCTCCGATGCCAACAACTGTGCTTCCAAAGCTCTGAACGTTTTTAAGAATATCTCCGGCAATTTTAACGCTGCTTTTCCTTTTAATTCCTTCAAAATTTCTTATTTCGCTAATAAGGTTCTTTAACATCTTCCTTAAATTCCTTCCTAAAAAGGTTCAATTGTTAAAAAAACGGTTTAAACAGTTTGAACCGTTTAAACTGTTTCCAACTTGAACCCTCAAACCCTTCAGACTGTGTAACAATGTAGCCGCAACCTTTAGGTTGCGAATAAAATTCTTTTAACATCAATGAGCTTAGCGCAGGCTACCTACCTGCCGGCAGGCAGGAAGCCTGTGGCTACCATTAAAACATGAGTCGTGGCACAGTCTGTTTCCGCTTAAGTTAATTATCAAAGCCTAAATGTCAAATCAAGAAAAATGCAAAAATAAAATTAAAGAATTATCTTTGATATTTGACTTAACAAAATATAAGATTGATGGAAGGTTTATTTACAGGAGCTGAGGTTTGAAATAGAGGAAGATAATTTTTTACCAAAAATAGACTATTCCATGCATTATTAAATTGCTGTAGATTCCTGCTATAAAATCATCTGCCATGACGCCAAAGCCGCCATCAAAAGCTTCAAGCCTTCTAATTGGAAAGGGTTTGATTACATCAAGCGCCCTAAAGAGGATAAAACCAGTAACCAGGTATTTCCAGCTAAGCGGAATTGCCAGCATTGTAACCATGAACCCTACAACCTCATCTATTATTATTTCGCCGCTGTCCTTTTTGCCATAGATAACCTCTGCTTTTGTAGAAGCAGGTATACCTAAAATGAAAATGACGACTGTGATTACTGCATAAGAAGGGACCTGGACGTATCTGTTGAGTAAGAGGTATAAAACGACTCCCCCTAATGTGCCAACAGTGCCGGACACTATGGGAGAATAACCAAGATAACAGCCTGATGTGAATAGAATTATAAATTTATCCATTAAAATTTTTATATACTTATATACTTTGAAAGTCCTTATGTCAAATGGAAGTTTTAGGAAGTTTTAGGTCAATGAAAAATCAAATCCATCCTTCCTTTTTTAAAGAGGGGGATTCTACACTATCTCGATCCTCCTTTAATCCTTTCCTTAATGACTCCCAGCTTATAGCTTACAGCTAACCACGGTTCCTATATCCCTTGACAAAAACAGACAACAGATATAGCCTGAAATATATTAAAATATAAATTCCCTGTTAAATCTAAAAATATATCTTTTCTTCTTGGCATTAGAAATGAGAGCTTTGGGAACCAAAACATCAGTGATAATCATCTTTTCTCTCTTTTCTTTCTATTCTACACTTCTTTTAGGTGGTTGTTCTTATTTTAAACCCCGGCTAAAAGAATCAAGAAACTTAGAGACACTCGGTAATCCATCCATTCTTGACGAGTCTTTGGCGGGAAGGTTTAAATCTTTCGGTAGTTTAAAGGGGATAGCCCATATAAATTTAAAGGCAGGTAAAAAGGGAAATTCTTTCAATGCGGTAGTTGTGCTAAAGACCCCTGATCTTTTCAGGTTTGAAATTCTCAATCCCTTAAACCAGCCGTTAGCATTGATTACAAGTGATGGGGAAAACATATATAAAACAGATCTTAAAAATTCTTCCCTCACGGTCTCCCCTATATCAGAGCAAGCTTCAGAAAAACTATTAGGATTACCTATTGTTCCTCATGAACTTGTTGAAATTATGACAGGAAATATCTCATTTGAAAAAACTGAACACCATATGCTTCAATTTGATAAAGATAATAACCTTTATATCCTGACCCTGTACCAAAATTCTGGTGATACATCTAATAATAAATATTTAATTAAGAAATACTGGATTGAGCAGGTCCGCCTTATTCCATTAAAGGTTGAGGCATCTGACCAAAGCGGTAAGATCCTTTATGAAGTGGATTATTCAGATTTCCTCAATATTGATAACTACCCATTGCCCGGCAGAATAGAGTGTCATTATTTCCTGAAAAACATATTAGTTAAAATAAATTTTAAAGACATTTTGCTCAATGGTGAAGCAGATCAGTCGTTATTTAATTTCCAAAATCCTTCAGGCTTTAAAGTAATTTATTCAGAATAGGATTATTGAGGACATTAGTGACTAAAGAAAAAACAAAGGGTAAAAAAATCCTCCTGTATCCCCCTTTTGCAAAGGGGGAATTGATAAATCCCTCTCTTTAGCAGACTGTGTCATAATGTATCCACAACCTTTAGGTTGTGGATAAAATTCTTTTAATATCAATGAGCTTAGTGCAGGCTACCATTAAAACATGAGTTGTGACACAGCCTATAGCAAAGAGGGGTAATGGGAGTTGAAAGAATTTTAAGAGAAATTTTTCATGCGACATAGACTTAAAAATAAGCGGGACAAGAATGTTCCGCCTACCTGCCTGCCGGCAGGCAGGTCGATTAGGCGGGGTTTTCTAACCCCGCTAAAGGAATTTTCAGGGGAAAAAAGCATAATCATAAAATCTCCTGCTAAGGTTAATCTGGCTCTAAATGTTATTTCAAAGAGGGAAGATGATTATCATAATCTGGAGACAATAATGATTCCGGTTTCTCTCTGTGACTATTTGGAAATTCAGAGCATTGAAGGTGATAAGATAAAAATCCTTTGTAATAATAAAAAGCTACCTCTAAATGGTAGAAATATAATAAATAAGGCTGTTAGACTTCTTTGGAATGAAATGGGAAAGAAAAGAGGAGTCATAATCAGTTTAAAGAAAAATATACCAATATCTGCAGGCTTAGGCGGGGGTAGCAGTAACGGGGCATCAACTCTCCTGGCTTTAAATAAACTCTGGGGGATAAATCTTTCTTTAAATCGCTTGATTGAGCTTGGGGCAAAACTTGGAGCAGATGTTCCCTTTTTTATATACGGAAAGCCTGCCCTGGCTAAAGGAATTGGAGAAGATATCTACCCAGTAAAGATTAAGAGGCGTTTTTGGTTAGTCATAATAAATCCAGGGTTTCCAGTTTCAACTGCCTGGGTCTATAAAAACCTTAATTTGGCGTTGACAAAAAAGAATAAAAATATTAAGAAATTGACTTCCTTATTGAAAGAGGGCAGAAACCCTGATGCCTGGAGCAAGTATCTCAGTAATGATCTGGAAAGTGTGACTTTACAAAAGTTTCCAGTATTATCTGAAATTAAAAAATTATTTATAGAAGCCGGCGCATTAAATGCTCTGATGGCAGGGAGTGGCTCTTCTGTCTTTGGAGTTTTTTCTTCTAAGAGAGCTGCTGAGAGTGCTTACTCTGCATTAAAAGGGAAAGCCTTAGGAGATATTTTTTTAGTTAAAAATTTATAATTTTTTGGTAGAATTTCTGAAAACGAAAGAGGTACCAAAGGAGTAGGAAAATATTACATAATAAATAAACGCTAATCCTTTAGGGCCATTCATATAAAAGAAGGGTTTAACTTTAATTAATCACAATATTTTTTTAGGGGAGTTTTCCCATGGAAGTTACTGAGGTAAGAGTTTTCACTGTAGAAGAAGAGAAGCTAAAGGCATATGTAACCATAATTTTTGATGACTGCTTTGTCATCAGAGACCTCAAAGTGATTAATGGCAAAACCGGCCTTTTTGTAGCTATGCCAAGTCGTAAGCGGAAGGACGGGAGATTTAAGGACCTTGCCCATCCCCTTGACAATGAGACAAGAAAAAGAATTGAGGACAAAGTCATCGAAGAATATAATAAAGAAATTTTGAGAAAAGAAGTACATAATGTGAAAACAGATAGGTGAACTATTTTGGTTATAAGGTAAAAAATTCTAAATACTAATACTTTAATTTATATTAAGAAGTTTTCGGGGGTCGTCTAATGGCAGGACAAGGGCCTTTGGAGCCCTTGATTGGGGTTCGAGTCCCTGCCCCCGAGTTATTCCTGCCAGCATTGGTACAGTTTAAGGAGAATAGATGATTAACGGGTTAAAGATATTTTCAGGTAATGCTAATAAGCCCTTAGCTCATGAGATCTGCAGCGACTTGAATATTCCACTGGGAGATGCAGAGATATCCCATTTTAGTGATGGTGAGATTTTAGTGCAGATAAATGAAAATGTTAGGGGGAAAGATGTCTTCGTCATTCAGTCTGTTTCGAATCCTGTGAACCAGAATCTGATGGAGCTCCTCATAATGATCGATGCTTTTAAAAGAGCCTCTGCCAAAAGGATTACAGCTGTTATGCCATACTATTGCTATGCAAGGCAGGACAGAAAGGTTCAGCCGAGGGTTCCTATTACGGCAAAACTTGTGGCTGATTTACTTGAAGCAGCAGGATCAAATCGACTTTTGACAATTGACCTCCATGCCGGCCAGATCCAGGGTTTTTTTGATATCCCTGTGGATCATCTCTATGCAGCACCGGTGTTAGTTGATTACCTCCAGAAAAAAGATTTTAAAGACTTTGTTGTAATCTCGCCGGATGCCGGAGGAGTGGAGCGGGCAAGGGCTATAGCAAAAAGAATAAATGCGACTCTGGCTATTATTGATAAAAGAAGAGAGGGGCCAAATGTAGCAAAGGTTATGAATATTATCGGAGATGTAAAGGACAGGGGTGTCATTGTTGTTGATGACATCATAGATACTGCGGGCACCTTGGTCCAGGCAGTAGAGGCATTAAAGAAAAACGGAGCAAAAAGGGTATTTGCAAGCTGTACCCATGCTGTGTTATCAGGTCCTGCTGTTGAGAGAATAAATAATTCTGCTCTGGAGGAAGTAATTGTAACAAATACAATATACATTGATGAACCAAAGAGAATAAAAAAGATAGTTATACTCTCGATTGCAAAGCTCTTGGCTGAGGCAATTAAAAATATCCATACAGAGAGCTCAGTCAGCTCCCTGTTTGTTTAGGAGGAACAATAGGAATGGAAATAGAAAACTTAAAGGTTAAAAAACGTGAGCAGAAGGGAAAGGGATCATCAAGAAGATTCAGAAGGCAGGGTTTTATCCCCGGGGTTTTTTATGGAAAAGGGGAAGATTCTGTTCCTCTTGTACTGAACCAAAAAGACCTTGAGAAAATACTTCAGAAAAATCCTTCGGAACATCCGGTAATGATCCTTGAATTTGACAACGGAGGTACTGGAGGTATTAAACCCCATGTCCTTTTAAAAGAGATTCAGCACGATCCTGTATCCGGAAAAATGCTTCATGTGGATTTTCATCATATAGATATAACTAAAAAGTTAAAGGTCAAGGTTGAGGTAGTTTTAACTGGAAAGGCAAAGGGAATAGTAGAAGCAGGCGGGGTTTTAAATTTTATTAACAGGGAGATTGAAATAGAATGTCTTCCATTATCATTGCCTGAAAACATAAAGGTGGACATTTCAAACCTGAATATAAACGATACAATCCATGTGAAGGATTTAGTAGTAGGGGAGGGAATGAGAATCCTTGATGATTCCGACGTTCCCATTGTTTCTGTAACGCCGCCTCATGTAGAGGCTGAAGTAAAGGAAGAGGTTCCTGTTGAAGGAGTTCCTGCTGAAGCTGCAAAAGAAGAAGGTAAAGAAGAAGAAGGAAAAGCTGCACCTAAAGCTGCCGCCCCTGCTGCTGAAGAAAAAGCTCCCAAGGGGAAAAAGTGAGATATATAGTTTTATTTAATAGTTAAATTTGTGAAATTAATAGTAGGGTTAGGAAACCCGGGTTCTGGGTATAAGGATACACGGCATAACATAGGATTCAGAGCTGTTGATGTTATAGGGAATGCCTGCGGGATAAAAATCAGTAAAAAGAAGTTTTTTTCGCAAATAGGAACAGGAAAGATTAAGCTTTATGATGTGATTTTAGCAAAACCGCTTACATATGTAAATAACAGCGGTGAGGCAGTAAAGAAATTGCTCCACGATTTCTCCCTTACCCCAAAAGAACTCATTGTTGTCCATGATGATATTGACTTGGAAAAGGGGATTTTAAAAATAAAAGAGAGAGGCGGGGATGGCGGACATAATGGGTTAAGATCAATGATCAACCTATTACAAACTGATAATTTTATAAGAATAAGGCTTGGTATAGGAAGGCCGGAATCCAAAGAAGATGTGGTTGACTATGTCCTTTCGTCTTTTGATAAAAAGGATCAGGAATGGGTTCAGCCTCTTTTAATCAGAGCAAAGACGGCAGTAGAAACTTTATTGATTAAAGGCATAATAAATGCTATGAATGAATTCAATAAGAGGAGGATGAACGAAGAGTTTTAACTCAAGAGTTTACTCCCTGCTCATAAAGGTAGAAAAAAAAAGGGCTCTAAGTCCTCAATTTCTGCCATATTGTGGGCTATTAAACCCGGGGGGAGGTGATAATAGTGAAAACATATGAGATAATCTGTATAGTCAGGCCTGACCTTGCTGAGAGTGCCATCGAGGAAAAAATCGTTTCAAAGTTTAAGCAGATAACTGAAAGGTATCACGGCGAGATCTTGAAGACTGAAACATGGGGATTGAGAAAACTTGCATATAATATCAACAAGTTTGAGGATGGTTATTATATTTTTAACCTCGTTAAAGGAGAACCTGCATTAATAAGCGAGCTTGAAAGGAATTTCCAGATAGATGAAAACATCTTGCGCTTTATGACAATAAAGCTTAAAGAAAAAAGTGCAAAGAAGACTACAGCTGAACCGGAAATCCCTAAGGAGGAAAAGATATGAGATGTTTCAATAAAGTTATTTTAGTGGGAAATCTAACCAGAGATCCGGAACTCCGCTACACTTCCGGAGGGATCGCAGTAACTAATTTCAGTATAGCTGTAAACAGGGCATATACAACCAAAAGCGGTGAAAAAAAAGAAGAAGTCAGTTTCTTTGATGTAGCCGTTTGGAGAAAGTTGGCTGAGAATTGTGGGGAGTTTTTAAAGAAAGGCTCAGCAGTGCTTGTGGAAGGAAGGTTAAAGGAAGACAGATGGGAAGGTGAAGATGGCAACCGTCACTCAAAAGTAAAAGTTGAGGCTTATGATGTTGTGTTTCTTTCAAGCAAGGAGAGCAGGACTGCAGCAATAAAGGAAGAGGAGGCATTTCCACCTCCAGCAGCAGCAGAAGAAGAGGAAACCCCATTTTAACTTATAACTTATGATTTATGACTAATAATTGAGTAGCAATAAAGCGAAAAACGTAAAATTATAATTTAAAATTTAAAAGTTTCAATTTTTGCACTATAGTTTTTAGCTTTGCGTTTTAAACTTTCAGCTTTTTTGCTACTCGCTACTTATAATGTTTAGAGGAGCGTAAATGAAGAAACCAAAGTTTCAGAAAAAAAAGAGGATTATCCTGCAAAAGAGATTTTGTGGGTTTTGCTCTACAAATACAGATATAGATTACAAAGACACCAAAAGGTTAAGAAGCTTTATCACTGAACGAGGCAAGATAATTCCAAGAAGAATTTCCGGTAATTGCGCAAAGCATCAAAGGAGTCTGACAACCGCTATTAAAAGGGCAAGAAATATAGCCCTTCTACCGTTTACGGTGAATAAATAGATAATGCGAGCATAACTCAAGTTGGTAGCCGCAGGCTTTAGCCTGCGTAAAATGGCGCAACCTAAAGGTTGCGGCTACATAAATTATAGTTTTATTCGAGAAGACAATTAAATAGTACTTGAATCAAGAGGACAACTCAAGGAGACTAAAAGATCATGGAAGTGTTATTGAAAAAAGAGGTAAAGAATTTAGGCAAGCAAGGGGATATTGTAAAAGTAAAGGATGGATTTGGAAGGAATTACTTATTCCCCAAAGGGCTGGCAGCTCCCGCAACTGCTAAAAATTTAAAAGTTCTTGAACAAGAAAAACTGACAGAGTCAAAGAGATTAGAAAAAGTTAAAAAGTCTGCTGAAGAGGTAGCAGAAAGATTGAAAAAAATTTCCTGCACCATTGTTAGGCATGCTGGAGAAGAGGATAAGCTGTTTGGATCGGTAACCTCAATGGATATAGGTGATAGCCTAAGGAATGAAGGGTTTGAAATAGACAAAAAAGATGTTTTACTCGATGAGCCGATAAAAAAATTAGGTGTATATCAGATTCCTGTAAAAGTTCATCCGGAAATAACAGTAGAGGTCAAGGTCTGGGTTGTGAAAGATGAGTAAAACCGCGAACTTTTATGAGGTTAAAAATACTAAATCCTAAACAAGTTTTAATGACCTAAATTCAAAATTCAAACAAGAATTCAGAACATTTGAAATTTGTATTTTGATATTGTTTAAAATTTAGGATTTAATTTAGATTTTACCTGAACATAAAAGAGGTAAATTACTCCTATGGTAATCTTAGGCAATCTATCAGAAAGAATTCCACCCCAAAATTTAGAAGCCGAGAGGTCTGTGCTCGGCGGAATATTATTAGAGAATAGCTCAATAAATGCTGTCATTGAAGTCCTCAGGGGAGAGGATTTCTATAAAAGAGCCCACAGAATAATTTTTTCCAAAATGATCGAACTCGATGGCAAAGGGGAACCCATCGATCTTGTTTCTCTTAAAGAGGCACTTAAAAAATCAAACCAGTTAGATGAAGCAGGCGGCATTACATACCTGTCCTCGCTCCTTGAAGCTGTACCAACTACAAGTAATATTTCCTATTATTCAAAGTTGGTAAAAGAAAAATCTTTAGCAAGAGAACTTCTTTCCTCAGCAACAGATGTTGTTAAGCAATGCTATGAAGGGGGGAGAGATGCTGAAGAGCTGCTCAACCTTGCTGAGAAGAGCATTTACGACATATCTCAAAAATCTATATCCAAAGGGCCGGTCCATCTGAAGGAAATAATCCATGAGAGTCTTGAAACCATAGACAATATTTATAAAAACAAAGGCCTCATGATGGGGATTGAGACCGGGTTTACAGATTTTGATCATAAAACCTTAGGTCTCCAGCGATCAGATTTAATAATTATTGCAGGAAGGCCCAGCATGGGGAAAACTGCTTTTTGCCTGAATATTGCAGCTCATGTAGCCATTGAGAAACGCCTGCCTGTGGCTGTTTTCAGCCTTGAGATGTCTGCTGAGCAATTGGTATTCAGGATGCTATGCTCGGAATCAAGAGTCGATGCCCACAAACTAAGGACAGGAATTCTTGAGAACAAATTTTATTCTAAACTTCCTATTGCTGCAGGTAAACTCTCTGAAGCGCCAATTTATATTGATGACAGCCCGGCTATATCAATCTTAGAGATGAGAGCCAAGGCAAGGAAGCTTAAAAGTAGTAACGGATTAGCTCTATTAATAATAGATTATTTACAGCTTATGAGGGGTGGCGGAAGATTTGAAAACCGCCAG
>MGDB01000154.1:32280-34137 GCA_001790645.1 Candidatus Schekmanbacteria bacterium GWA2_38_11
GTAAAGTTAGTTTTTAGAAGTGACTGCACCCGCTTTGAGAATTTAGCCACCCGCCAGGAACCCTGGGAATAGATTCAGTGATATTCCCGCAGCTAATTAAAAATTCTTATCATTATAGGAGTGGATAAGTAATATCAAATTTCAAAGTTTAAAAAATTCTAATATCTAAATTCTAAATCTTAAACAATATCAAATTTTCGAAATTCAAAATACAAAACAACCTTAATTAAAGAGGTTTTGAACATTTAGATTTTAGAATTTTGAATTTGTTTAGGATTTAGAATTTAGGATTTTGGCATTGATTTAGGATTAATATTTTGGTAGTTAACCAGACAATTATTTTTGTTCACAACAACTTATGGTGACATAAAAAGAATGGATGTCCTAAACCCGACAATTGCAGAGATTGACCTTAATTGCCTTGCCTTTAATTTAGCTCAAGTTAAAAAGATTTTATCACCTTCAAAGAAACTTTTAACAGTTGTTAAAGCAAATGCCTATGGCCATGGTTATGTGGAAGTTGCGAAAAGGGCTTTAAAGGAAGGTGCCAATATGCTCGGTGTTGTTTCCTTAAAGGAAGCACAAGTACTGAGAAAAGCAGGAATCAAGGAGCAGATTCTTGTTCTTGGGTCTTTATTTGAAGAGGAAATACCACAGGCTGTTGAGATTGGAATAACTCCTGTTATATTTTCCCTTCCTCTCATCGCGAAGCTTAATTTAGAGGCTAAAAAACAGGATAGAAAAATTAGTTTCCACCTTGAGATTGAAACAGGAATGGGAAGGCTTGGAATTAGTCCAGAAGATATAGAAAGTTTCTTAACAGAAGTTAAAAAGTCTGAAAACTTAAAACTTGAAGGTATTATGACTCACTTTGCCCAGTCAGAAGCTGAAGATAAAAGTTATACACAAGAGCAAATAGAAATTTTTAAAAAAGCAGTTGAAATAGTAAAAAAAGATTTCAAAGATGTCATAGTCCATGCCGGTAACAGTGCAGCACTTCTTGAATTTCCAGAAGCCTGCTATGACCTTGTCCGCATAGGAATCATGATGTACGGGTATCATCCGCATAAAAGGCTTAAAGACAAAATTCCACTAAAACCTGTAATGACCTTAAAAACAAAAGTGGTTCATTTAAAAACAGTTAATCCAGGCAAAAGCATAAGTTATGGCAGAAAATTCTTTACCACCCGGGAATCAAAAATAGCCACGATTTTTTCAGGCTATGGAGATGGAATAAGCAGGAGACTGACTAATCTGGGAGAAGTCCTTGTCAGAGGCAAAAGAGCGCCAATTGTCGGAACTGTGTGCATGGACCAGTTCATGGTAGATGTAACCGATATTCCCAATGTGAAAGTAGGAGATGAAGGCGTCCTCATTGGCAGACAGGGTAATGAATTTATAGGCGCTGATGAGGTGGCCGAGAAACTTGACACAATCCCCTACGAAGTCCTCTGCGCCGTCAGTGGAAGGGTTGACAGGGTTTATAGAGGATATGTCGGGTTTGATAAAAACTGGAACAATGTGCTAAGTTAGTCCTTCAAACCATGGAGGACAAGAGATATGAGCAGGAGGCAGTGGACGAATGAGGAAAAGAAGCAGATTATCATGGCATCACTAAAAGGAGAGGAAAGTGCAGCAGAGTTATGCCGGCGGCATGGGCTGCATGATGTTACGTTTTACAAATGGAAGAAGCAATTTATTGAAGGTGGAATAGAGGCATTGGGTCGTGATGGGAAAGCCACCAGCCGAGAGGTGCAGTTATTGCGGGAGAATGAAGAGTTAAAACGGATCATAGGTGATTTAACAATAGAAAATCAGTTTTTAAAAAAACTTCAGAAATAACAGGAGATTATAAAC
>MGDB01000155.1:0-8663 GCA_001790645.1 Candidatus Schekmanbacteria bacterium GWA2_38_11
TAACTGGCAAAAAACTCGAAAATAAATATTTGATTCTTAGAAGAGAAAGTTGAATTTGTAAAGCAAAAACTCAAAGTCCATGTAGTCGCGCATTAAACTTTTTGCGCTTTGAAGTTGAAATGCTATCATGAGATTGACAATAAAAGCTTTTTAAGATAATCAGAAAACAATAAGTATGAATAATTTAAGAAAAAAAATTGGCTTACTCCATGGGATAGGGAAAAAAATATTTTTCTGGTTTCTCATCTTTTCCCTTTTCCCTCTAATTCTCTCCATATACCAGGGTTATACCAATAGCAGTGAAGCCCTCAAGCAGAAAATTTTCCAGCAGCTTACTACAGTGGCTGAATACAAAGAATACAACTTAATGAACTTTTTTGAGGAAAGAAAAATCAGCCTCAAATCAATTGGAGCATCATATCATGATTTATTGGTAAAAGCCTTGAACGAGAAACTCTCTGCAAAGAGGAAAAACAGTGTGTTAAAAGAATTACTCAGGAATTTATCAAAAAAGGATTTTGAAGACAAAAATGGATATGACCTTTCAATCATTGGCAGGGACGGAAAAGTAGTTGCTGCTGTTGACCCGACACAGACCGGAAGTGATAAGTCTGAAACATCTTATTTCAAAAACGGTAAAAACAGAACTTCACTAACAATCTATTATCATTTCTCAAAACCCAACATAGTTCTCTCTACACCAATTAATAATGATGAAGGGAAATTTCTTGGTGTCATAACTCAAAGAGTAAATACTGATGCTCTATTCAGCATATTGGAAAAAGAGAAAGAAAAAATAGGCTTTTCCGGAAAAATATTCTTGGTAAATGATGAACGAACAGTCCTTTCTGAAAAAGAGTTAAAGACAAATCCTTTAAAAAACCAAACTGCAGAAAATGAAGGGGCAATAAAGTGCTTAAGCGGCGAAAATGGTGTTAACATTTACAGGAACCAAAACAGCGAAATGGTAGTAGGTGCTTACCGCTATATACCGGAACTTAAATGGGCTCTTATGTGTGAAGTTGACAACAAAGAAGCCTTTTCTCCGCTTTTAACATTAAAAAAGCAGGCCCTGAGCTTCGGTATATTTCTGTTTTTCATTGTAGTGGCTGTAGCAACCTATATAACACAGGGGATCACAAAGCCTATAAGAAACTTAGTGGCAGCAAGCCGCGGCATAGGCAGGGGTGACCTCAGCAGACGAGTGGATGTTACTTCCTCTGACGAAATCGGGCAACTGGCTTTAGCCTTTAACCAGATGGCTGAGGAACTTGAAGAATCCTATAAAAACCTTGAGAGAAAAGTAGAAGAGAGGACAAGAGAACTTAAAAGCACTAAGGATTTTACTGAGAATATACTGGAGAGCCTTTCAGCAGGGGTGTTTGTGGTGAATAAAGATTTACAGATAACCTCATGGAACAGGGATATGGAATTGCGGTACAACATTCCGCGGGAAAAGGCACTCAATAAGGATTTAACGGAAATATTAAAAGATATAAAGAAGGAAAAAATTTACTGGGTAATTCAGAACGTAATTGAAACCGGAAAGCCAAAAGAAATCTACAGGGAGCGAAGCAGTTTCTTAATAAAAGAGGAAAGGATAATTAACTATAAAGTAAGCCCCTTTAAAGGAGCCGGGCAAGAGGTATTAGGTGCGGTAATAGTTGTAGAGGATGTTACAGAAGAGGTAAAGCTTGAGGAAGAAATCAGAAGCCATCAAAACTATATAGCCAACATTACTGAAAACTCAGCAGACGCCATACTGAGCCTGGATGAAAATAATATAATCAAGACCTGGAATAAAGGCGCTGAGCATATTTACGGGTATAAAGCCGAGGAGATAATTGGCAAGCATTTTGAAATATTGGTTCCAGAGGATCTAAAGAAAAAGGGAGAAATAGAAAAAATTATCAAAGAGACACTGGAGAAAGGATTCATCAGGAATTTCGAAACAGAAAGGCTCACAAAAGACGGGGAAAAAGTAGCTGTAGCCCTCACAAGGACAGTCATAAAAAACTCTGAAGGAAAGGTTATCGGGTCCTCTGCAATTGTAAGGGATATCACGGAAAAAAGAAACCTCCAGCGCCAGATAATCCAGTCAGAAAAGCTTTCTGCTGTAGGAGAGCTGACAGCAGGACTTGCCCACGAAATAGGAACACCTTTAAATATTATATCCGGCAGGGCCGAATATCTCCTCTCCTTAGTTGGGAAAGATATGAAAATAGCCAAGGACCTAAAGATTATTATCAATCAAATTGACCGGATAACCTCTCTTATCCAGCAGCTTTTAAAATTCACAAGGTCTGAAAAAAGAGAGGTCAAACCTATTAATATAAATAGCGTCATCAAAGATACAATCAACCTTCTTGAGACCAAGCTTGATAAATCCAGGATAAATATAAAAACTAATTTCTCTGCTGGAATTTCTTTGATCCACGGCGATGAAAACCAGCTCCAGCAGGTCTTTGTAAATCTCTTAATCAATGCTATCCATGCAATGGCAAATGGAGGAGAAATAAAAATAACAACCCAGCCAGACGTAAAAAACCATAAAATATTAGTTACAGTTAAAGACACCGGATGCGGAATCCCTGAAGAGAACCTCTCAAGGATTTTTGACCCGTTCTTTACCACAAAGGAAATTGGGAAAGGAACGGGCCTTGGTCTTGCTGTAACCTATGGCATCATAAAAGATCACGGCGGAGATATTGAAGTCTCAAGTGAAGTAAACAATGGTAGCGAATTTACGGTTAGATTGCCTGTAAAGGATTCCATTGTAAGGGTTCAAGGATTCGAGGATTCGAGGGTTCAAGTGGTCAACAATTTCCTCATTCCTCCTTTAGAAAAGGGGGGCAAAGGGGGGATTTGATTTTCACTTGAACCCTTGACCCTTATATTATCAACTATTTTGGAGAAAAGCCAGACATGATAAAAAAATCAGCGGGACAAGAATGTCCCGCCTACCTGCCTGCCGGCAGGCAGGTTAATAGGCGGGGTTTTCTAACCCCGCATTTTCAAAGGAAATTGTAAGTATGGTAGTCACTGCAGAAATATTAGTTGTTGATGATGACAAGGAAATGGGTGAACTTTTAAAGGACTTTCTGAAAAAGGAAGGGTTTAGAGTCCATCTTGAAAACACAGGAAAGAATGCCTTAGCCTGGGTAAAGGAAAATGAGGTTGATCTTGTAATAACTGATATAAAGATGCCTGATATGAATGGGATGCAGTTGCTTAAAGAAATCAAAAAAATAAAATCCTGTACCCAGGTAATAATGATTACTGCCTTTGGATCCATTGAATCAGCAATTGAGGCCCTAAAAGAAGGGGCCTATCACTATATAACAAAGCCTTTTAAAATGAATGAAATCCTAATCACAGTCAACAAGGCTTTGGAGAAGAAGTCCCTTGAACAGGAGAATGTCCACCTCAGAAGTGAAGTTGAAAGGAAGTACAGTTTTGAAAATATCATTGGGAAAAGTAAAGTCATGCAGAGAATCTTTGACCTTATAAAAACTGTCTCCTGCAATAACAGCAATATCATAATCTATGGAGAGAGTGGTACAGGGAAAGAACTTGTTGCAAAGGCCATCCATTATAACAGCCTGCGCAGAGAAAACCCCTTTGTTCCTATAAACTGCACTGCAATACCTGAAGGGCTGCTTGAAAGCGAGCTTTTTGGTCATGTAAAAGGAGCGTTCACAGGGGCAATCGGATCAAAAAAGGGACTCTTTGAAAAGGCAGACGGTGGAACACTCTTTCTTGATGAAATTGGGGACATGGGTTTAGGTCTTCAGGGAAAATTGCTCCGTGCAATCCAGGATAGAGAGATAAGGCCTGTCGGAAGTATCGAGACAGCAAAGATTGATGTAAGGATAATTGCTGCAACCAATAAAAACCTCCTTGAAGAGATTGAGCAGAAGAGATTCAGAGAGGACCTTTATTACCGGCTAAATGTAATTCCGATTCATCTCCCGAGCCTGAATGAAAAGCTCGAGGATATACCCATTCTTGTCGAGCATTTTCTGTCAAAACACAAAAAAGACTACGGTAGGGAGATTAAGGGCATTTCAAAAGAAGCTTTAAATCTTTTAATGAGACCGATCTGGAGGGGAAATGTGAGGGAGCTTGAAAACGTCATAGAAAGGGCAGTGGTTCTGAGTAGCAATGAAATTCTTAATGTAGAAGACATCCCCCTGCCAGGGGAAACAAAGTTAGAAGATTTACTCCCAGCATCATTAGCCAAGCATATGACTCTCGAGGAATTTGAAAACCAATATATCTCAGCAATCCTCAAGGAAGTAAATGGAAACAAGCAACTGGCTGCCGAGATTTTAGGAATAAGCTGCAGAACACTCTATAGAAAAGAAAAAGATTTCTTTAAGAATAAGCCATAAGGGATAAGTTATAAGTAACGAGTTACAAGTGTTTTTTTAGGAGCGGTATTTGTCACTCACGATTCTTTGACACCACCTTTAGAAAAGGTGGGACGGGGGGATTTGATCTTCACTTGAATCCTTGACCCCTTGAATCCTCGAACCCTTCCTACTGCCATTTTGTCATTTGGTTTGACTATTTGACAGATTCTTCCACAAAATTTTAATATCCCAGGCCTTTAAAATCTTCTTTCTCTCCGGCTTTTAAATAAAAATTATTAAAATTTACAGATAATTAATCTCTTAATAACCACTTTATTAAAAAAAATAATAAAACCTTAATTTCTTGGCATGATTCATGCTTGATGGAAATAGTAGGGAAGAAGGGTATTAAATCCTAAATTCGAAATTCTAAACAATGCTTCGACTTCGCTCAGCATGGTGAGTTCTAAGCTTGTCGAACCATCAGTCGAACGATATTAGGATTTAGAATTTTTTTAACTTTTTATGGACAATAACAAGATCTTAATAATTGATGATGATTTTGAGTTCTGCTGTCTCTTAGAGGATGTCTTAGTAAATCAGGGCTACTCAGTTGAAAAATCTCTGAATGGCACAGATGCCCTGAAAAAATTAGAAAGCAGCGGATTTGATCTTGTTATCACGGACAAGAATATGCCGGATATAGGCGGTATTGAGTTAATATCAGCAATTAAAAAAAAATATCCCTCTACTGCCGTAATCATGACAACCGCCTTTGGAGATTCCATTACTTCTTCCTCAGCTATAAAGCATGGTGCTTTTGAATATATAACAAAGCCTGTGAGGATGTCTGTCCTTGTCGAGTCAATTCAAAATGCTTTAAAGAGCTTTAAAAAAGAAGTCCAAGCCCGGTAATCGCTTATCCCTATCTGAAGATATTTCCTGATATTCCCTGGTCACTTTTTTCTCCTTTGTCCGCCTGCTATTTTCAATCGGCCAAACCATCTGAGCAGCTACCTGACCATTGAAAACTTCCCACTACCTTGACAAATAAAGAATTATAGATAATATTATATTTAGAAGTAGGTAGACCTGCGAGTTATGTTGCCAGACTGGTGGCACGGGCTATCAAAAGGTATCTGTGAGTTGCCTCAAGGCAACCGAAGATATCCGGGGTAGCAAGGTGTAGTCAGCAAGGTAACATGAGCTGTCCGTAAAAAAGCTGATGTGTTACTTCCGAGGTGACAACAGCTTTTTGAAAGATAGCAAACCGCAGGGACTACTTATTTCTGTTTTTCTATTGGTAATACCCTTCCTCCAACCTTCAAAAAAGAAAAGATTTCAGATTCATTAATTTATATTTTTTAAAAACACTCATTAAATGCCTTGATTAAGGTTGACTAATTTTTTAAAAAATGTTTTAGAAACCCGTGAATGAAAGGTTAAAAATTCTAATTTCTAATATCTAAATTCTAAACAAATTCAAAATTTAAATAACCAAAATTCAAAACAGTTTAGAAAATTTGAATTTTTGATTTTAATATTGTTTAGGATTTCGAATTTTGAATTTAGGATTTATTTATAACTTAGCCACTGGAAAAAATATAGTTATGATCTCTGTAGAAGAAGCTCTTGAAAAAATACTAAGCAGCATCCACGTCATGGGGGAGGAGGAAGTAAGCCTCCTTGATTCCCTTGGAAGAGTTATTGCTGAGGATGTATACTCACACCTTACAATCCCTCCCTGGAACAACTCTGCAATGGATGGTTATGCAATAATTGCAGAAGATGTAAAATCCGCTTCAAAAGAAAACCCTGTCAGGTTCAGAGTCTTAGAAGACCTGCCAGCAGGAAAGGTATCAGAAAGAAAAATTAAACGTGGTGAATCAATAAGAATAATGACTGGTGCCCCAATCCCTGAAGGCGCTGATGCAGTAATAATGAATGAGGTAACTGAAAAGGACGGGGAGTTTGTCAAGATATTAAGCCCCGTTTCGGTTAATGAAAACATCAGGCCTGCTGGCGAAGATATAAAGATCGGGGATTTATTGCTAAAAAAAGGTAAACTCCTTGTTCCTTCTGATATAGGCATAATGGCAAGTATACAAAAATCAAGGGTAACTGTGTTTCAGAGGCCAAGGGTTGCGATTCTTTCAACAGGAGATGAGCTTGTCGATATCGATGAACCCATAACAAAGGGGAAGATTGTAAACAGCAACAGCTACTCCCTTGAGGCCCAGGTAACGGATGCAGGCGGAATACCAATAAGCCTCGGTATTGCAAAAGATACAAGAGACGATCTTTCTAAAAAGCTCAACTCAGGCCTCGGCGCAGATGTTCTAATAACCTCAGCAGGGATTTCAGTAGGTGATTATGACTTTGTAAAGGATGTCTTCACTGACCTCGGGATGACAATGAAGTTCTGGAAGGTTGCAATGAAGCCCGGAAAACCGGTTGCCTTTGGAGATATTAAGGGAAAACCTGTCTTCGGGTTACCGGGAAATCCCACTGCTTCGATGCTCTGTTTTGAGTTGTTCGTGAGGCCATCGCTCCTTAAGATGCAGGGAAGAAGCGACCTTTTCAGGAAAGGAGTCACGGCAGAATCCCTTGAAGACATAAAGAAAAAGCCTGGCAGAAGGCATTTTATAAGGACAATAACTTCATGTAAGGATGGTCAGTATTACTTTAAGACCACAGGCGCCCAGGGCTCTGGAATGCTGACATCTATGGTCCTTGCAAATAGCCTTGCAATTATTCCTGAAGACCTTTCAATTTTAAAAAAGGGTGAAAAGACCAGGATAATTCTGCTTGATGAAAGGATATGAAATTTTTTTAGCAATTTTAAATTTAGGTTATTTTTGGCCAAAAATTCTAAATACGAAATCCTAAATCCTAAACAAATCCAAATGACCTAAATCCAGATTTCAAAATAGTTTAGAATATTTGATTTTTGAATTTTGAAATTGTTTAGAATTTAGATATTAGAATTTAGGATTTAATTTTTAATACATTATAGGATATAAAATTGACTCCGCTAATTTTATCAATTGTTGGAAAATCTGATTCAGGAAAAACCACATTAATAGAAAAACTTCTGCCCGAGATTATCAAGAGAGGATATAAGGTTGCAACCATCAAGCACCATTCCCATGACGACTTCCAGATTGATGTAGAAGGAAAGGACAGCTGGCGCCATGCAAAAGCAGGTTCGTCAACAGTAATAATTTCCTCTCCCACAAAGCTTGCAGTTATAAAAAAGACTGAGGAGGATAAAAGCTTAAATGAAATCCGTGCAAGATACTGCGATGGCATAGATTTAGTCCTCACTGAAGGCTACAAAAGAGAGAGGCACCCGAAAATTGAGATCTTCAGAAAAGCAGTCCACAAGGAACTCTTGTGCAAAGATGATGATGCCCTTGTGGCAATTGTCTCGGATAAGAAGTTTGACCGCAATGTCCCTCAGTTCGGCCTTGATGATATAAAGGAGATTGTGGATTTCATTGAAGAAAAATTTTTAAAAGTAAGTCCCCACGAGGATGAAGTTTCTCTAAGAGTAAACGGAATTGAAATGCCCCTTAAACCATTTATCAGGGAGATTTTTAAAGAGACCATTTCTGGTCTGCTTAAGCCCCTCAAAGGGACAAAAAACGCAAAGCTGGTTAGTTTGGAAATAAAATTTAAAGGTAAGTAGGCGATCTTTAATTTTATTAATATGTCATCAAATTCCCACAACATTCCCTGTTTCATCCTTGCAGGTGGTCAGAGTAAAAGGATTGGTGTGAACAAGGCACTGATAGAAATTGGCGGTGAGCGCCTGATAGATATAATGATCAGAAAGCTCTCTGAGGTATTTTCCGAACTCTTCCTGATAACAATCCCTGAGCACAATTACCCTGACATAAAACAAAAAAAAATTTTTGATATTATACCGAACAAGAGTTCCCTTGGCGCAGTTTATACAGGACTCATAGAATCAAAAGTGAGCCACAGTTTTTTTTTAGCCTGCGATATGCCTTTTATAAGTATAGAGTTCATTAAATTTATGCTTAAAAAGAAACCGGATTATGATTTATTAATCCCTGAAACAGATAAAGGACTCCAGCCTCTCCACGCAATCTATTCCAAAGCCTGTATTTCCCATATAAAAAAGCTCATGGATGAGAACAACTTTAAAATACTGGATTTCTTTGATAAGGTAAGGATAGAATATATTCCTGACAAGATTTGCAGAAAATTTGATCCTGAAGGAAAGATGTTCCTTAACATAAATACGATTAAAGACTTAAAGATCGCTGAGAAGATTAAATT
>MGDB01000155.1:8705-8954 GCA_001790645.1 Candidatus Schekmanbacteria bacterium GWA2_38_11
GCCTAAAAATAGGATAAAAAGAAAAATAGGTTTTGAGAAATCTATTAAAACAGGTGGGGCAAGAATGTCCCGCCTATCGCTGGTTATGAACCTTTATACTTGTTAAGTAAAAATCAATGAAACTTAAATTTTTACTAATATTAACTTTCATAACCCTCATCCCCATGGTCTCTTATTCAACTGAGGGACTCTTGAAAGAACCGTGGGATGATAAACCATTTCCTGAGCAGTCAAAGCAAATTGCTTCCG
>MGDB01000155.1:9049-9247 GCA_001790645.1 Candidatus Schekmanbacteria bacterium GWA2_38_11
ATCGGCAGCAGATGTTCCATGTACCCAAGCTGCTCCAACTACAGCCTGCTCGTTATTAAAAAGCATGGCGGTCTAATCGGCTTTGCAATGACTGTTGACAGACTGATGCATGAAGCAGAGGAGCTAAGATCAGGCCCCCTGATAGAAGAAGATAATGGCAGATACCTTGTATATGACCCTGTAGAAAACAATGATTTC
>MGDB01000155.1:9284-23581 GCA_001790645.1 Candidatus Schekmanbacteria bacterium GWA2_38_11
TATCAGAGCCACTCTGTTCGGAATCTTTCTCTTCTTTGCTATTTCACCTTCTTTCGCAGCTTCAGATGATGTTGAGGCTTGTTTACTCACAGCCCGGGCAGATACAGGCAAGGAAGTTCAATTAACCGATAAGGAGAAGCTTTTCGGGTTTGCCGAAAACCTTTTTTCCGGAAAGGAATACTACCGTGCGATAACTGAGTACATGCGCTTTATAAATTATTACCCTCAGGACCCCCTTGCAGAAAAGGCTTTATACCAGATCGGGAACTGCTATTTCAAGGCTGAAAAGTGGGATTATGCCATAAAGAGCTTTAAAGAATTTAATAGCAAATACCCTGACTCACCCTTAGCAAAGGATGCACTCCAAAAAACGGGTGAGAGCTATCTTAAGAAGGGAGATATAGAGAATTCAAAAAAAACATTCGACCTCATCGAAGAAAAATATCCTGAAGACGAAGTGACTAACAGGGCTAAGATAAGCCTCGGGGTAAGCTATCTTGAAAATGAAAAATTTAATAATGCTTTAAAAATCTTCAGCGAGGTAAAGGAAACAAGCAAGTACAAACCGCTTGCTGACAGACTTATGGAAGGGACTAAAGAAATAGAAAAGCTCCCCGGAAAATCACCTCTTTTAGCAGGCATTCTTTCAACTGCACTTCCAGGAGCCGGTCAGCTCTATACAGGCAGGAAGCTTGACAGCCTCTTTGCCTTTCTTCTTAACGGTGTCTTCACGTGGGGGATAATCGAATCCTTTAACAGGGATATCTATGTTGCAGTAGGAATTTTATCTTTTTTCGAGCTTGGCTGGTATTCCGGGAATATCTATAACGCAATCTCAGATGCCCACAAGTATAACAGGGATGCAAGAAGAAAGGTGATTGACGAATTAAAGGAAAATTCTAAATCTTTGTCAGAGCAGAGCTTAAAAGACAGGGTAATGTTTTTTTCATACAGGATTGAATTCTAAAAAAACTCCTTAGCTCAATAAGCTAATTCACCGAGTTTTAAAAAAAGATTAATATCTTTTGGTATTGACAAGTGAAGCTTTTTTTCTAAATTTAATATAAAATATATTTTTATAATTTTTTATCTTTTTTGATAAAAGACTCTCTTTGAAGGGGAAAAAGTTACCGAACAATTTAAAAAGATAAAAACCAACTTATTCTTAAGAAGGAGGCATTCAATGAAAAACCAGTTCCGTCATTACTCCGTGTATGCAATTGTCCTCTCTGTCCTTATCCTTGCATTCTTTCTCACAAACTTTCCAGGAGACCGCGGATTCTTTAAACCCGGTATAGCTGAAGCAAAGATCACCAAAGACTCAGTTGTTTCTGACAAAGTCCATCCCAAGATTAAAGAGACAATGGATGTTCAGGAACGCCATAAAGATGAACTGATGTCTAAACCGGATGTGATAGGAACAGCTACGGGTATCGATGATTTAGGCAATGCATCTGTCCTTGTATTTGCAAAGAAGGAGGTTGAGGCAGGAGAAATCCCAGATAATCTTGAAGGGATACCGGTAAATGTAAAAGTGACAGGCGAATTCACTGCAATGAAAGTGAAAGGTTACAAAAAGAACCCGATTAAAGTTTCAAACACTTCCATTTTCCCTCTGCCAGTACCGATCGGCATCTCAACCGGCAATATCGGCGAGTGCTCATCAGGAACAATCGGGGCAAGGGTCACAGATGGGACAAACGTCTATGCCCTGAGCAACAACCATGTCTATGCCCTTGAGAATAACGCCTCCATCGGGAGTCAGGTTCTTCAGCCCGGTCTTTATGATACAAGCTGTGCTTTAAGAGGAAATAACAATATTGGGACACTTTCTGCTTTTGTGCCGATTAACTTCTCAGGAGGAACCAATACACTCGATGCAGCAATTGCCCTCTCATCAAAATCGCTTTTAGGTAACTCAACACCATCAACCGGTTACGGGACACCAGGCTCAACTCCTGTTGCAGCAGCCCTCGGTATGGCAGTGCAGAAATACGGCCGGACAACATCACTCACAAAAGGAACAATCGCAGGTATTAACGCCACAGTGACTGTCTCTTACGGCACAAATAAAACTGCAACCTTTGTAAACCAGATTATTGTCACCTCCCAAAAAGCTTTCATAAAGGCTGGTGACTCAGGCTCACTGCTTGTGACTTACCCCGAGGCTAACCCTGTGGGATTATTATTTGCCGGAAACTCCTCAGGAACATACGTGGTCGCAAACAGCATTCAGGATGTACTGAGCAACTTTGGCGTAACTATAGACGGAAAATAGCTTGGCAGGCGCTCTTTAAAAATAATATAATGGGGGAAGGAAAGTATTTAAATATTCTGTTACTCTCTTTCCCCATGAAGAGGTCTGTTTATGATTCAGGCAATTAAAATTACCGTCCTCGGCATAAGCATCATAATGGCTATTGCAGTTTCTGCCCCAGCCTGTGCCAATAAAAACAATGATACTCTGCGCAGGGAAACCCTTATGGAATTAAAAAAAATCGAAGATGTCTTAAAAGAGCATACAAAGGAGCTGATGGCAATCCCCGGTGTTGTCGGGACAGCTATTGGTCTTTGCAACCAGAAACCGTGCATAAAGGTATATGTCTCAAAAATAACACCTGAACTTGCCAGGAAAATCCCCACAACCCTTGAAGGTTACCCTGTAGAGGTAGAAGAAACAGGAGAATTCCGCCCTCTTCAGAAATAGCAGGACAGACCGCAACAACCAGTGTAAACTGAGACTTTTATGCCATTAACCAGAAATAAAATTCAGGACGGGATTTTTTAATTGAAAAATATTATGGGCAACATCCTGCAGGAGGAGAAACTACTGCTCTAAAATCTCCAGGGAAGAGTTTGTTTGTTTTATTTAACACGCCCGGCCCGATTCGAACGGGCGACCTGCGGATTCGAAGTCCGACGCTCTATCCAGCTGAGCTACGGGCGCAAGCCCAAAAGCGTAACGCTAAAAGATATTATATTTCACAAACTCTGCAAAAGGGAATGAAGTTATTTTTTTAGAAAGAACAATTTTTTCTTTAGAAAGATTAACTACAAAGGCTTTATCAATTTTTTCACCAAAGAGTTCACAAAACGAAAGAAGGTTTCTGGCTATATCCAGATTAACCTTTGAGCTTAATTTGACTTCAATGGGAATGAGTTTTCCTTTATGCTCTACTACAAAATCCACCTCTTCACCGTATGTGGTCCTCCACCAGAAAACTCTTGGTACTATGCCATGGTTATAAAAGTTTCTGACGATTTCTCCTAAAACCAGTGTTTCAAACAACTGCCCGGAGCCAACGCCTTTAAAAACCTGCTCTGTAGATATAATTCCTGAAAGATAACATAAAAGCCCTGTATCCAGAAAATATATCTTTGGACTTTTGATAATCCTTTTTCCTTTATTTAGATAAAATGGTTTAATTGAAATAATCTGCCCGCTTGCCTCAAGGATTGAAATCCAGGATTTTATGGTATTAACTGCAACACCCAAATCACGAGAAAAACTTGATAGGTTTATCGCCTGGCCATTGAAGGCAGCCAGAAGCTGCAAGAACCTCTGAAAATCTGTAAGGTCTCCTATCAGCCGTAACTGCCTGATGTCCCTTTCAAGATATGTCTGAAGATAGCTTGAAAACCATATTTGAAAATTTATATTCCGCTTTGTAACAACTTCCGGGAATCCACCCATTAAAGCTCTTTTATTAAGATTAGATATACTCAGTTTTTCAGGGTGCTCAAACTGCTCGTTAAAAGAAAGACCTAATAATGTAAAGACAGCCATTCTACCGGCAAGAGACTCACTCACTTTTGCCATTAATGGAAAACTCTGCGAGCCTGTCAGAAGAAATTGACCAGTTTTATTTCTGTTCTTGTCTACTAAGATTTTAATATGAGAAAAAATCTCAGGAGCATGCTGGACTTCGTCAATTATAATGGGTGGTGGATAATTCTCAAAAAACAGTGCCGGTTCATCTCTTGCCATAAGCCTTGTATCAGGACTATCCATTGAAACATATCTGTGGCTTTTGGAGAAAAGATGCTTCAGTAAAGTGGTTTTCCCTGATTGCCTTGGTCCTGTGACAATCAATGCCGGGAACTGCTTTACTGAACTCTTTATTATCCGTTCAATATCCCGATCAATATACACCAAGAACCTCCAACCTTCTTATTTGCAAATTTGCAGTTACAATGCAAATATGCAACAAAGTGAGATACTTTGTCAATGATGATCTTTTATCAGAACTCTCCTTGACCATACTGATTTTAAAAAGATTACACAGAAAAACTTTAAAAGCCTTTCTAAAAAACTTCTTGACAAATATCTTTTGCAGATTATAATAATTCCAAGTTTAGAATAATTCTAAATTAGGATTTATGAAAAAGCTTATAGAAAAGCATAGGAAACTGGGTCTCAAGGTTACGCCCCAGAGGCTTGCTATCCTGAAATATCTTGATGGCAACAAAAACCATCCTTCAGCAGAGGATATATTCAGGGAGATAAAAAAGGAATACCCCACCGTGTCCTTTGCTACCGTGTATAACACGCTTCAGGCATTGAGGGACAAGGGAGAGATTAATGAGGTAACAATTGACTGGGAGAAAAAACATTATGACCCTAATCCAAAACCGCACCATCATATTATCTGCACAGAGTGCAATAAGATAGGTGATGTATTCAAAGACTATTCTGAAGCCTTACGGCTTCCCGGCAATATTGCAGAAGAGTTTAAGCCTGTCAGAAACCACATAAATTTTTATGGGGTCTGCAGGGATTGTCAAAAAAAAGAAAAAAGGAGGAATTGAATATGAGTATTACAAGAGTTGGACAGAACGTACAGAATTTTGAGATGGAGGTTTATGATCCTGAGAAGAAAGACTTTTCTAAAATCAGCCTTGACGAGATTAAAGCAAAAAAACAGTGGACAGTTTTATTTTTCTATCCGGCAGACTTCACCTTTATATGCCCGACAGAGCTCAATGACCTTGCTGAAAAGCATAAAGAGTTAAAATCTATGGGCTGCGAGGTCGTTTCTGTTAGCACTGATACTAAGTTTAGCCATCTTGCATGGCACCAGTCTGAAAGGCTTTTGCAGAATGTAAAATACCTCATGGGAGCAGATCCCACCGGAAATGTATCAAAAATATTCGGTGTATATGACGAGGCAACAGGCCTGGCACTTAGGGGAACATTCCTGATTAATCCTGAAGGTAAGCTTGTTATGTCAGAGGTAAATTTTTACAACGTTGGCAGGAATGCTTTAGAGCTTTTAAGAAAGGTCAAGGCAAATATCTATGTCGCACAACACCCGGCAGAGGTATGCCCGGCAAACTGGACAGACGGCAAAAAGACACTCACACCCTCTGCCAAGATGGTCGGGAAGGTATACGAATCAATTGTACCATAAGATGCTAAAATAGAAAAAAGAGAGTCTCAAATTAAAATCTCATATTCTCACAGGCTACAAAACAGCCTGCAGGCATGGAGGCAAAGCCCAAATGAACAGCCTGTGTTTAATAGGGGCGGTTTTCCCGCCCCTATATTTTATAAAAACAGGAAGTGATTTTTATTTAACCGGCAGTTTTCATAACTTTATAATAAATAGATCATATCTCAAAACAGACCGCGAGAACCCTGGGAAAAAGAACCTTCCCCTGTTTTAAATTATTTTCTCAGGAAACCCAGAAGGTATTTTAATGAAAGAGGATGTTTTTACCGGCAAAATTTCATTCATCCAGCTTGCGCAGCCAGAAGCACGAGAAGTTTTCAAAATGTGGGAAGCAAAGACTGATAAGAAGTTATATTAGAAAAGGCGTTACTGGCAATTTTAGGTCTTTTTCAATCCTCATCTTTAACCGCAGCGATTTTCTTTCTTAACATCATTTCATAGCAAGGATAAGTGCAGCCATGCGAACAACCCTCTGCATGGGCGTGCTTTCTCTGTGCCACTCTAATAGCTTTCCCCTCTTTTTCTAATTGGCTAAGAGCATTTTTCAAGGCAGGTATTTTTGCCTATTTAGGGAAATTGCAGTGCCCCGCAACGAGACAGACCTCGAACTATGTTAGATAAACTCTTTGAGAGGCTTTTAAAATACTTTAGCATGGATAGTAAATCAGAACAAGAGTATGAAAAACTTGTTATTTAGTGTGCTGTTACAAACAGTTCTTTACATTTGATTCGTCATTGCGAGGAGCTTTAGCGACGAAGCAATCCCTTCTTTATATCAGCTTGGCAGCGAGATTGCTTCACTTCGTTCACAATGACAGCCTTTCACAAGATTTGCTGTCCCTCACATATGTAAAGAGATTTATGTAACACCACACTAGATTAATTTAAAAAAAATTTTGGATTTTATTTTTCATTTTATAGAGGCTGGAATGAATAACAAGGTGGGGAAATTTGTTTATTTAAGACAAATTGTCTCCAAACGGCGCGGAAATTTAAAACCGTTATTTTGCTCTATGGTCCCTCAATGAAGCAGTGAAGATATATGCTAACAAATAATCAAATCGAATATTTATTATTAATAAATACACTGATTTATTTTTACATTCTTCTTGATTTATGCTAAAATTAATAAAAAATATTATTTATTTCATATTAAATATGAAAACAAAAACTTTTTATAAAATGATTCTCACAAATGATTTAATCATACGCTCTGCTCTAAAGAAGAAATTGGAGAATCATCATGCAAAAGACAAGAAGGTCCGGATAATTGAAGAACTGGGTATTCGACATGGCACAGTGAGAATCGACTTTGCTGTTGTGAACGGAATTATGCATGGTTATGAAATAAAAAGTGATAGGGATACTTTGCAACGGTTACCAGAACAGATGAATGAATATAATGCTGTTTTCGATAAACTAACTTTGGTTGTCGGAAAGCGCCATTTATATGATGCAATAAATCTTGTTCCTGATTGGTGGGGTATTATGACTGCAAAAATTGATACGAATAATGAAATCATTTTTCATACTATTCGTGAAGCTGATGATAATCGAAATCAGGTTGGAGTTTCTATAGCGCGATTGCTGTGGAGAGAGGAGGCATTGCAAATATTGGAGGAATACGATCAAGCAGGAGGGGTACGTTCTAAGCCCCGTGAATTTGTATACAAAAGATTGGCCGATGTATTAGAGACAGATATGCTCAAAGAAAAGGTTCGAGAGACATTATTAGTCTCTAGGGGAGATTGGCGATTTGGTTTATTACCAATATTAAATGGTGGCTGATGCCCCATGCAATCCAGTCGGTATTGCGACCAGTTCCTTTCCCTTTTTTGATTTTTCCACTATTAAAATCCCTTATATATTGGTGATAGTATTTTGCCTTTTGTGCGATATTTTTATCTCCCCAACTGAATGCTTCTCCGTCAAAATATTTTGTGTCTTCAACAAGAAGTTTGGCGTTGGTTAAATAATGATAACTTTCACCCATTTTCCCTTTCATAATCAGCCAGCATTTTTCACGAGTATATTTGATGCTGGGAGTTGACTGGTAATACTGAAGCTCCTCTTTAAAAATTGGATTACGAATCGTGTAATCCGCGAAAACAGGATTTCTTGTTAGATCTTTCCTTTCTGTATAGGATAGCCAGTTTTGCCAGTCAAAACGAGGAAGAAATGTCGGCTCATCAAGTTTACATTTGGATAAATTTTCTGGAAACGCACCGCTTGCGAAAATAAAGTTTCGCCATTCAGACAGATCTTCAATTTTTTGACTTGCATTCACAAACTGCATATATTGCCCACCATTTTCTTGGATTTCTTTAATATCAATGAGCAAATCGATATTCTTTTTGGATAGATTGATCTCTTTTAAAAATACTTCAATTTTTTTATTCAAATTTTTTGTGTTTGCAAGATCAGAAGGAGCCACCCTCAAACAGATTCCCTGATTATATTTTTTTGAAAGCGAAGCAACTGTCTCTTTAATTTTTGAATCATCATTCAGATTAATGACGGGTATTATTTTAAGACCAATATCCATTCCTGTGAGGATAATTTCATTTAAACTGTTGATTTTTAATTGGATTGTTAGCTGAGCTTCGTGCAAGAGAGTAAAATCAAGAAATACTGGTCTAGTACCCCATGACTGTAGAATCTCTTGAGGAATTTCCTTTACTCTTTTCTCTTTAAATTTTTTAATTATTTCCGTAAATATTTCCTCATCAGTTTTTCTGATTCTCTTTTTGTTCTTTTTTTCACCTTCTGTTCTATCGCGTGATACCGTTGGCATTACCAATTCAATAAGTGGGGTCATGGTATTTTTTTCTTTATCTTCCAACGCTTGCAACGCGCTTTGCTCGGCACGTTTCCATTTAAGTATTGGTACATAATGATTTAGATTAGACATATTACTTTTTACCCCATTTTTCTTTAGGAAAATATTTCTGAACCTTTTCTTTGCCAATAATATTATTCAAGTAAGCCCATTTTCCACCCTCGTATCTTATTTTGCCCGCAATAATAGCAATATGGACACCTAACTCTTTTGCTAAACTACTGGCGGCTATAGAAGAAGGGATTAATTTTGCTGGGCTTATTTCCCATTTACTTGAGAGAACTAATGCCTCACTCGCTAAATTGTCAGCTTCTTTCTCTTTTGACCCGATATCCAGCCCTTTAATATCCTCAAATTCATCGTAGAAAAGAGAAATGTCCTGACCATAATGTAGGGCAATATGTGCAACTTCATGCATGAGAGTAAACCAAAAATTATCTGGACGGTCATGTCTAAGAGTTAAACCAATAACTGGATTATCTTTGTTGATTAAGATAGTCGCGCCATCGAGATAAGTTTTTGAGAAGTGGGGCTCAATTACTAATATGATCCCGTTTTTTTTCAAATACTCTTGAGCCAAGATAGGACCATTGTCTTTCGGACTTAATTTTGCCAATTCTTGCATGAAAGCAAGATCAATAGTGCCATGTTTATATTTCTTTGACACTTTTATTTTTTTAGCTTTTTGAAGCACACGACCAGCCCATGCAGATAACGCATGTTTATCTGTAAGAGGCGATGATCGATAATTAGATTTGCGAAGCATTCCTACGATCAGTGCAGGAGAATTGATAGATGAAAAGAAAGTTTTGAGCAGCTCAATTCTGTCGAATTTTTTTAATGAGGCGCCACCAAAATATCCTCGTGCTTTCATTTCTGCCACAAGATGATCATCCCAATTTTGATATTCCGATTCTTCGCCTGGTTCAGGTTGTTTTATCAACACTCTCGCAGGGATTCCCAGACCTTCTGATAATGTTCTAATCATATCGATAGTTAATTGTCGTTTACCTGAAAGAATCTCTGACACCCTGCTTCTGCTGCCAATATAAGGAACTAGATCAGCTGGTTTGAGATTTGCCTGTTCCATTCTAAATTTGATCGCATCAATAGGATTGGGTAATGTTTTAGGAAATGCTCTTACCTCGTAATCTTGAATAAGAGTACTAAGAAGACTAAGTTGTTCTCCTTCTTCTGATTCGGGATCCGGATCATGACTCATTAGCTCCTCAACTAATTTGAGGGCTTCTTGATAATCTTGTTTAGTTTTTATTACCTTAATTTTGCTCATGTTTTTTTCTAACTTATATTCCAATTATCATATTCTTTATGTGTACCTATCTTTTTTATCAATACTATTCCATTTTTATAATTAACCTTCACTAACAGCCTATATTTATTCCAACAAATATCGAAAACCGCTTGTTGATTTCCTGGAAGACTTGCCTTTGGATACCTCCTTTTAAGGTCTTGCGGAGTATTCCATTGTGCTTCCTCGACTTCTGCTTCCCATGACTCAATTTGTGATCGAGCGTCAGCATGTTTTTCCTTGAAATCGTGCAATAGTTCTTTGCCTAATAGTTTCATATATGAGTATGGGATTAAATATGTTTGTTTTTGTTCCCATAATGGGAACAATATATTATGCAGTTTAAAATGTCAAGAGTTTTTTTATTTACGTTTATATATCTGAGGAATTATCCAATTCTTCTATTCAGATGATTTTAAACCCAATCTAACCCTACTCCCTTTTCCCTCTCCTTCACTCTCAGCTCAGATTCTGCCGTGATGAAGGTCAATAATCTTCTTTGAGATATAAAGGCCAATGCCGGAGCCTTCGGCAGTGCTCTTGGCAAGGCCACTACCTCTTTCGTATTTGGTAAAAAGCCTGTCTAAGTCTTCTTTCTTTATTCCAATGCCGGTATCTTCTACGGTGGTTATGACTTCGTTGCCTATTTGCTCCATAGATACCATTACTTTACCTTGCCTTGTGTACTTTATGGCATTGCTCAAGAGATTTAAGATGACATCCTGGATTTTAAAGGGATCAACCATGACTTTGGGTAAAGGTTTTTCAGGTTTATAAAATTCCAATTTTAACCCCTTCTTTTCAGCAAAGGTTTGCATGCCTTTTACGCACTCTAAGATGATATCTTCAAGTTGGATAGGTTTTAGTGTAACTTCAAATTTATTTTGCTCTATTTTTATTTTGCGCCATTATACACAGAATTTTATAAAATCGCAAATGAAATCTAAACTGCATTTGGATATAGGCAGTAACCGGAAAGATGATATGAATTGAAAGGAAAGCTATTCCTTGGGTTTTTCCCGCTTTTCAATATATGCCTTTGCCATTATTGATAGCCAGTCCCTGAACGTGAGGTCATCATCAATAAGCGCTTTAAAAAGGTTCTTTTTCAAATTTTCATCTATCTCTGCAATGACTTTTACAGTGGCCATAAACCTCCTATAATTATGTTTTTATATATTTATATATAGATATATCAAAACACATTCCCTGTCAATTATTTTTTAATGTTGGTTAAGTAACTTAAAATCAACTATGTTGCAGAGCTGCGAGGTCTAAACTTCCTGGACAGTTCATGTCATTCCACATCCCCAATCAAGTTGGGGACAAGCTTGAGAAGCCTGCCCCGTACTTGATACGGGGGAATCCAGACGTCGTCCCCGTGAAAACGGGGAACCAGTCTCGTAGGAACAGGGCTTGTCCCTGTCCGAGGATAGCCACAAGGGCTGTCCCTACAAAAATAGAGAACATGGCCTGCCGGCAGGCAGGCAGGAATGACGGCTAAGGAATAGAGATGATTTAACCCCGAAGCAGAGCTTCGAGGGATTCTTTTGATTAAATAAGAAAGTCAAATAGACTGTAATTTCAGCAGCCGCTTTTTTAAAGCATAGAAAGGAAAGTCAAAAAGCTGAAAGATCAGATTTCCCTGTCATGGTGAGGATATTCTGTTACAATTTCGATTGCCTCCTCGACCTTCCCTTTTATTACATCATAAGTCAGACCTTCCGCCCTTTTATCTTCATATGCATGTTCGGAAATGATACAATACCTTGGCGGGAGGTTATTTGATGCAATTGCTGCGATATCTGAAAGGCATTGCTTGCAAGAGCAGAATTTAAGACTGCTTTTATTCACGTTTTTAACTAATTCCTCTAAAACACTAATTACTCTTACCCTGGATTCATTAACTAAATTGTCTTCAATCATATGTAAGCCTTTCTTTTAGAAGGTATTATTTGTTTACCCTATCGGGCTGGCAAATTTTGATTTCTGATTATAGGTTACTGATTAAAAATATCAAACAAAAAATTACTTACTTCCAAACAAAAATCTTATGAAATTTCTCATTACGATTTCATGCTGGAGTGGCATAGCAATAGAGACAGCCATTTAAACATTTCATTGAGTACCAGCCAATATCTAAGCTTTCCGTGCAACCGCATCTTGCCCTCTGGCCTTTATCCTTTTTTAAGTCACACACTTTTTTCGCAGGATGAAGCTCTGTAAGGAGTCTGCCATCTATACAGCTTGATACTTCAAAGTCATCCATGGAGCAATATAGAAGAGTGACTCCATAATCTCTTCCCTTCTGCGACAGCTCATCAAAAATTTCTTTTATCCTTTCCTGCGAAATTGAAACAATTTTAAAGCCGGCAATTCCAAGCCTCTTTATGACTTTTTTATATGGTGAGAGAAAGCTTGTCCTGCATACAGTGATGCCAAGCTCAGCCATATACGGAAGGATCTCAGAGAAAACAGGGTAATTGGTAAACTCCTCTCCATTTTTCTCAAGATAAACTACAGGATCAAACCGCCATGAAAATCTCTTAGCTCCTTTTACAAATTTTATAAGCTCTTGTAGTAGTTTTACCACTTCTTTCCATTCTGGAATGTTAGGTTCAAGCACAGTCCCACCCATTCCTGTTATGCTCAGATGAAGATAAATCTGGTCATATCCTTCGAGGGTATCCCTTAGCTCTTTTAATTTAATGAGGTTTGCCGGATTTTTTGTCCATATAACTATTGAGTGGACATCCTCTGAAGGAAACTCCTTAAGCCTTGTCAAGAATTCCTGCGGATAGCACGCTACAAGGTCTGTCCTTCTGCTTGCAGATAAAACTTTAGGAAGCTTCTGTTGCATTGATTAGTTATACAATATTCTATTTACTTTTTAAAATCCCCCTTAATCGTTCGGCTGAGCTCACGACTAAGCCCTTAGGTTGCAAATAAATTTTTTTTAATATCAATGAGCTTAGCGCAGGCTAAAGCCTGCGGCTACCGTTAAAGCATGAGTTGTGACACAGTCTTAAAAGATGGGTTGGAATTTGAAAGAATTTTACTTAATCCCCAGATCTTTCAAAAAAATAATCCCTTCTCTTAAATTTTCTTCAGTGACATGCGGCTCTACTTCAATTATCTTTACAGTTTCAGGTTTGAGATAGTTTTTTATCATCTTAAAATCAATCTTCCCCTTACCGGGGGAATCATGGTCATTGTAGCCTTCGCAGTCATGAAGATGAATCCCAAGCAGATGTGCTCCGTATTCTTTCAGCCACTCCTCATGTTTTTTTATCCCTAAGTTCTGCCAGGCCTCTGCATGCCCTGCGTCGTGCCAGTAGCGGATATTAGCCCCTTCAAATTTTTTTAAAATTATACCCATTTCTTCAAAGTCAGGGATCTGGTGCAGGTAATATCTATTCTCTATGCCAAGCATCACATTTTCTCTCTCAGCAACTTTGGTAAGTTTATCAAGGCAAAAAAGGGCGGAGTCAAAATACTTCTGTTTTACTTTGTCACGCTCAGTTTTTATTTTTTCTAAAAACTTCGCATACTCTTCAGACTTTATCTTTCCTTCATCATAAAATTTAAAAAGTTCTTTCTTATATGATTCAATCCCCGTATTGCCAAGGTGGAGGACAACAGCCTGCGCCTCAAGGTCATTGGCATGCTCTATGGTTATAGCGGTATATTTTAAAGCCCTCTTTCTCTCCTCCTCATCAGGAGAAGATAGCAGGAATGCATCACCGCTTCCGGCTGTAAGGATATCTGGAACAGGGAAAAAATTGTGGATTGAAAGGACCTTTAATTCTCCTTTCTTCAGTAAAGGCTTCATCTGCTTATAGGTTTCACCTGTAATCCTGTATTCAAGCTCAACAGCACTTACTCCCAGGCCATAGATCCTGCCATATAATTTTTCACCGCTTTTTATTTTACCTGATTGCCAGACTGTTGAAATACCGATCAAGTTAACCTCCGGAATTTTGTGTCATGAATAATACCCCTCACTCTTGCGCTTGCAGGCTGTGTCATAATGTAGCCGCAACCTTTAGGTTGCGAATAATTTTTTTTAATATCAATGAGCTTAGCGCGCAGGGTAAACCTGAAGGCTAAAGCCTTCAGCTACGGCCTGCGGCTACCATTAAAACATGAGGTATGACACCGCCTTTAAAGTGGGAGAACCGGTGACCTATCTTGCAAGCCTGACACCTAAAGCAAAAGCCCTGCTAAGTTCCTCCCTCTTGCCGGCTACCTCTCCCTTTTTCAAATTACTCACACTCAAAACATCTCCCACAAACTTCATTCTCAAATCAGCAAAATTATTTGCCAGTATCTGCAATACAAGTGCAGATGATGAAGCCATCGGGTCGCCCTGGCTTATAACAGCGCCGACTCTTTTTCCTTCTACCTTTGAATTAACTTCAGCATCAATAATGTTTTTATTCTCATCAAAAACAGGTTTCATTGCAAGAAGCGGGATCATGCGGGTTAAAAAATTAACCATCGGAGCTGATGAAACCCTCATATGATTTGGAGTGCCAAAGACAAAGGCATCACCCTTTTGCATTTCTGACAGGATTTCATCCATATCATCTTTCTGAGTGCATTTTTTCCCGCCCAGGTGTCCCCCGCATCCTGTGCAATAATTTATTTTCTTATCAACTATGTATATCTTTGTTGCATCAACCTCTTTCTTGCT
>MGDB01000156.1:0-258 GCA_001790645.1 Candidatus Schekmanbacteria bacterium GWA2_38_11
GGTTTTAACTTTTTAAACTTTTGAAAGCTTGATATGCCATCTCTCAATGACTTGTCAAGTCAAGTTTTGCGGTATCCAAAGAATAGATAGCTTCTTATTCATATAAGTAAATTCAATTGTAAAGTGGCGGCAATCCATGATAATTTGGTTTTAAATTACATTTAGGCTTCCTGTATTATACCAAAAGAGTTACCTAATTAGTGAGCATTAACAACTGTCCCCTTTATTCCAAATTCTGTTTAATTTCGTGGAGTGAAA
>MGDB01000156.1:353-5069 GCA_001790645.1 Candidatus Schekmanbacteria bacterium GWA2_38_11
AAACCGTCTTTTACTAAACGGTTAAAGACTTTAATAATAGGGAGTGCCAGAAGTCCTCTTGATAAGTCCATATTCCACAAGCTGTCGCTTATTGCTTTTTTTGCCTGGGTTGGCATTGGCGCAGACGGCCTTTCTTCTTCTGCCTACGGCCCTGAAGAGGCTTTCCGGGCATTGCACGGCCATACTTACCTCGGGATCTTTGTGGCCCTGGGATCAGTGCTTACCATCTTTGTGATAAGTGCAAGCTACTCCCAGATTATTGAGCTTTTTCCTTCAGGAGGAGGAGGATACCTTGTTGCAAGCAAACTTCTCTCCCCCAGTATAGGAATGTTCTCAGGCTGCGCGTTGCTCATCGACTATGTACTTACTATTACTATTTCTGTTGCAAGCGGTGCAGATGCAATCTTCAGTTTTTTCCCTCCCCAGTGGGGTTCATATAAAGTTGCGCTTGCCATTACAGGGGTTATTGTCCTTTTGATACTTAATCTCAGAGGAATAAAAGAATCTGTTATCCCCCTTGTTCCTATCTTTTTACTTTTTGTCCTCACCCACGCCTTTGGGATTCTTTACGGCCTTATTACCCATCTCATGGATTTTCCGGAAGTCACAAGGGCAGTGGCAAGCGATGTACAAAGGTCGCAGGCTGAGCTCGGGCTTGCGGGGATGTTTTTCCTTCTGCTGCGTGCCTATAGCGTGGGCGCAGGAACATATACAGGGATTGAGGCTGTGAGTAACGGTATCCCCATACTCCGGGAGCCTAAGGTGCAGACTGCAAAGCGGACAATGACCTATATGGCAGTTTCCCTTGCCTTTACTGTGCTGGGGTTAATGTTTTGTTATGTCCTTTACAGAGTACAGCATGTGCCCGGCAAGACGCTGAACGCGGTACTTTTTGAGCGCATTGCATCAGGCTGGGATGGGAATTCAGCATATGTCTTTGTCCTTTTAACGCTTTTCTCTGAAGCGGCAATTCTTTTCATAGCTGCCCAGGCAGGTTTCCTTGACGGCCCGAGGGTTTTATCAAATATGGCTTTAGACCGCTGGTTCCCCACAAGGTTTACAGCCTTAAGTGACCGCTTTGTCGCTCACAACGGGGTCATGATAATGGGAATTGCTGCAGCGGTAGTGATGCTTCTTACACAGGGCTCAGTTCATTTCCTGGTAGTACTTTACAGTATTAACGTCTTTATGACTTTCCTTCTCTCCCAGCTCGGAATGGTCAGGCACTGGTGGTCTTCCCGGAAGGTTGTAAGGGAATGGTGGAGGAAACTTTTTGTAAACGGCGTGGGGCTTGTCCTCACTACGTTTATCCTTGTCTCAGTGACAGTAATAAAGTTCCATGAAGGAGGGTGGATAACACTGCTTATCACAGGCACATTGATTGGAGTAGCTGTAATTGTCAGGCGTCATTATAATTATACCGGCTTTCTATTGCGCAGGCTTGACACCCTTGTCCAGGCGGCAGAAGCTTCAGTTTCTGAAGAAGTTCTCCCTTCAAGAGCGGAACAGAGGCCAAAGGCCGAGTACAGTCCCCAGTCCAAGACTGCGGTCATTCTTGTTAACGGTTTTGGAGGGCTTGGGCTTCATACACTTTTTGGCGTTATGCGGCTATTTGGAGAGATTTACAAAAACTTTGTTTTTGTTCAAATTGGTGTTGTTGATACAGGAAACTTTAAAGGGGCCATGGAGATAGAGCATCTCCAGGTAGAGGTAAAAAAGGAGGTTGACCGCTATGTGGATTACATGAAGCGGCATGGCTATTACGCTGAAGGCTTTTCTTCTATTGGTAACGATGTCATTGAGGAGGTAACAAAAATTGCCCCGGAAATTTTAGAGCGTTTTTCCCAGTCTGTCTTCTTTGGCGGGCAGCTTGTTTTCCCCCAGGATTCATTTCTCTCAAGATTCCTTCACAACTATATTGTCTTTGCCATACAGAGAAAATTTTATCACGAAGGGATTCCGTTTGTCATACTTCCCATAAAAGTCTGATAGAATTCTCCTTGACAACTTAATAAAATGACATATAAAACCAAACATTTGATAAGCTTTTGGATAGGGAATTAAGAGCATGAGGGTTCGAGTTCAAGCGGTTTAAACTGCTAAATTGCTTTTTAATCCTTCTATTTATTGAACAGGCTAAAAATGAACCACAGGGAACAGGAAATACTTTCAGCAGCAGCAAAGATTTTCAGGGAAAAAGGCTACCAGAGAGCAACAATCCAGGATGTTGCTGAAGAAGTTGGGCTTCTTAAAGGGAGCATATATTATTATATAAAGAGCAAGCAGGAGCTCCTGTTTAAGATAGGGATTACCCCTCTTAAGGCAATAACAGACGAGCTTAAAGGGATTGTCAGCCAGGAGACTTCACCTGAAGAAAAATTGAGGGCTGCTATAAAAACAAGGCTAAAAGCCTTTGATGAATACTATCCCGATATATTTGTATTTCTACATGAGAGGTTTGATGAACTACCGGAAAAAGAACGGTCATTTCTAAAAAAGGGGCAGAAAGAGGATGAAACGCTGTGGATTAAAATATTAAAAGAAGGTATCGAAAAAGGCACATTCAGAAAGGGTGTGGATATTAAAATGACTGCAAAGGCCATTTCAGGGATGTGCCACTGGATGTATAAATGGTATAAAAAGGACGGGAGGTTATCAACAGATCAAATAGCCGAGGTTTTTTTTGACTTTGTAATAAACGGTATTAAAGAGAGAGAAAAATGAGTTCAATACTTAAAGGGATAAGAGTTCTTGATCTGACAAGGGTAATAGCCGGGCCCTTCTGTTCAATGATGCTCGGGGATCTGGGGGCTGAGGTTATAAAGGTTGAGACCCCAGGCGGTGGAGACCCTTCGAGGTCTTTAGGTCCTCCATTCTGCAAGGGTGAAAGCGGGTACTTCATGAGCCTTAACAGGAATAAAAAGAGTCTGGTAGTTGACCTTAAAAAACCCGAAGGAAAGGGAATCTTCTATGACCTTGTGAAGGTATCAGATATTGTCCTTGAGAATTTCCGCTACGGCGTTGCTGATAAGCTTGGGATTGGGTATGAGAAGCTCAAAGAAATAAATCCAAAGATAATTTACTGTGCAATAACAGCCTTTGGGGAAAATGGCCCTTACAGGGATATACCGGGCTATGACCTTACCATGCAGGCAATAAGCGGCGAGATAAGCCTGACCGGGGAACCGGATGGGCCAATAGTTAAAATGGGTGTTCCAATGGGTGATTTAGGGGGTTCCTTTTTTGGAGCAGTCGGAATACTCGGAGCCCTTTTTGCAAGAGAAAGAGAGGGGAAGGGAAGAAAGATTGACATAGGTCTTTTTGATACACAGCTTTCCCTTTTGACATACCACTCCGCCCCGTTTCTTTTAGAGGGGAACAAGGAAAAAAATCCTGAAGGGACAGGCCATCCGAATATTGTCCCTTACAGGATGTATAAGACCAGGGATATACAGGTTGTAGTGGCCATTCTTGGCGAGGGTTTCTGGTTAAAGCTCTGCGATATACTTGAAATTCCGGAAATATCAAAAGACCCGCGGTTTGAAATTAACCGCAAGAGAGCAGAGAACAGGAAAGAACTTGAACCGATTTTAGAAGCTGCCTTTATGAGAAAAAGCGGCAGGGAGCTTGTAAAGAAATTTTACGAGATAGGTATTCCAGGTGCTCCTGTCAATACCATTGCCGAGGCCCTTTCGGAACCTCAGGTTGAGTCAAGGGAGATGATAATTACCGTGGATCATCCGGTTTGCGGTAAGGTAAAGCTATTGGGGAATCCAATAAAAATATATGATACTCCCAAAGAGACTTTTGCTCCGCCTCCTGTGCTTGGAGAGCACAATAAAGAAATCCTGTCAGAAATTTTAAAATATTCGGAGGAAAAAATAAAAAAACTTAAAGAACTAAAGGTGGTATAACATGGATTTGAAAAAAACTGTTCCTTTCACACCGGACGCTGAGGAGCTTATTGCAAAGGTTTTAGAATCCTGGCCCCAGATAATAAGAAACTTATGGGACGGACGGATCAGAGAAATCTGCAATCTTGTGGCATTATCAAAGGGTGAAGAAAAGATTTCTAAAGAGATTATAATGGAATCCTTCAACACATGGCCCTTTGCCAATCACAAGTTTCGCATATTCGGGACCCTTGCTGATAAAGGGATGATTAGCGGAGACTTTAGAAACAAAGGTCCCCAGGCAAATGTTACTCTTCCAAATACCGGAAACTGGAGTGTTTCAAAACCGGTAGAGAAGTTGAAAAAGAAGATTGAAGAGGTAAAGGTCCTCGGAATTTTATCAAGTCCAAGAGAAAAGGGGAATACAGACATTCTCTTAAGCGAGATTTTAAGAGGGGCAAAGGATAAGGGTGCTGATGTAGAAAAGGTTTCTATTGGCAGGATGAATATACAATTCTGCACAGGGTGCGAGGCATGCAAGCAGGAGAAGAAGCTTCCTGACTTTTGCGTAATAAAGGATGATCTGACAGCAGGCCTGTATCAAAAATTTCTTGATGCTGATATTTATGTAATAGGGTTTCCAATATATACAGGTAGGGAGAATGCAGCTCTTTCCAATTTCTTTGACCGCTTTTACGGGGTGGGGATTGGAAGGTTCCCGTGGGAGTGGAAGGAAGAGGAGAAAAAAAGAGGAGCCCTTGTTGCCACATGGGGCTCACCTTCTTTTTTCTTTGAAAAGGCAGTTGAAAACTACTGCGACCTT
>MGDB01000156.1:5119-16545 GCA_001790645.1 Candidatus Schekmanbacteria bacterium GWA2_38_11
TCAGAAAAAGGGTGAGATTGCAAAGGATAAGAAGGGCCTTGAGACAGCATACCAGGCAGGACAGAGGCTGGTATCTTAGGATTAAGACTGGCAGTACAATTTAATTCAAAGATCAAATATCAAAATTACAGTTTAAAATTTAAAAATTTTTGCAATTAAGCATAATGCTCTTTCTTAATCCTTACTACTTAATCCTTAATTCTTACTTTGCATTGTCATTTTGCATTTTGATTTAAATAAAGAGATGGAGGATTCTGATGGCAAATGAAATGAAAAGGAGCGAGATAGAAAGTCTTCTTAATGAGTTAAAAGAAGGAACGCTCATGCTTGTTGATGGAGACAAACCTTATGGCGTTGTATGCTGGTACTGTTTTGACGGTAATGATATCTGGCTTGGTTTGCTGCCAAAAGGAAGAAAGTTTGAATGCATGAAGATTAACCCCAATGCTGCATTTTCTGTCTTTAAATCAGACGATGAAGGATGGGGCTCGGTTATTGCAGAGGGGAAGATAGAGCAAATCAAAGACAGGGAAGGGATATTGGGTGGGCTTAAACTTGCTTCGCAAAAATATAACATGCCCCAGGAGGTTTTAGAAGCCCAGGTCGAAAAATTCTCCAAATCCCCTGATAAATCCATGACATTCAGATTAAAAGTAAAAAGCCTTTCAGGAAGAAAGAGTTATTAATAAATCTCTTGACCTATTAAATTATTGTGTCCATGGCAGGTACTGAAGTAACTCAAACCACTAAACCCGAAGCCAGAGAATTCAAGCGGGGATTGGGTCTGCTGTCCTCGACAATGATTGTCATTGGTTCAATGATTGGATCGGGGATTTTCATTGTAAGTGCTGATATTGCCCGGACAGTTGGTTCGCCGGGGTATCTTCTTTTAGTCTGGATCATTGCAGGAATTATAACATTAGTTGCTGCATTAAGCTATGGTGAACTTGCCAGCATGATGCCTCATGCAGGTGGGCAGTATGTGTATCTTCGTGAAGCATACAATCCCCTTATTGGTTTCCTCTATGGGTGGACATTATTTCTGGTGATCCAGACAGGAACTATTGCCGCTGTAGCTGTTGCTTTTGCAAAATTTACAGCAGTTTTTTTCCCGGTATTTAGCGAACGAAATATCTTATTTTCGGTCTCAGGTCTGCATATCTCGGCTGCACAGACCCTTGCTATCGCAAGTATTATCATATTGACTTTTGTCAACTTGCGCGGTTTACGGGAGGGAAAGATCGTGCAGGACATCTTTACAATCACAAAGATGGCAGCGCTTCTTGGCATCATTCTAATTGGAGTATTTGTGGGGAGAGAATCAGCTGCTTACACAATGAACTTTTCAAAATTGTGGAATGCGAGCTGGACCCATGTAGCTGATGGGAAAATCACGTCAGCGGAGCCTTTATCGGGGTTGATGATTCTTGCCGCCTTGGGTGTGGCAATGGTAGGGTCCCTTTTTGCATCTGATGCATGGAACAACATTACCTTTACTGCAGGAGAGGTAATAAACCCAAAGCGGAATGTTCCCTTAAGCCTTGCCCTTGGAACAGGGGTGGTTACACTGCTTTATGTATTTACAAATGTTGTCTATATTTTTGTTCTTCCCGTTACAGGCCGGCCGGATATGCCGGATGTCATCGGCAGAGGTATGCAGTTTGCAGCCTCTGACCGTGTTGCAACAGCAGCAGCATCAGTGATTTTCGGCGCGCCTGCCGAGTACATCATGGCAGCCCTTATAATGATTTCAACATTTGGATGTAATAACGGTCTGATCCTTGCCGGTGCCCGGGTGTATTATGCAATGGGACGTGACGGTCTGTTCTTTAAAAAGACAGGGACATTGAACAGAAAGTCAGTCCCCGGGGTGGCTCTTTTGTTTCAGGGAATTTGGGCAAGCCTGCTCTGCATATCGGGAACTTATAGTGATTTGCTCGATTATATAATTTTTGCAGTCCTCGTTTTTTATATACTTACTATTGGCGGGATTTATGTCCTGAGAAAAAAGAGACCTGATGCTGAACGCCCCTACAAAGCCCTGGGTTATCCGGTTTTACCTGCTCTTTATATCCTTCTTGCTGCAGCCATTTCAATAGACCTTCTGATATTTAAACCAAAGTATACCTGGCCTGGTGTTGTAATTGTACTTCTCGGTATCCCGGTCTATTTCCTCTGGAAAAGGTTTTCAGAAAAGACATCTTCGTAAAGACTGAATCTTTTCTCCGGCTATTTTTTCATTTACAGGGAGCATGTCCTTTGCTGTGATTAACGAAAAAATGCGGGTATGGGAGGCTTTAGCCTCCCGATAAAAGATTCATGTGGTTCGATAAGAGTTCGACTGAGCTGATGCCGAAGTTTCGCCATGCTTTCCATGAGTCAACCTGTGTACCCTGAGCCTGTCCAAAAGTAGAAAGACCTGGTCGAAAGCTTAAGGGCGACTAAAGTCGCCCTTACCCGCCTTTTTAGCAGAGTGTTGCATAAGCATATATTTTGATAATTTTATTTTTTGCCTTGTTTTATTAAAAATTATTTACTATTCAGTAAATATCAAAGAAACGCATAGACCTTCTTTGATGGGAAAAGAAATGACTAACCTTTCTCTCGGAAAGGAGGTTTAAGTTATGGAAACGAAAATTAAATTCCACGAGGATTTTAAAAAAGCAAAGAAGGAAGCAAAATCAGAACACAAATTGCTATTCCTTTTCTTCCATCATCCTGAATGCGGAGGATGCAATAAGACCATAAACGAGACCTTCCAGGATGACAATGCAGTAAGAATGATAAATGAGAGGTTCATCCCCATGAGTTTTTTAACTACAAAAGAAAAAGACCTTGCATGCGAATATGGCGTAGAATGGACCCCTTCATTTATGATTGTGGATGATGAAGGTAAGGAGCTTGACAGATGGGAAGGGTTTTTGCCTGCAGAAGAATTTATTCCTCAGCTGCTTCTGGCAGAGGGGCTTTCCTATTTTAGAAAACAGAAATATGGAAAAGCGATTTCTTGCCTGAACGAAGCAGTCAGCAAATACCCGGAATCAGGGTTTACACCACAGGCAACTTATTATTTAGGGATATGCCAATACAAGGAGAGCGAAGATATCTCAAGCCTCAGAGAGACCTATGAGAAACTTCATAATAGATTTCCAGAGAGCTACTGGACAAAAAAAGCCTCTCCATGGGTGCATTAAGAGAGATTTTGAAAAAATCTCAGGGGTCCTTTTCCTTTTAATAGGAAAGGGACTCTTTCTTTAACCCTTTAGAAGATTTTCTTATCTAAAAATGCCGCTATTGGAGGCCTCTGCAAGCAGGTGCCAAAAAAAAGTTAATTTAAAAAGCGAAAAACATATATATGGGGCAACATTTATAGCTGTCCATTCTCTGTCCTTACATATTTCACATTAATTGCAATACTTTGCAACTGTTCCGGCTGCAAAACCAAAAGGTAATGAAAAAGGATCGTAAAACTTCCAGCTCTTAGTGATGCTGTTATTTGGATTAGAGGATAAATTTAAATTTCCATATAGATAATGGGGCTTATTGGTGTAAGTGTTTTCATTAACTGTTAGTGACGGGTAAGTCCCATTGGGATCTATGACACTGACATTGCTGTCGCTTAACCAGTAAATTACAGCTTTTGTAGAAAAAAAGGTTACACTGTCAAGGTTTGTAATAGTTACATTCCCTGATAATGTATGTGTCAGGGAGTCCCATGCTGCTGTGCCGCTTCTTCCAACTTTGCTGTCATCAATTAAAATCTCACTCCCGCATATAAGTGCAGGAATTGTAGATATAGGAGCTATTGCATTAAGTGCTGCGTAGGCATCAATCCTTGGGAATGTTAAGCCTGTTGTTGCTTTCGGGGTAACATTTCCTGCATTATCAGTTACCGGATTTCCTGTTGCTTTCATGGTACTTTCAATCTGGTCAGGAGTTAAAGCCGCCCCGTTTCTCTTTTTAGAATACTGCTGCATTAATGCTGTAACTCCTGCAACATGAGGTGTTGCCATTGAAGTGCCTCCTTTCTGGCCAAATCCATCATTCAAAACAGATGATGTTATTAAAGCTCCAGGAGCCAATAAATCAAGAATTTCGTCTCTGTTTGTGAAGCATGATATTTTATCAGCCCATGTCGCAGTATCGCTGCATACACTCCATCCTACACCTCCCCAATTCTTGCTGTAAACAGAGCCGACAGATGTTGCGCTGGAAGCGCATGCAGGGCGATTTATTCCATTCAAATAGTGATCATTTCCTGAAGCTACTGTAGTAATGATTCCATAATTATCTCTTGCTATTTTTATTTGGTTTGCAGGTGTATAAGGGTCACACTGTGTTGCAGGATTGTTGTATTCTCCTCCGTCACCTAAACTCATGGTTATGACTGAAATATTGTATTTGTCTTTCCAGGAAATACATTGCTGAATAGAAGCATTAATATCACTGAAATATCCGCTTCCATTAGCATCCAGAGCCTTCATAGCAACTATTCTGGCTCCGGGAGCAATTCCTCTGTAGGTCAAATCCATTGAAGCAGCGATGCCGGCAACATGAGTACCGTGGCCGTTGTCGTCCATAGGGTCATCATCACTATTTACGAAATCCATTCCGTCAATTACTTTAGGGCAGTTCCATAGAGGGGTATCATAGATGGACGAGTCGGTAATTTTGTCTATATCAAAACCGTAGTCGGTTATGCTCGCATCAGTTTTTAGCCTTATTTTTATTGTATCTCCGGGAACGGAAACACTCCACCTTGGTGTATAATGACCGCTAAAGAGTTTCAGTTGAGTGTCATTTGCGTCCAGAATGTAGACATAATCCCAGCCTTTTTCTGTTTCAAGCCTGCTGAAGTGGACGGCAATACTGCTCCATCCAGGTCTTGTTATGGTCCATGTGTTGTCATAATTATTTGAATAAGGATGAGGTGTGCTTAAGCTATAAGGTTCTCCAGAGGGGTCTGGCAGATTAGCAAGGCTGCAGTTACCTAACGAAGGGTGCGAATAATCAACACCAGTATCTATGACACAGATGGTTTCACCGTTTCCATCAAGTTCTATGCCGTTTACATAAAGGGCCTGAACATCATCTCCATTTATCAGGGGAACACTGTAGTCAAGGCTTGCATAGACCTTGCGGTCCTTTTCTATCATTTTAACATTTGGGTCATTTTTTAATTTATTAAAACCTGATCTGGTCAGCTTACCCGCGAGGTGAGGAGTCAGGTCATAAATATACTTAACAATGAAATCATAGTCCGCAATATTTTTCTTGAAATCAGGCGGCTGTTTATCAGGGTTTCCTGTTAAGAATTCAAATTTATCTTTATGGATGTTATTAAGTTGCAGCAATAAATCTTTTTGAATGCCTTTTACTTTTTTCTTCCATTCTTCAGTCTTCCTTTCATGTTCCGGTTCATTCAGGGAAGAGATTGCAATACCAGTTGGTTCCTTAAGCTGGATAATTACGTCTGCGAAGTCACTTGCGTTGATTTCAGATTCTACGTCTCTGTCCACCTTAACACCTTTTGGTGTTATATCAAATTCAAAGGGACCAGTTTTTGAATACATACCGCCTGCGGCCCGAGATACTTCATTACTTCTTTGTATTCTCGCTCCTGTAACTGCCTGTGATAATGTTGTATCAGACATAGCAGAAGAGGTTTTATTTGAAGCAGATTTATTTTTGTGCTTTTGTTTTTTGATTTTTGGTTTTGTAGCAACTGAAGGTCCGGGGAAATAAGCGTAAAGGCGGTTTTTCTGTCCCCAGGAATTGACTACAAAAAATTCATTCCCTTTAGTCTTATAAAAATCTCCTGCAATCACACAGCGGCTGAAGTCATTCCGGTCTTTCTCGAGGAAGTCAGAGGGAGCAGGCTTGAAATATCCATTTCCGTCATTAATATAGACACTGTTTTTCTGACCGACTACATCACCGCTGTTAGCGGTGAGCCCAAACCGCGCCAGCACCTGCGAATAGTTATTCGGGAATTGTTTTTTAATCTCATCAATTATTACCCTCAATCCGTTTGCCACAACAATTTCCGGGTGTGAATCACCATCAAGGTCTGCAAAGACAGCATCAAAGCTAAAATCGCTGTCTTTAGGCAATCTTGCAGATGTTTCATCAGTGAAGAATCCGCTGCCGTCATTTATGAGAAGGCGGTTACGCTGGACTTCTGAAGTCAATTGTCCGTTTTTATCCTTTTCAAATCCTTCATTGAGTATGAGAATATCAATATCACCGTCACCGTCAACATCACCAAGCGCAGCCGAGTTGCTGCAACCCTCTCTTGCAGGAAGTCTTGAGGGAGTCTCATCATTAAACTTGGTGCCGTCATTTATAAAGAGCCTGTTCTGCTGATACAATGAATTTATGACAAGGAGATCAGGCCTTTCGTCATTGTTGAAATCGCATAAAAAGACTTTTTGAGGAAAGGCTGCATTATATGCTGGAAGCCATTCAACGGTTTTATCAATGAATTTTTTATTGCTATCGTTTATTAAAACCCTGACAGAATCCGCAGATGTCGAATCTGAAAACACAAGGTCCAGATATCCATCACCATCAATATCTCCGAAAGAACCACTGGTTGTAAATCCGGAGTGGGGAGGAAGCCATGCAGATGTTCCGTCAATAAAGCCCTTGCCCTGATTATTTATAAGGAGTCTGTTCTCTCCTTTATTGGCAACAAATATATCTTTATATCCGTCACCATTGACATCGCCGGCAGCAAGGCCGTAGCTGTCATCTTCTATTTTGGGGAGCAGGTTTGTATTATCCTTTAGTTCCTTGAGAGAGTTATTTATTAAAAGTCTGTTCAGGCCTTTGTTGGCTATAAATATATCAATATAGCCATCATTATTTACATCCACGGCAATTGCTGAGTTACTTGTTTCTGTGTATCTTGAGATCGACGGTAATCGTTTTGAGATATCCCCGTACCTGGCAAAGAGAGGTGCAGAAAATAGGAGGGAAAAAACAGCAAAAAATATTACTGCGATTCCAGCCCTTTTATATTTAATCATGACTTTACTCCCTTTAACTTGTAATTCCCTGTGGTCTCTGCCACAGGGTAACCTTGTGTTTCCTCTCCACTTGCCTGCCGGCAAGGATTAAGGTGAGGGGTAAAATAAATAACTTACCTCTTCATCTTCATACCATTCGGTCTCTGCCGCAGGGTAGGTGACTTTTAATCTGCAAATTGCAGGAACAACCGTTGATGCTTTCTTTTACATAATGCAGGAAACAGCTTTGGGGCTATTTATAGACAGAGATAAACCCTAACGCTGAATCAAAATATTATTCCATTCAAAGAGGTGTACTAATGAGTCTCCACGGGCTAAAGCCCGTGGTTTCTAAGTGGAGCTGACCGGCTTCGCCGGAATGCCTCCACTTCGCTACGGGCGGCCATTCATCCCCGAGTTTAAAACCTCGGGGGTTTCGGGACGTTTTGATAAAATATAACAAGAAAAAAATATTTCAAGGCAAATGTTATGCCAGGTTTTATTTATTTGTTAATTTATTGATTTTAAGAAATTTTATTTAGTTACAACGTATCAGTAGATTTTCGTGGTTAATTTTTTATAGAAAAGTTTTCAAAGTAAAAATTAAGCTTTCTTTACTCGTACCTCAATGCCTCTATTGGATTAAGGAGTGAGGCTTTATAGGCGGGGTAAAACCCGAAGAATATCCCGACCATTCCTGAAAAGCCGAAGGCAAGAATAATGGAAAGCGGTGAGACTATTGTCGGCCATCCTGCCATTGCGGACAGAACCGTTGCACCTGATACGCCGATAGCGATACCAACTGAGCCACCAATGAGAGAAAGTATCAGTGCCTCGATGAGGAACTGAAGTCTTATATCCCAGGTCTTTGCGCCAACAGCCATCCTGATTCCTATCTCCCTTGTCCTTTCTGTAACAGAGACAAGCATGATGTTCATAATCCCGATCCCGCCAACAAGAAGAGAAACCGAGGCTATTGAACCAAGAAGTAAGCTAAAGATTTTCATTGAATTCTCAGCAATCTGAAACATCTGTGTAAGGTTTCTTACGCTGAAGTCATCTTCCTGTTTATGCACGATGTGGTGCCTCTGCCTGAGAAGATCAGTTACTTCTACTTCAGCCTTGGCAAGGGCATCCAAACTTTTTGCCTTTACCATGATAAGCCTTATCATGCCGGGGAAAAGGGTGCCAAAAAGTTTTTTCTGCGCTGTTGATACCGGTACATATACAATGTCATCATTATCCTGACCCATCAGTGACTGCCCTTTAGGTTCAAGAACTCCTATGACAGTGAAGGGCACTTTTTTAATTCTTACAATCTTTCCAACAGGGTCTATGCTCCCAAAAAGGTTATCTATAACAGTCTTGCCTAAAAGGCAGACTTTTGTACTGCTCCTCACATCCTGGTCTCTGAATGGTCTGCCGGAGGCAAGTGGCCAGTCTCTTACATTCAGCATATTCGGTGTTGTTCCAAATACACCGGTTGACCAGTTCTGGTTGCCATAAACAATCTGGCATGTGCCGCTTATAACGGGTGCAACATCTAAAACTGACGGACATTCCTTAAGGATTGCCTCTGCATCCCATATTGTCAGAGTCGGCTGGGAGCCGGATCCCATCCTCATGCCTCCTGCAGAGGTACTTCCCGGCACAATCATAAGGAGGTTGCTACCTATGCTTGAGATCTGTTCTTCTATCATTTTACTTGCTCCGCTCCCAATCGCAAGCATGGTAACTACAGCCGCAACGCCTATGATTATACCAAGCATTGTGAGGGCTGAGCGCATTTTGTTGACCCTTAATGCCCTGAAGGCTATCTTTACTGTAGAAGGAACGTTAATCATAATTTTGGTTCTTGCTAAATAGGGTTCGAGGATTCAAGGATCCAAGGGGTCAAGCGTAAGAAATTAAAAACTAAAAGTGCGAAGCTAAAAACCACAGTTTAAAAAATTAAAACTTTTGAATTTTAAGTTTTTAGCTTTAAGCTTTAAGTTATCTTGCCCCATGCTCCATGCTCTTTTTCACCTCATCACTCACCACAAAGCCATCCGAGAATTTTATTATTCGCCTGCTATAGGCGGCAATGTCAAGCTCATGAGTCACAAGGATTATTGTGATGTTTGATTCCGTATTAAGTTTTACAAAAAGCTCCATTATCTCTTTGCTTGTCTTTGTGTCGAGGTTTCCTGTTGGTTCATCAGCAAGGATTATGGATGAATTATTCACTAAAGCCCTTGCTATAGCAACCCGCTGCTGCTCGCCGCCTGAGAGCTGGTTAGGGTGGTGTTTCTCTCTTCCCTTTAAACCCACAGCCTCAAGAGCAGGCAATGCCCGCTGCCTCCTCTCCTTTGCAGAAAAGCCGTTATAGAGCATTGGCAGTTCTACATTCTCAAGGGATGTTGCCCTTGAAAGAAGGTTAAAACCCTGAAACACAAAACCTATTTTTTTATTTCTTATTTCTGCAAGCTTATCCCTGCTGAGGCTACCTATATCAGTACCTTCAAGCAGATACCTGCCTGTTGTCGGTTGATCAAGGCACCCGATTACGTTCATAAATGTCGATTTCCCTGACCCCGAAGGACCAATTATTGCAACAAATTCGCCCTTCTTTATTATCAGGGATACGTTGTTCAGGGCGTGGACCCCGATATCACCAATCTTGTATACCTTGTTTATTTCCTTTAACTCAATCAGTTCCATAATCGCTACAACAATTTTACGTTTTGCGTTTTAAATTTTAAGCTTTAATCCCCTCTCACCCCCATTTGATAAAGGGGGGATGAGAGGATTATTGAAATCAAATATCAAAATGCAAAATGGCAATCCAAAATATTTTAAAAAGTTTTTAGTTTTAGGTTTTGCGCTTTGCACCTTGCAATTAAAGTTATAGGTTATGAGTCATAAGTTATAAGTTAAATAGCGTTTTACCTCATCCTTGGTATAGGAGATGAACCCATATCTTTAGGTTTTATCATTAAAGACTCAACTATAAGTTCCCGGCCTTCTTTTATTTCACCTGAAAGAAGCTCTGTATAATTCCCGTCACTTATTCCGGTAGAAACCGTTATGCGCATTGGTTTCTCCTTATCAAGTATCCAGACACCATACCCTTTTTGTTCCTGTTTTCCCATTCCATTCTCAGGAAGCCTAAACCTCAGAGCAACGTTTGGAATCTTTAAGACATCTTTTTTATTTGCTACAATAATGGATATATTTGCTGTCATTCCGGGTTTGAGCTTAAGCTCAGAGTTATCTACCTTAACCACCACATCATAGGTGACAACATTCTGGACAATTACAGGAGCATTTCTGATCTGTGTTACTTTTCCTTCAAATGTAATATCCGGATAAGCGTCAACTGTAAATTTTACAGGCTGGTCTGCCTGGATCTTTCCTATATCTGCCTCATCCACACTGCTGTCGATTTGCATCTTTGTCAGGTCCTCGGCAATGGTGAAAAGCGTTGGGGTCTGAAATGTTGCAGCCACTGTTTGCCCTACATCAACATTGCGCGATATAACAATCCCGTCAACAGGAGAAAGGATTTTTGTGTACATCAAATTGGTTTCAGAGGATCTAAGATTAGCTGCTGCCTGTGCAACACGGGCTTTGTCTGCGCCTAATTGGGCCCGGGCAGAATTATAGTTTGCTTCCGCAGTATCAAAATCGCTTTTTGAACCAAACCCCTTTTCAAAGAGTTCTTTTTTTCTTTCCATCGTTACCTTTGCATCAGTAAGCAGTGCCTCTGACTTTTCCACATTTGCTTTGGCAGAAATTAAATTAGCCCTTGATTGCTCGACGTCTGCCTCAAATCTGTCAGGGTCTATCAGAGCTATTAGCTCGCCCTTTTTAACAGAGGAATTAAAATCAGCATATAAATGCTTAATAGTCCCTGAGACCTGGGTGCCCACAAGAACTGTGGTTACTGGATTTACAGTCCCTGTGGCAGTTACTGTTGCCTCAATTTCTCCCTTTACTACCTTCTCTGTCCGGAATTTGATCCCGCTCTTTTTCTCTTTTAATAAAACAAACAGACCTGTGCCAAGAATTGCGACAATTAAAGTCACGACAGCTATTTTTTTCATTACTTAACCTCTCTTTTCCCTCTGCGAGGCATGATTTGGTTTTTACTTTAATCCCAGGATATTAAAAAAATACAAATAACATCTTTTATTCTGAATGTCAAAGAAGGAAAGAAGATTTGTGTTAGCAAAGTAAAAATGACAGGGTTTAACTGCAACGTTAAAATGTCAGGTTATGGAAAACATAACTTTGACAATGAAAGAACAAAAGAGAGTGGAAGTAATGGGCAGAGTTTTTAGGGGAGAGTTGAACGGAGAAATTTGGGACGTTTTTGAAAATTATCACTTTCACTTTTCATATTTTGAATAGCCTTGACAATTACATAAGTACACT
>MGDB01000157.1:0-10193 GCA_001790645.1 Candidatus Schekmanbacteria bacterium GWA2_38_11
TGAAATTAAATTCGATTTAATGTTATATTTAACATTAGAATAATTTTACACAATGGATCTATAAAGGTTAGAAATATTTTGGCTTCTAAAAATTAACAAGTGGAAGATAAAAAAATTATTAATTTTTAAATGTCATTTTGATTTATAAACTTTGATTTAAGACCGTAAGCATTCTCAAAGTCATGCCAGCGGGATTTTTACACTGAACTCAGTACCCCTGCCAGGTTCGCTTTTAACATCCACAGCACCGTCATGCTTTAATATTATCTCATATACAGCAGTAAGGCCAAGACCAAACCCTTCCCCCTCATCTCTTGTAGTATAAAAAAAATCAAAAATTGATTCTAAATTCTCTTTGGGTATCCCCTCTCCTGAGTCTTTTATTCTTACCACTGCAAAGTTCCTCTCTGTAGAAATAGAGATAGATAAATTTTTTTCTTCGGATTTCTCTAAAGCTTTGAAGGCGTTTGCGAGCAGGCTCATAAAGACCTGCTGCAGCTCCCACTTGTTTCCCATTGCTTCAACCTGTTCATGGGATAACTTGAAATCTATTTTTACATTAAGTCCCCTAAACTGCCCTTTTACTAGGCTGAGAGATCTCTCGACAATCTCCTTAAGCCTGACCTTTGACGGTATCCATTTGCGCTGTGCAGAAGAATAAGATAACAATTCCCCTACTATCCTGCTGCATCTGCGGCCCCCTTTTATAGCTAACTCTATCATCCTCCTCTTCTTTTCCTCTTTCCCGGTTAAAGCTTTAAAATAATCCCTGATCTCCTTCAGCGCCTTACCCTTGATCTTATTTTTCCTGCATATTTGCAGAATTTCATCTTCACTGAATTTTCCCTTCCTACTCCGCAGCATTTCAAGGTTTGTAACAACTCCTGTGAGAGGATTATTGATCTCATGGGCAACCCCGCCGGCAAGCATACCAAGAGATATAAGCCTCTGGGAAAGGACCACCTCAGAGCGCATCCTTTTAAGAGATAATAAATTATGAACCCTGACGCTCAGCTCAGTCTTATCAATCGGCCTTGTAAGGTAATCATCTGCTCCGGCACTCACAGCTTTCATCCTGTCAGCCTGTTCTCTCATAGAAGTAATCAGGATTACAGGTAAAAGCCGGGTCGCAGGGTCTTCTTTAATTTTAATGCATGCCTTATAGCCGTTTAAATTAGGCATAATGTCATCAAGAATTATTAAATCAGGAGATGCAGCTTTTAGCATCCTGAGAGCTTCCTCACCGTCTCTTGCCTGCTTCACAGTATAACCCTCTTCCCCTAAAAAACCACTGATCCTGCCAAGTGAAGCCTCAGAGTCATCAGCCACAAGGATTGTAAAACGGTTTTTATCCGTTAAACTATCAATCATCAAATCCTCTCCACTCTATCTTGTCCCTTTTTCTTGGCAGTGGATTTGGGTTCTCATCAGGATAACCAAGGGTAATTAAGGCAACCAGTTCCTTATCTAAAATAGATAAAAAATTTCCAACATCTTCTGAAACATATATCACCCCGCTTGTCCAGCAGGCTCCAAGCCCTTTTGAATGGGCTGCAAGGAGGAGGTTCTGGATCGCTGCTGCAACTGAAGTAATGGCATTTGGACTTGTAGCAGAACTAATTTCAGAAAAAACTGCAATTACTACCGGCGCCCTGCCGGAAGCTACCAAAAACTGAGAGGTTATGGTTTTAACCCTCTCTGATAGTTCCTCCTCCATAGCCTGGAGGATTTGCTCAAAGCGTTCTTTTAAAAACGTGTAAAGCCTCTCCTTTTCCTTCCCTGTTAATACGGCAAAATACCAGTTCTGGTGGTCAAGAAAAGATGGAGACCATGAAGCGGCCTCAATAATCTCTGATATTACAGATTTATGTACCTGATCAGGTTTGAATCTCCTGATACTCCTTCGTCCCTTAATTGCTTCAAACAGATCCATTATTTACTCTTTAAAGGAGAAATGGTTTTCTCCACCTGAACTATTATAACTCTTGGGTTAATTGAACGTACATCTAAAAACAGATTCCCTTCTCCAAAGCTTTTAAAAATTGGCATTGTTTTAAAATCATTATTAATCTTTTTTAATAAATCCTTAGTCTCTTGATCATTAGACCACCAAAAAAAACAACCCTTGTCAGAGGTGATAAAATAATTGACATCATTTTTAATACACCATTCCTTATTAAAATAAAGACTGCATTCAACCAATTTAAAATTTTTTGCTCTTAAATCATTAATATAAAAGCGAAGCTCTCTTGCTATGGCAATCTTTGCGCCTTCTTCAATGTTTTTCTTAATCCACTCAGCTGCAATTCTCCTGGAGTCTTTGGAATCATGAAGTTCTTTCGCATATGATATGGATTTTATAGCCGTCATTGAAACTAAAATAAGAGCTAACCCCGCTGCAACAATACCTTTATATTTCTGCAATTTGATAAATCTGAAAATGAGCTTGTCTAAAATGATGAACATTCCGACAGACGCAAGAATGTATACAAATGGTAAAACTGGCACCATGCTTCTTAGAAACCTCGTTTTTTGAATTGCCATATAAATAAAATATAAAACAGGAAATGATATAAGGAATAAATGATTTTTGTAGTTTCTGAAAAAGCCAAAAAATAGCCCCAGTAGGCAAAAAATAAAAAGAAAGCCACTCGTTAAATGGTCATAAAAACTCGATAAATAAAACACCCAATTATTCTCTCCTTCAGCACTGCCAAAATGCCCTAAAACTTTATAGTGTGCTACTTCCCAGCCAGCACCTTTTAAAAAATTCGGCAAATCCCATAAAGCATAAGGGCAACCTAAATAGAATCCAAAAACTAAATAAAAAAGCATCAAAAAGAAATTCTTAGAAAAAACCTTTTCTTTTTTTGTATTTAAAGCGTGGGCTAAAATTAAAGGAATAATGACTAAAAAATTGTTATATTTTGTAGATATTGAAAAACCAGCGAACAGGCCAGCTAAAATATAAGATATTTTGGCCCCGTCTTTAAAAATAAAAGATGCATATAAAACAGTTAATGCAATAAAAAAAGCTCCGGGAACATCAAGAGCAATAAACCTTGAATGCTCAACATGTCCCGGAGAAAAGGCTAAAAACAGTGCAGCAACCAAACCTAATTTTTCATTGTATAGTGTTCTTCCAATTACATAAATAAGATAGACTGTAATAGTCCCTAAAATGCATGTAAGTAATCTCCCGAATAAGTATAAAGAAGGATGGCTCATTGTCCAGGGCCAACCAGTGTCATCCGCGGTTTTATATTCATCAAGAGATGTAATAGATCCATTCCCCATACTATAAAAATAATGAGTAACATAGACCATTAGTTGTAAATATATATATAATGTAGGCCAGTTAAAGAAATGTGGATTGAAATCACCTGTCTTCATCATTCTCAATGCTACATCTACTTTTTGAGGTTCATCCCAATCATGAGGATATGGCAGACCAAAACCTATCCCGAATATTCTAACCAGAAATGCCGCAATAAGGATAATGATGATTAATAAAGCAGATTTGGAAAAACTACTATTAAGCATTTTTTTATACTAATAATATTAATTTTTTTGGCAAGATATTTTTTGAGGGCTACATAATAAATTTGGAATAATTAATTCAGAGTTTGGAGATTATTTATTCCCTCTCATGACTCCTCACTTCAAGCGGGCAGTCGGGACACCTGCCACACGTACAGGTGTATTGCTATACGCTCCTGCTGTTCACTTTTCACTGTTCACTATCTGCTGCCGGTTTTCCACTGTCTTTATCCAGCACCTCTCTAACCTTTCTCAAAAGTTCTTTTGGCAAAATAGGTTTTGATACAAAGGTAAATCTAAAGTTAGTTTTTAACATACTTTAGAAATGAACTACCCTCCAGCAAGCTGCGAGGTATCAACTCCCTGGACAGTTCATGTCATTCCGCACTTGATGCGGAATCCAGATTCTTTTCCCCTGGATTCCTGCTTTCGCCTGCCTGCCGGCAGGCAGGCAGGAATGACGGCTGAGGAATAGAGATGATTTAACCCCGAAGCAGAGCTTCGAGGAATTCTTTTGATTAAAACTCCACCTTAAATCCAACATCATAGACTTGGCTGCAGTTTGGACAGATTAGCTTTATCTTGTATCTCGGTTTCTTAGTTTTACCAAGTTTCTCAAACATTAAGTGGAAACCATTCCTGTAACCGCAGTTAGGGCAGACCTTAAAACTATTAACTATTTCCTTTTTGACAGTTTTCATAATATTTTAATCACTTTTAAAAATTTTTTATGAAAGGCCTCTGCTTTTTAAATCAGCTAAAAAATTATTTCAAAATGAACCATCCTGCAGAGGTCTCTCAGACCTCCAAAAATCTCGACCAAACAAAGCAAATCTTTTACACTTAAACAAATTAATCCACAAATGAATTCTTCAATTCTTCAAAAACAATTCTTCAAAAACATGTTGCAGATCAAAAGAATCTTTTATTTTTTGAGAACGGTGCTGACAATGCCAGTCAGAGTTAGCATATCCAAAATACTCAGTACATACCGCTAAAAAAATCGTGACATCCGGAAATGTTTATGAAATAAATAAGTTAAGCGTAATGGGTTTCGCTGACAGGAGTTTTGAATAAAAATCATGAAGTCTCATAGGAGGGAAAGTTGAGGTTTTTATTTATTGGCGTGGGAGGAGCCATCGGCTCTTTATTCAGATATATTGTTTCAGGCTTGACCTACAAATTCTTTGATGGTGTTTTCCCGTGGGGAACTCTGGCTGTTAATCTTATTGGCTCATTAGCCGCCGGGTTTCTCTGGGGATTATTTGAAGCAGTAATAATCCAGCCCAATATAAGAACTTTTATTTTTGTAGGGACAGCCCTTGGCTGTCCGCGGACAGGGTCAAGCCCTATCCCTACATAAACTCATGGCTCCCTGCCCGTCATTCCTGCCCCGTATCAAGTACGGGGTAAACTCCAGCAGGAATCCAGAAAAAAAAATAAAAGACCCAAGACCCGATAGCCTCACATGTAGGAACAGAGCGTTAGACTGAGCTCACGCCGAAGTCTTGCCTCTGCTCTCTTCTTAAAATCTCAATGTTGCTTTTAATCTTTTTGATTTGAGCAGCAGCATAAATTTAATTGTAAAAAAAGAGATAGGCATAGCAAAACATTCTAAATTGAAACTTCTGAAAACATCTTAATACATTCCTACAGCACCCCTTTCCTCATCGTGCTCAGAAACACCTCATTTCTGCCCTTTTCTTCTTGCAGTGATGATGAAAAGGATAAAGAGAAATGCGGAAAGAAATGCCGTTATCGTGCCGTAATAAAAAGTTGCATGTGAGCCGTATTTGTCCCAGAGCAGTCCGGCGATAACGCTTGCAGGGAGTATTGCAAGACCAACAAATGTGTTGAAAATGCCGTAGCCTGTAGCCCTGAATTTATCTGGGATTATAGTTCCGAGATATGCCTTTTGAATTCCCTCTGTCAATCCCATGAAGACTCCGTAAAGAAGAAAAAGTCCCCATATATGTTTTTGCTCTGAAGCTGTTGCAAATCCCCAGTAGATAAAACCAAAGAGTATGAAGCCTGCAAGTATTATCCTTTTTCTTCCTATTCTGTCTGATAAAATTCCAGCAGGCACGGAGGTCAGTGCATATATAAAATTAAATGATAGATAGAGTATTGGTATCTGCGTTTCTTTAATTCCTGTATCTGTTGCCTTAAGTATGAGGAAAACATCACTTGAATTACCTATTGCAAACAGGGTTGCGATTGCCACAAATGCCTTGAAGCGCCAGTCAAATTTAGCTGGGAAGCTGAGAAGCTGGGAAGCTGGGAATGGTGAAGTTACTTCCGTACTTTTATGCTTTTGTTCTTTTATAAAGAAAACTATCACCATCACCGCAATCATTCCAGGTATCATTGAAAGCCAGAAGACAAGGCGATAATTGCCGGTAAATACCGACAATAACAAAAATGCGACTGCCGGGCCTGCAACAGCGCCAAGCGTGTCCATTCCCCTGTGAAAACCGAACGAGCGGCCGAGGTCTTTAGGATGGGTTGATTCAGCTATTATCGCATCTCTTGGAGCGCCTCTTATACCTTTACCAAACCTGTCAATAAAACGGAATACTAGCACATGCCCCCAGAGAGCAGATAAAGCAATTATCGGTCTGCTCAGTGTCGAGATTCCGTATCCTGCAATCATAAATATTTTTCTCTTGCCTATCCTGTCGGAAAACCAGCCCGAGAATACTTTCAATAAACTTGCTGTGCTTTCAGCGATACCTTCTATCAATCCTATTATAGATTTGTTTACACCAAGAACAGAACTGAGGAATATCGGGACCAATGGGTATATCATCTCAGAGCTGAAGTCCATGAAAAAACTTACAAGCCCTGTGAAAAATACGTTTCTTTCAAGTCCTATGATTTTTTTATCCGGCATCAATCAATATTATCTTTTTTAAAACTTTTTCTCCAATACTTTATAACTGTCGGAGAGTAAAAAAAATTAAAATCTCAGTGTTGCCTTGCATCTTTTAGGATTTAGCAAAAGATCAAGGGCATCTACTGTTGAGGTAACTAAAACGTCTGCTGATTTAACAGCATCCGTTGAACACCCTTCCCTGAGACATACTGCAATGCCAATTCTTGCAATCTTAAGCATTCCTCTGTCATTATTCCCATTGCCAATTGCAACAACACTTTCAGCGCCAAGTGCTTTTACATATTCCGCTTTTTGTATGTCATGGTTATCACCTTTGAAAATATGCACCTCGTAGTTAATACCCATAAGTTCAGCTTCTGCCATGCCAAAAGTATCTGAGGTTAATACATGCACTTTAAGAAATCCTGCTATTTTATTTAATTGCTCTCTTACGCCGGATAAAAGCCTTCCATCAAGAGACAAAGTTCCCGTAAAGTCGAACACTGCATGTTCTAATCTTACTAAACCAAAACCAGGAATATCTATTTCAAGCATAATTAATATAAAATAATATTTGAATTATTTTACAACAATTACGGTACATGGGGCAAGCTTTGTAATATTATATGAAGATGAGCCCCATACCCTTCCAAAGATCTTTGAATGGCCCATAAAGCCTATTACCAGAAGGTCAAATTTTCCCTCTCTTGTATAATTAACTATTGTCTCTACTTCATGGCCCGGCAAAACTTTTACGTGAAGCTCAACTTCTTCTTTCTTTGCCATCTCAATGGCTTCTTCATTGACCTTTCTAAAATAATTGTTTGCCTCATGCTTAAACTCTTCTACCTCGCCAATAGTGGCAGCATAGTGAGGAAGACCTTCTTCAACTGATATGCTGTGGAGTTCTGCATTGTATTTTTTTGCAAGGTCAATGGCAACTTTCAGTGCATTCTTTGCACTTGTTGAACCGTCATTGGCAATTAATATCTTTTTAAACATCTTTATTCTCCTTTTTAAGCTCAGGTTGGAACCACTTCTGGGCTATTATTGTTGGCACCACTGCTGAAAGTATAACAGCAGTAACAAGGATTGTGTACTGCTCCTGGTTTATTATCTTATTAGTCAGTCCAAAAAGCGCTGAGATTGTACCAAATGTAAGCCCCGTTGACATGAGCAGAGTAGTATACATGTCTTCTTTCTTGGCAAATCCAAAGAACTTTGTTGATGGCCATACTCCTATAAACTTGGTTACCATTTTAATTAAAAGAAAAATGGCTATCAAATATGCACAACTCCATATCGCTGAGACTTTAACAAGTGAACCAGCCTTGATGAAGTAGAATGGTGTCAACATTGTGAATGCAGTAACACGCATCCTGTGGCTCAGGGTTTTATTTTCAAGGAAAAATGGGGCAAGGACCATCCCGACAAGATATGCAGGAAGCACTGCCTCACTTTTAGCAAAAAGTGAAAGCCCTCCAAGACCAAAAAGTAAAAAAAAGATGAACTTTGTCTCAGGTTCGCTTATGCGGCTTCCGGCCTTTTCAAAAAACCATGGTGTAAATCTGGGTAATAAAAAAAGCACAATTGCTGTAACAACAATGAACAGCACCATATACCAATCATAATTTGCAAAGAGGATACCAAGAGCAAGAACAGTTCCAAGGTCGGTTATGAAACAGGCTGCGAGTATAAGCTTCCCAAGCTCTGTTTGGTTGTAACCTGTCTCAATCATAACAGCATATACCACTGCAACAGATGTCGTTGAAAGTGAAATACCTGCTATCTGAGCCTGGGCAAGCCCCCATCCGGCAACGTAATAGGCATATGCCATTGTTCCAAGAAATGGTGCGAGAAATGAAAATATTCCTATGGTCATGCTTTCTTTGAATCTTTTCTTAAGCACAACAGGGTCAACCTCAGCACCTGCAAGGAATGTAAGCAGTATACTGCCAAACCCTGCAAGGAAGTTTACCCATTCTGTTCTGTGAAGCGGAAGAAAACTCCCTCCTAATACACCAACCATAATTTCAAGAAGGGCAATGGATATTGCTATCCTTAGAGAGAGAAGTGTTGCGCCGAGGGCAAGCCCCATCCATAGCGCTGCCTGAAGCCACTGGTTTTCCATTTTATATTTATCCTCCCCTGATCCGTTGCTCCGGCAGGGTCAAAAATAAAAAACCCCTACCGAAAATTAAAGTTTCAGTAGGAGTCATCAATCCTTTATGGATGGTTAGAGGCGAACCCCATCGCCATTTTTAAAATACAAAAACACTATACAGAAGTCAAGTGCTTAAATTCTATTTATATATTTGGCAGGACAAAAGTATAACACAAAACCGAATGGATGATTTACTGCACTTTTGAAGCGGCTTTGAATTCTTCTATCAGTGATTCTATAAGTTCTTTTACAGTGGTGATTTTGCTAATACGGAATGCATTTTTCCCGGCAAATGCAAAACCTTTATTCAATTTCCCTTTTTTTGCATTCACCAGCGCAAGGGCTATGCAGTAAGTACTTCGCTTGAAATCGCATGTGCTAATACAATGGTAGGGACAGCTGAACGGTTTTTTAATCCCGTTATTTACATCTTCGAGGAACTTGTTTTTTATTGCCCTTCCGGGAAGACCTACAGGGCTGTTTATGAGGATGATGTCTCCTTCCCGGGATTTAATGAATTCTTCTTTAAACTTGCTGTCTGCATCACATTCTACAGTGGCAACAAAACGAGTTGCAATCTGCACACCGGACGCGCCAAGCTTGAGAAATTTATTGATGTCTTCGCCTGAGTAAATACCGCCGGCTGCGATAACCGGTATTTTTTTGTTATTCTTCTCTTCAAAAGGCTTAACCGCTGCGACAACTTCAGGTAAAATTTTTTCGAGGGTAAATTCAGGATTTTCAATCTGTTCAGCTTTAAAACCTAAATGCCCGCCTGCCAAAGGTCCTTCGACAACAAAAGCGTCCGGAAGATAGTTAAAATTACGCAGCCATTTCATGCATAGGATTTTAGCTGCCTTTGCGGAAGACACTATAGGAACCAGTTTTGTATTGATTCCTTTGCCCAGGTATTTCGGAAGGTCAAGCGGCAGTCCGGCTCCGCAGAAAAGGATGTCCACCTTTTCTTTTATAGCGGTATTGACCATATCAGCGAAGTTAGTCAGAGCAACCATAATGTTGACACCTAAAATGCCCTTTGTCTTCTCTCGGGCTTTTCTGATTTCGTTTTCCAATGCCCTGATATTAGCTTCAATGAAGTTTTTTGTGATGTCGGATTCTCCCATCCCGATCATGGCAGCAGAAATGACTCCGATTCCTCCTTCGTTTGCGACCGCCGATGCCAGGCCGGACAGGGATATACCTACACCCATACCGCCCTGTATTATAGGAATTCGCGCTACTAACTCCCCTATTTTCAAAACAGGAAGCTTAATAAATCTCTCCTTCTTGACCGGATGGTCATTATGGAATCAATTTGATTCTAAGAAAGAAAAACATCTTTTAGATCTGGTTATTTCGCCACAGAATGAAGGCAAATAGAGCAGATGCCTAAATCTAAAAATTTAAAAAATGTTACATTCTTATATATTTTTTGTGTATCACATAATTTATTTATTTTGGCAATTAAAAATTTGTAAATTAAATCGATTTTTTTCGACTTGCGTATTTTTCCCTTTACCTCATAAACATTTTAAAATAAAATTTTAAAGAGGTAGAAAATATGGAATGGACTGAAGAGATGATAAGGCAGTGCTCAAAGCCAACCGGGGAATT
>MGDB01000157.1:10207-15477 GCA_001790645.1 Candidatus Schekmanbacteria bacterium GWA2_38_11
GCAAGAAAATGAATGATGACCATTCCGGGTTATGGGAATGGGGTTTAGGTCATATATCAATTAAAGAAGGCTCTGAAATCCTTGATGTTGGATGTGGAGGTGGTAAGGCTATAAAATTACTATCGAGTCTGACGGTAAATGGCAAAGTATTTGGAATTGATTACTCAAATGAAATGGTACAATTATCAAAAGAATTAAATAATGATTCAATTAAAAACGGGCGGGTTGAAATACTGCACGGGACTGTATCATCTCTGCCATTTGAAGATAAAATATTTGACCTCGTTACAGCCTTTGAAACATATTATTTCTGGCCGGATCTGATTAATGACTTAAAGGAAATAAAACGTGTTTTAAAACCAGGCGGGACTTTAATCATGGTTAATGAAAGCTACAGACATAAAAAGTTTGAAGAGAGAAATTCATACATAGCTAAATTACTTGATATGCGGTATGACACACCTGAAGAATTTTATGGTTTTCTATCTGAAGGTGGTTATACCTCAATAAAGGTTATTGATATACCCGAGAAAAACTGGATAACCGCCATAGCCGAAAAACCCTAACTTTTGCCTTGACAAAAAGGGTAAATGCCAATAGAAAACAACCACAATTTTTAAGAAGTGAAATCCCCTTGATTCCCCCTTTGTTAAAGGGGGAAAAAGATGGATTTTTAGGTTACTTGGTAAGGTGGGAACTTAGAAAAAAATAAACTTTTGGAGTCCTAAAATGCGACTTTATGAATTTGAAAGTAAAAAGATTTTCCAGACAAACAATATCCCAATCCCCAAAGGAGAAGTAGTCAACTCAGTTGACAAAATCCAAACTCAAACCCCCTCTGTCGTAAAAGCCCAGATACCATCAGGGGGCAGGGGAAAAGCAGGCGGAGTCCTTTTCGGGAAAGACTTAAGCGAAACAAAAGAAAAGGCAAAGCAGCTTATCGGAAACAAAATAAAGAATTTCCCTGTTTCCAAGGTCCTCATTGAAGAGCATGTCCAGATTGAGAAGGAACTCTTCATGGCAGCTACCTATGACACTACACGGAAACTCCCTGTAGTAATTTTCTCAACTGAAGGCGGAGTAGACATTGAGGAACTTGCAAAAACCCATCCTGAAAAGATCGTAAGCAGGAGCTTTGATATCCTCAAAGGCTTCCAGGAGCACAATGCAAGGGAGATAGTTGCTGATGCAGGTGTAAAGGGAAATGACCTGCTGCCAGTCTCCTCAATCCTTTTCAGGCTTGTCCAAGTGTTTTTAAAGTATGATGCCACACTGGCTGAAATAAACCCCCTTGGAAAAACAAAGGACGGGAAATTCATAGCCCTTGATGGCCACATTGAAATTGATGATGATGCAACATACCGCCACAAAGACCTCATCGCCGAATTAGGTGAGAGAGAAGAAGGACAGGTAAAGAAGTCCACTGAATTTGAAAAGAAGGCCTCTGAGATTGACAAGATGGACCACAGGGGTGTTGCCGGCAGGATGATAGAATTTGACGGCAACCTCGGCCTTCTCATAGGAGGCGGCGGAGCAAGCCTCACCTCATTTGATGCCATAAAAAAGTACGGCGGCAAACCTGCCAACTACTGTGAGATAGGAGGAAATCCCAGCGTCTTTAAAGTAAAAGAACTGGTAAAATTACTGCTCTCGAAAAAAGGGATAAATAAAATTGCAGTTATAATGAACGTTGTAAGTAACACCAGGGTCGACCTTGTTGCAAGGGGAGTTGTAAAAGGTGTTATTGAAAGCGGGAAAAAGCCTTCAGAGACTATAACCGTTTTCAGGATCCCCGGTGCTTGGGAAGATGAAGGGTTTAAGATTTTAAAAAAATACGGCGTCCCCTATTGCGACAGGACAGTATCGATAGACGAAGCAGCACGAATGGCAGTGGAGAGAGCAGGAAAGTGAAGAGTAATTGGTGACGGATTATAAGTAAAATATAAAAATTCCCCCGTGTCCCCCCTTTAGCAAAGGGGGGTTGGGGGGATTTGGAATTTTAAGAAAATAAGATAAAAGAGGAGAGTTTAGAATGTCTATCTTAGCTGATGAGAATACGAGAATAATTATCCAGGGAATTACAGGCAGGGAAGCAACAACCTTCACAAGAGACCTGCTTGACTACGGCTCAAAGGTTGTTGCAGGAATAACTCCAGGCAAGGGAGGATGGGAGGTTTACGGCGTTCCCGTATTCGACACAGTGAAACAGGCTGTTGCCAAACACCCTGCTGAAGCAAGCGTAATATCTGTACCGCCTGGAATGGTAAGGGGTGCAGCTTTTGAAGCCATTGATAACGAAATGAAACTTGTGGTGATTGTCACAGAAAGGGTCCCGAGGAAAGACGTTGTAGAGATTGTGGCCTTTGCAAAAGAAAAAGGCGCAACAGTTATCGGACCTAACTCCCTCGGAATCATATCCCCTCATAAAACAAAAATCGGAATGGTTGGCGGAAGAGCTGATGATGTCAAAAAAGCCTACCGCGAAGGGAACATCGGCATTATCTCAAGGTCTGGCGGAATGACAACTGAGATCGCAAACCTTTTGACGCTGAACAGCATCGGGCAGAGCACCTGCATCAGTGTGGGCGGAGATGCCATTGTGGGTTCAACATATCTTGACCTTGTACCACTCTTTGCAAAAGACCCTCAGACAAAAGCAGTTGTAATCTTCTGCGAGCCGGGAGGCACAGCAGAAGAGCTTCTCAGTGAATACGTAAAGGAAAACAAAGTAAAGCTTCCCATCATTGCCTTTGTTGCAGGCAGGTTTGCTGATGAGATGCCCGGGGTACGTTTTGGGCATGCTGCTGCTATTGTCGAAGGCAACAGGGGAAGTACAAAAGGGAAAATAGAGAAATTTAAAAGCTCAGGGATTTTCGTTGCAGAAAAGTTTTCTGAGATTATAGAGATAATCAGGAAAAACGTACAATAGATTAAAAGGGAAATAGATCGAGTCAGGCGAGACGCCTGACCTACTATTTTGATGTTCAGGCATTCACTGGTAGGACAGGCGTCCCGCCTGTCCTAAATGGTATTAAAAAAAAGGGGAACAAGAATGTCAATTTTCATAAAGATAAAAATTAACGAGAAGACGTGCAAGGGTTTCAGTGAATGCGGTGAATGCGTCAAGATATGTCCGGTAAATATTTTCGATAAAAAAGAAAACAGGATAATCACCATTGAGGTAAATGAAGACGAGTGCACACTGTGTAATCTCTGCCTGGATAAATGTCCTGTTGATGCAATAGAAATCGAAAAATTATATGATAAGTAGTTTTTCAAATAAAATGATTTATCCCAATCTCGTTATAAGGTGGTTATGTCGTTCATAATGACAAGGGAGATGTGCTGATGATTTACCATGATGTGATTGTAATAGGAGCGGGTCTTGCCGGCATGAGAGCGGCAATAGAGGCTTCTAAATCTGCTGATGTGGGAATTATATCTAAAGTTTATCCAACCCGTTCACATTCAGGTGCTGCACAGGGTGGGATTAACGCAGTCCTTCACCCCGGTGATACCTTTGACAGCCATATCTTTGATACGGTAAAAGGAAGTGATTACCTGGGAGACCAGAATGCAATTGAAGTCCTCTGCAAAGAAGCTCCTGAGAATATCTACGAGATTGAGCATATGGGAGCTATCTTTAGCCGCACTGATGACGGGAAAATTGCCCAGAGGGAATTAGGAGGCGCTTCCTTTCCACGGGCTTGTTTTTTTGGAGACTTAACAGGCCACACTCTTCTCCACCTCCTCTATGAACAGCTTCTTAAAAGCAATGTAAAGATCTATAATGAATGGTTTGTTACTAAGCTAATCAAAGAGAACGGCAGATGCACAGGCGCCATCTGCTACAATATCCAGAAAGGCAATTTTGAGCTTCTAAAGGCAAAAGCAATAGTCCTTGCAACAGGCGGGTACGGAAGGGCCTTTGCCCGTACAACTAATGCCCATATAAATACTGGTGACGGAATGGCTCTTGCTTATGAGATAGGCGCTCCCCTTGCTGATATGGAGTTTGTCCAGTTCCACCCTACAACTCTTTTTGGAACTAACATCCTTGTTTCAGAAGGTGTAAGGGGGGAGGGAGGATATCTTAAAAACAACAAAGGCGAGAGGTTTATGGAAAGGTATGTTCCTTCAAAAATGGAGCTTGCACCAAGGGACGTTGTCTCCCGCTGCATACAAATAGAAGTAAGGGAGGGAAGAGGTTTTGAGAACGAGTATGTTCACCTTGATGTAACACACTTTGGCGAAGCAAAGGTTAATGAAAAAATTCCTCAGGTAAAAGAACTTGCAAGGAAGTTTGCAGGTGTTGATATAGTTAAGGAGCAGATGCCTGTCCAGCCTGCCCAGCACTATTCAATGGGTGGAATAAGAACAAACATATGGGGAGAGACAAATATCAAGGGACTTTTTGCAGTTGGCGAGTGTGCGTGTGTAAGCGTTCACGGTGCAAACAGGCTTGGAGGAAATTCTCTCCTTGAGACCGTTGTCTACGGGAGGAGAATTGGAAGGAAAGTAGCAGAATACATAGCCTCAGCAGAATTTCAGAAAATAAGCGAGAGCCATCTAAAGGATGAAGAAAAGCGGATTAAAAAACTGATAGACCGCAAGGGGAAAGAATCAAACTCCGTAATAAGAAAAGAACTCTCTGAAATTCTCACCTTCAAGGTTGGCGTTTTCAGAGTGGGCAATGAAATTGAAGAGGCCTTAAATGAAATTAAAAAACTGCAGGACAGGGCAGAAAGGGTTTCCATCCAGGATAAGGAACTTGTCTACAATACCCAGCTTACTTCTGTACTTGAAATGGAATTCTTACTTACCCTCTCAGAAATAATCGCACTGGGCGCACTCAACAGGAAGGAAAGCAGGGGCGCTCATTACAGGAATGACTATCCTGAAAGGGATGATGCTAAATGGCTTAAGCATACTATCGTAACAAAGAAAGATGACAGCATAAAAATTTCCTATGAGGATGTTTCGATAACAAAATATCAACCGCAGAAAAGGGTGTATTAGACATCGGGTCAGGAGACCCGATGCTATCCGGGGTAGCGGCAGGTCTCCTGACCTGCCATTTTTGAAATTTTAATTTTTTCGGTAGGACAGGCGTCCCGCCTGTCAACCGGGGAGCAATAGATGAAAGATAAAAAAATGACTTTTAGAATCCAGAGGTTTAATAAGGAAACTGATGCAAAACCTCATTTTAAAAATTACAAAATAGAAATCAGTGACGGAAACACGGTACTTGATGCTCTGATTAAAATAAA
>MGDB01000157.1:15524-15610 GCA_001790645.1 Candidatus Schekmanbacteria bacterium GWA2_38_11
CTATCTGCGGCTCGTGCGCTATCCGCATTAACGGGAAAGCAATGCTCGCCTGCAATACACAGGTGAAAGACATAGCTACTGATGGA
>MGDB01000157.1:15758-18328 GCA_001790645.1 Candidatus Schekmanbacteria bacterium GWA2_38_11
TTCATCATTCTGATGACTTCAACACTCTTACCCAGATTTACCAATGCACTCTCTGCGCGGTCTGCCACTCCGACTGCAAAGTCCTTGACCGTGACAGCTCAATGATTTCCCCCGGAGCTATTGTAAAATCATACAGGTTTATTCTTGATTCGCGGGATGCGACAAAGGATGCGAGGATTAACGAGCTTATTGAGCTTGGAATTTTAAAATGTGATAAACCCGAAGAATGCAAGGTCGAATGCCCGAAGGGGTTTTCTGAGAGTAAGGATGTTATTGAGAGATTCAGAAAGACTATACCCCAGGGATAAGATTTAAGAGTTCCATAACCTCCCTTTACTTGCCTGTCGGCAGGTAGGAAAAAGGGGACAAGGGGGATTTCCTCTCCCCTGTGGGGAGAGGATTAAGGTGAGGGGTAAAACATCTTGAAAAATAATATGATTTCTCCAAAATAAAAAGTGTCCAAAAAATGGACATTTTCCATCCTTAAAAATCAATGGGTTAATATTTTCCCCTTAAAAGTGTCTAAACTTTAGACACTTTTCCTAAATTTTTCTGAAATCGTTTTTTTTTTTTTGCAAATTCAATGGCTTACCCTCTGGCACAGTTTTTGCTTAATCATGAAATGCATTCCAAATTATTTTCTTCAAAACATTTTCTAAGGAGGGGTTTTTATGAGGAAGGTTAAATCTCTTCAGTTCTTGGTTATTGCTCTTACGATTTTCTTAATCCCTGTAGCTTCATATAGCAAGGACGGGACCGCTTTACCTGACAAGACTAAAATCATGGCAAAGGCAGCAAAGCTTCAGATTCCATTCATAGAGAACCAAGGTCAGGTAGATAAAAGCGTCAGGTTCTATGCCAACACCTTTGCAGGGAATGTGTATGTGACAGAAAAGGGAGAGATTGTGTATGGGCTGACAAAGGTAGAAAGCAAAGGGCAAAAGACAAAAGATGTAAGACAAGAGACCAAAAATACTGTAGGGGCGGGCTCCGTCCCCGCCCACATTTCTTCACAAAATGTAACTGATGAACCTCTTTCTGCCAAAACCGTAGCCGCAGACTTTAGTTTGCAAAATAGCCAAGAGCCATTAGCCAATAGCTATAAGTGCGTTAGCCTGAAAGAAACCCTCATTGGCGCAAAAGACCTTAAGGTAAGCGGACAAGACAAAGCAGTAATAAAGGTAAATTACTTTGTTGGAGACAAGAAGAACTGGAGAAATAATATCTCAACCTATGATGAAGTGAGTCTTGGTAAGGTTTATGACAATATAGAACTTAAACTAAGAGCCTATGGTAAGAATGTGGAGAAGCTTTTTACAGTCAACCCTGATGGCAGAGTTGAAGATATAAAATTAAATTTTGAAGGTGCTAAGGGAATAAAAATAAATGAATCAGGTGAGCTTGAAATATCCACAGAGCTTGGCAGTGTAAAATTCACAAAACCCTATGCGTATCAGGAAATTGATGGGAAGAGGGTAGAGGTCAAAGCTGATTTTCAAATTCAAACCCCTAAACTCTCAAATCTAAACCCTGAACCCCGCCAGTACGGCTTCACCGTTGCCTCCCACAACCCAAACTATCCATTGATCATTGACCCACTTCTTGCTTCTACCTTCATAGGAGGAGTTGATGAGGATAGAAGTATACTTATGGGTATAGATTCTTCAGGAAATATATTTTTGGCAGGATATACTTCTTCATCCAGCTTTCCTGTAACTATAGGGTCTTATGATACCTCATATAATACAATGTATGACGCTTTTGTCTTAAAGATAAATAATAGTCTAAACTCCATTTTATCCTCAACTTTCATTGGAGGAAGCAGTGGTGACGAGAGCTACTCCATAGCCCTTGACTCCCTAGGTAATGTCTATATAACGGGAGGGACCTCCTCAACCGACTATCCCACAACAACAGGAGCTTATGATACGTCGCACAATGGTAACAAAGATGTTTTTGTTTCAAAGCTAAATAATGATTTAAGTTCCCTTTTAACATCAACTTTCATCGGTGGAAGCAGTAAGGATGAGGCATATTCGATTGCTATAGATTCTTCAGGTAATATCTTTATAACAGGCGAGACTCTCTCATCCGACTATCCCGTAACAGAAGGAACCTATGATCCATCTCATAATAGTCCTAGTCTATTCTATTATGATGTCTTTGTCTCAAAGCTTGATAATTCCTTAAGCAGCCTTCTTGCTTCTACCTTCATAGGAGGAAGTGTTCAGGACTACGGCAGTTCCATAGCACTTGACTCTTCAGGCAATGTCTTTGTAACAGGATATACTCAGTCATCCAACTATCCTGTGACAGTAGGAGCCTATGATACCACCTTTAATGGTACTGGTTTTGATGTCTTTGTCTCAAAGTTAGATAATTCTTTAAGCTCCCTTCTATCCTCTACCTTCATAGAAGGAAGCAGTCATAACCTAGGCTTTTCCATAGCCCTTGATTCTGCAGACAATGTCTTTGTAGCAGGTGAGACTTGGTCATCCGACTTTCCCACAACAGGAGGAGCTTATGACACAACATATAATGGTGGTATTGATGATGTCTTTGTCTCAAAG
>MGDB01000157.1:18337-18545 GCA_001790645.1 Candidatus Schekmanbacteria bacterium GWA2_38_11
TCCTTAAGCAGCCTTCTTGCTTCTACCTTCATAGGAGGAAGTAATTATGACGAAGGCTATTCCATAGCCTTTGATTCTGCAGGCAATGTCTTTGTAACAGGATATACTGACTCATCCGACTTTCCCACAATCTCAGGAACCTATGATACCACCCATAATGGTGCTTATGATGTTTTTGTATCAAAGTTAAATAATTCTTTAAGTTCTC
>MGDB01000157.1:18566-18792 GCA_001790645.1 Candidatus Schekmanbacteria bacterium GWA2_38_11
GAGGGAGTCAATATGATCTTGGAAGTTCCATAGCCCTAGATTCTTCAGGAAATGTCTTTGTGACAGGAGCAACTTCTTCATCTAACTATCCAACAACATTGGGAACATATGACACATCTTATAATGGTACCCCATATGATGTTTTTGTCTCAAAGCTTGATAATAACCTGAGTGCTGATATACCCACTGCCATTACCCTTTCAAACTTTGATGCAAAACAGAAAGG
>MGDB01000158.1:0-10531 GCA_001790645.1 Candidatus Schekmanbacteria bacterium GWA2_38_11
ATCTGGATATCCCTAAAATAGCCGTAAGTAAGGTACGTTTTGCTTATGGCGGTGAATTTTCTGATCTTCCTGAAATGAATGATGCCTTTGTCATAAGGAGAGATGAATTCGATTCTCTTTTATCAAAAAAGGCAACTGAAAGAGATTTAAAAATAAACCAGGAAGAAAAAGTTATAGATATAAAAAAAGATTCTGGAAGGGTAAACATTTTAACTACTAAATCGAGCTATTCATGTAATGTAATTATTGGAGCAGATGGAGTCAAAAGTTCGGTCAGAAAAATATTAAAATTCCCTCAGAGAAAATTGTCCCCTCTGTTAGTTACTGAAATCCCCATTCAAAAGGAAGATTCAATTGAGTTTAAAGAAAATCTAATAAGTTTTGATTTTTCCTTACTTTCAAAGAGATTATCAGGTTACATCTGGTCTTTCCCATGTCTTATAAATAATTCTCCCTATTTAAACATAGGGATTTATCAATGGAATAGAGGGAGTTCGTCAAACCTCAGCTTAAAAAATATTTTAAAGGATTACCTTTCAAAAAGAGGCTTTCAGACTAACTCAACAAAAATAAAAAGCTATGTTGAAAGGGACTTCTCTCCTGAGGATCATATTTCGACACCCAACGTCATATTGGTCGGAGAATCAGCTGGAATTGATCCTCTTTTGGGAGAAGGAATTTCCCAGAGCCTGCAATATGGCAAATTTGCTGCCCAGGAGATAATAAAGGCCTTTAAGTTTAATGATTTTTCATTCAGGGATTACAAAAATAATCTTTTTAAAATGAGTCTGGGCAAAGAGATCAAAGCCCTTATTACTTATGCCAATCAATTATATAATGGGAATTATAAATTCTGGTTAAGTCTTATTTTATACAATAAAGATTTAAAAGATTTTGTATTTTCAAGTGATTTCAGAGGCTATGGAAATTTTCATCAACATAAATTAAGGCTTTTAAACATCGCCCTAAGGCACAAACTATTTGGTAAGAAAAACTTACCAAATATGAGCTAAGTTGGACAATTTTATTGGACAAAAGAAGAAAAAATACAAGTAGGACAGGCGTCCCGCCTGTCCTCAAGAACAAGTAGAGGATTAAGTGTGTCCCCCTCACCTCAATCCTCTCCCCAGAGGGGAGAGGAAGCCAAAAACCACAATCTTTTTACCTCAATAAGAGAAGAAGCAATAGAAAAGGATTTTTTTCAAAATCAGAAGGAATGACAGTGAACAGCACCCTCTACCCGCCGGGGAGAGGGTCAGGGGGAGAGGTTCTACAACTTCTTAAGTTTGGACCTTATTTTCCTCTCCTCCTTTGATAGCCTTCTTGGGTTTCCTTTTTTCTTTGTAGATAATTTACCGGACTCCTGGAAACTGTCTTCATCCTTGCTGAAATCATCAGTCTGGAAAACACTGGCAAGCTCCATCTTATCCTTAAATTCTCCTGAAGAAACTACAGTAGCATTATATCGGTTGCAAAAATCTGCCACTTCCCTGTCAGATGTAACCACTATAAAATTTTCCCTTCCCTGTCCTCCTTTAACTATTTTTTTTATTACTTCATCAGCGCTTTCACCTGTCCTGGAATATATTATTGAAACTCCTCCTGTCCTGTCATACCCTTCAAAAAGGTTATTACTTCTCCATCCGTCAAAAACTATAGTTATGTCAAACTTTTTTATCTTTTTATAATCAGAAAGCTTTTTTATCAACGTATCTCTCTCGTTTTGCAAATCCCTGTTGCGCATTAAACCATATGCCCCGATTAAATTATAACCATCTATAACGAGCTTAGCCGGCATGAGACATTATCTCCTCAACCTTTTTTAAATCATCAACAGTATTTACTCCTATAACTTCTCTCTCATCACCTACATGGAAGGAGTTGACCTCAATCCCCTTCTCAACTGCCTTGGCAACAATGTCAGTCAGGTAATACTCTCCCTGTTTATTTTCAGGTTTTAACCTGCGAAGGGTACTGAATAAGAAATTCTTGTTAACACAATAAATCCCGCTGTTTATCTCGGCGATATTTTTTTCTTCCTCTGAAGCATCTTTTTCTTCAACTATTTTCAAAATTTTAAAATCTTCACCCCTCACGACTCTTCCGTAGCTTGTCGGGTCATTTGCTCTGGTTGTAAGTATTGACAGCATGGATCCGGAAATCATGTGGTCCCCGATGAATTCTTTTAATGTCTGCACCTTTAAAAGTGGCATATCACCATACAGGATCAGTACGTCGTTTTCGGAATTCTTCAATGCATTCTCAGACTGTAAGACTGCATGCCCGGTCCCTAACTGCTCCTTCTGAGAAACAAAGATTACCTTCTTCCCCTTAAGGTAATCTCTTATTCTCTCCTCCTGATATCCTACTATAACTGCTATAGGGTTGCACATAAGGCTTCCGGCAACTTTTAACACATAGCTGATCATTGGCTTCCCCTTGATTTCATGTAAAACTTTTGGAATATCAGATTTCATCCTTGTACCCTTACCGGCAGCAAGTATAATAGCAGAAACCTGGTATAAATAATCGCTCTCTATTTTCTCTATCCTTCCAGCCATTTCCTCCCCCTATTAGTAAGACAATAAGAATCTTTTTTTACTCCTTTAGCTAAAACTCTTTTAATCAGGCCTTCCCTTTTTTCTGTTTCCATTAAGACTCTTGTTATAAGATCAGATGGTTCAGTTTTTTCTTCATCAAGGAGTTTAATTAAAGATCCCTTTTCTATTCTCCCGTGTTTGTTTATTGTTTCAACTATCAATTTCTGAATCTTTGCATAAGAATTTTCATAATCTTTTAAAACCTTCCTCAAAAACCCTGTTATTTCTTCACCGATTTCAGACAATACTTCAGCATCTTCTTTCTTTCCTCTGAGATCAACTCCAGTTTTATCCTCTGTCCCGGAGTTTCTTATAAATATTACCCCCCTAACTTTTCTCCGGGAATCAATTAACGAGAAATATAAAAGATCCGGCTCCTCTTTTTTTATCTCAGTTTTTAACTTAATTTTATTTTTAAAATAAAACCTGACTAACTTTTTTGTCAAACTCTTCACAGCCTTCCAGCTTTCAGAACCATCAAAAAATCTTCCTTTATCCGTATAATAAATATATATAGTTTTTTTCATCCCGGCAATGAAAGGAGATCTCAGAGATTCTATGTAGCCTTTAAAATGCCGGTTCCTGTGCCAGTAGAGGCTGCATGTGGAAGCAAAACTGTTTAAAGCGCTCTTCAGACCATTGCCTATAAAAACAGGCTGAAGGCTTCTCTTCTTGTCCCTTATCAACCCTCCTGTAATATTATGACCACTCTCCTCTGAACCTACAGCAAAATTAAAAACACTTTTCTCTATCCATCTGGTAAACTCATCTTCTCCAATCATCTCTCGGATAAGGTCTATGTTTTTAAAAGCATTAGCCAACCTAAAGACGCTTATTGAGTTTAAATCTTGAATTCTCTTAACTGTGTTTCTCAAATCTCTAATCTCACTCCTATTCTTGATATCATTTTTCCCTGAAACAAATCTGAGAAACGAATTTAAAACACCTATTATTGAGTTAGCTAAGAGCCATTTATCGCCTACTCCGGTTGACGTTATTCTAAAACCAAGCTCTTTTGCTGAAAGAGCTGCCTTAAGGTCGCTTTCAATAGTATTCACATAGTAAGAATTTTTATATTTGGAAGCATCCTTTTCTATAAGAAACTTTCCCTGGACAAAGGCTATCTCATCCCCGGCTAATACCAAAATTTCATCTCTCACGGGATCATATTCAAGCCTGAAAAACCTGTCTCCATCAGCATCGAATATTGCCCCTGAAACAAAGGTTTCCTTTTTCAGGATCTTTTCCCTGTAAATTCTTCCAATTTTAAAAATCTTTTTTAGAGCGGAATTCTCAGCAAATTTCGGGAAAGGAGCTCCCTTCTTTTCAAAAACCATTGAAGGAGATATTTCTGTAAATCCGCTGATGTCTGAAACTCCGCTGTTCCTGTTGACCTCTCCCTTAATGTCATCATTTACGTCTATTACTTTTTTGAAACCTGATCTCTTAAATACCTGAGATGCAATACCAGAAAAAGAGCCGTTGGCTGAGTCCACGATCAAAATCCCATCTTTTATAAAATTTTCTTTTTCTATCCACGAATTCCTGGAATCAAGCATAAAATCAAAAAATACCTTGAGAACTTTACCATGTTCGTCTCTGAATCCTCCTGACAGTTTAATTGATTTCACATTATCATAGTCTGTTTTATAAACGACCTGAGTCAAAACTTTATCATCCTCTGGAAATAATTTAAGGCCCATTGGATAGAGAAAAAGTTTTATTCCATTCTGATCCGCGGGATTATGAGAAGCTGTTATCATCACTCCTGCTTTAGCACCTTTATATGCCATGTATAATGGAAGAGCTGGCGTTGGAATAATTCCAAGGCTTGTTGCAAAGCCGCCTGCTTTCCTGATTCCTTTAATCGAGGCCTTTGTAATAAGGCCGCGTTTATCCCTCGGGTCCCATCCAACAAGCACCTCATCACCAGGGCGAACTGTATTCATCCTTATCAAAAGAGAAACAAAGCAATAAGTATAAAGCTCTACAAACTCCTCAGTAATTATCCTTTTTTCTAACAAAGCCTCTAAAGGAGTTAACCCTGCCACCTCAGGATCAGATGATTTTAAAGTTCGTCCCCTTATCCCGTCAGTACCCTGGAGCCGTTCCGGAAATTTCATATATTTAAATCCTAAAAAAAATTCTAAACAAACCCAAATTACCTAAATTCAAAAAGAATAGGTCAGGCATCTTGCCTGACTCTGCGCGCCTCTACATCATATCTCCCTTTTTGAAAAAGGGGGATTTACCGTTACAATTAATAGTAGACCTAAACAAGCTGATCAAAAATTCCTTATAAAAAATTCTAATTTCTAAATTCTAAACTGTTTTGAACATTTGAATTTTTGATTTTGGTAATTGTTTAGAATTTAAGGTTTTATTTCTTAAATCATCTTCTCCTCAACCTCGGGTCTATTGCATCCCTGATCCCTTCTCCAAGAAGATTATATCCGAGAACTGTAACGAGAATTGCAAGACCCGGAAAAAGAGACAGCCACCAGGCTAACTCGATATTATCCTTGCCAGAGGTCAGGATGTTCCCCCAGCTTGGCGTCGGCGGCTGAACGCCAATACCTAAAAAGCTCAGAGCAGATTCTATAAGGATTGCTCCTGCCACCCCAAGCGTTGCCGAGACAAGCACCGGAGCCATTGCATTGGGGAGAATATGTCTCGCAATTATTACAAGGTCGTTTGCACCAATTGATTTTGCAGCTAAAACGAATTCTCTGCTTTTTAAACTTAAGATTTCTGCCCTGATAAGCCTTGCAACCCCGGTCCAGCTTGTTAAGCCAATAACTATCATTATGTTGGTGATACTCGGTTCAAGAATCGCAACGACAGCAAGTATTAAAAAGAACGTAGGGAAGCAAAGCATAATATCAACAAACCTCATGATTATACTATCCGCTAATTTCCCGTAATATCCTGCAATCGAACCCAGAAAAACTCCGACAACTGTAGCTATTCCAACAGCTACAAACCCGACTTTAAGGGATATCCTTGCCCCGAAAACTACACGGCTAAAAACATCTCTCCCGAGTTCATCAGTCCCAAATAAATGATTTGAGCTGGGAGGAAGCAATATCTCTTCAACATTTATCTGCTCCGGATCATAAGGGGATATAAACGGTGCAAAAAAGGAAATGACAAACAGAGCCATCACAACAACCCCTCCTGCAACGGCGAGTTTATTCCTCCTTAACTCCTTCCAGAAATTTGTCCAGAATCTTTCTTTTTTCATTTTGTTCCTAACTCAAGACTCCACCAACGCTTAACTACGAACTCTATAGTAGGGCAAGGCTTTAGCCTTGCTTAAAGCCTGCAGGCAGGCAACCCTAAAGGGTTGCCCTACATTCTAAAAAATTAAACTCGTTTGTTATTTGGAATTTAATTACCCTAATCACCTCCTCATCCATACCTTATTCTCGGATCAGCTACAGCATATAAAATATCAGCTATCAAGTTACCTACCATGGTAAGTACTGCTCCTATTACCAATATCCCCATAATCAGTGGATAATCTCTTGCCATGACACTCATATAAAAAAGCTGCCCCATACCAGGAATAGCAAAAATTGTCTCAAAGATAACACTCCCCCCGATTAACCCCGGTACTGAAAAACCCAATATTGTTATTACCGGAAGCAGGGCGTTTCTGAGGGCATGTTTTCCAATGACAGTACTTTCAGCCAGGCCTTTGGAGCGTGCAGCAATAATAAAATCCTGCCTTATTACTTCAAGCATGTTTGATCTTGCATAACGTGACAGCCCGGCTAAATCCCCGAAAGCAGAGACAAAGAGCGGCATAATCAAATGCTTTGCGAGATCAATAAATTGCCCCACGAAAGATAATTCATGATAATCCATAGAATGCAGTCCGGATATAGGCAGCCAGCCCAGATTAACCCCAAAAAAAATCATAAGGAGCAGAGCTAACCAGAATGTCGGGATAGCAAATCCCACAAAGACAAAGACTGTCGTAAGTTTGTCAAAAAGAGAATACTGAAACCTTGCTGACAGGACACCTATTGGTATAGCAACACAAAATATGATAATCAAAGATAATACATTGATACTTATTGTTATGGGAATCCTTTCCCTGATCTTATCAATTACCTTCCTGTTATCCGGTGAAAAGGACCTCCCAAAATCGAGCAAAAAAAGCCTTTTTACCCAGTTAACGTACTGAACGTGGAGCGGTTTATCAAGCCCATAGATCTCCCTTAATCTTTGTTTTGCTAAACTTGATGCCTTGGGATTGAACTGTGTCTGAAGGTCTGTTGGCTCGCCCGGAGCTAAATGGATTACTATAAATGAGATTAGTGTAATCCCGATTACGAGTGGAATCATCATAAAGAATCTTTGCAGAAGATAAAAAAACACTCGAAGGACCTTCCTTATTGGGTTAGTTCAACATACTTCTGCTCATTTTTCGGGACATACCATTTTATGAAGTTATAGCTTATTCCTGCCGGGGCGGGATTAATGTTTTTAAATCTTGCGTTTACTATAGGTAAAGCATCAGGAACATAAAGAAAGACATAGGGTTGTTCTTCAGCAAATATCTCCTGGATTCTGAAGTAACATTTTTTCCTTTCTTCCTGGTCAAAAGTCCCTCTCCCTTTTACAAGCAACCTATCAACCTCTGCATTTTTAAAAGTCACGTGGTTTAATTCGTCAGGTCCGGTCTTGCTGGAATGCCAGACATCAAAGAGGTCAGGGTCCGGAGGAATATTCCAACCCAGAATAATGGCTTCAAACTTTCTTGTACGGATAAACTCTTTTAAAAAAGCTGACCACTCTACAATCCTTATTTTAACTGAAATCCCTGCATCTTTTAGCCGCCTCTGGATGATCTGTGCAGACTTTTCTCTCTCCTCGTTCCCCTGATTAGTCAGAATGGTAAATTCAAATTTTTTCCCGTTTTTTTCAAGAATACCATCTTTGTCGGTATTCTTCCACCCTGCCTCATTTAAAAGTTCCTTTGCCTTATCAGTAGAAAACTCATACTTTTTGACATCTGGATTGTATGCCCACATATCTGGTTTATAAGGACCGGTTGCAATAACACCAAGACCCAGCAAGACGCCGTCAATTATTTCCTGTTTGTTAATTGCATAGGAAATTGCCTGTCTGACCCTTTTATCTTTAAACCTGGGATCAAGGAGGTTAAATCCCAAATAAGTATAGCTAAAGGAAAGATATTTAAATTTATTAAAATTTTTCTTTATTTTGGCGTTCTCTGTCTGCCTTTTATATTGAAAAGGTGCAAGACCCATCCAGTCTATACCGCCAGCTTTGAGTTCCAAAAACATTGTTGCCGAATCAGGGATTATTCTGTAAATAAACCTGTCAATATATGGTCTGCCTTCAAAATAATTATGGTTTGACTCAAGTACAATTTTTTCTCCTGTCTTCCATTCCTTAAACTTATAAGAACCTGTACCTATCGGGTTTCTCGCTAAACTGCTCTTGGTAATATCCTTTCCCATAAGAAGATGGCTTGGCAAAATCCCGATAGACCAGCTTATAAGCCCGGGAGCAAAAGGCTTTTTATAAGTCACCCTAAAGGTATATTTATCCAGGACTTCAGCTTTTTTTACCTGGAGGAAATCACCGCCGTATGCTGTCGGAGTTTTAGGGTCTATCATAACTTTATACGTGTACATCACATCATCAGCAGTAAACGGTTTCCCGTCATGCCAGCTTACGTCTTTTCGAAGATGGAAGGTAATAACAAGTCCGCCATCAGAAACATCCCAGCTCTCTGCCAGTACTCCTTCTGTAATCAGGTCTTTATTATACCTTACCAGTCCGCCATAAACAAGGTCTGCTATTTCATGGGAAGCACTGTCAGAAGCAAGCTCAGGTATGAGGTTTGAAGCATCTCCAATGCTACCTTCAATGATTGCATCGCCATAAGCAGGTTCACTTTTTACGTGTGAGGCTTCTTTATTTTTTACACCGCTATCTTCTTTCGGGGCTTCTTTTTGTGTGCAGCCTAAAGTAAAAGTTATTAATATTATTAATCCTATTAGCACCGCACTGATAGCCGCAGGCTCGTAGCTGAGGACTTTAGTCCTTAGGTTTACCCTGCGACAAGATAAAAACGTTTTAAATTTCGCTGCTCTCACTTCTTCCCCTGTTTGTCTAAAAATTTGTAAACTATCTCCCCTTTTTTCACCAGATCGAGTTCCTCTCTCGCAGCTTTCTCAACCCAGAAGGGATCACTCCTTGCAGCAGCCAACTCCAGGGTAAGTTTCTGGTTTTCCTTTTTGATACTTTCGATTTCATTAGTAATATTTATTTTTTCTGCCCGCAGGTCTTTTATTCTCAAATATCCTTTGTCGCCAAAAATAAAATTCAGCGCTAAAAAAATAAAATAAACCACCGCAACGCAGATTGCAAATTTAAACTTCCCATTCTTCAGGCTATTCTTTATCTGCTTAACTCTTCTTTTCATTTAAGGCGGGAGAATAAAGTTATAAATTCAAAATTTAATATAAATATTATTTTTAAGGTAAGGTTAAGCCCATTGTCAAGAAATTTTAAAAAAGTTGTTTCAAGAAGGTGGTGAGGAAGGGTATAGCTTGATAAAATAAATTAAGAAAGCAGGAAAGTTTGAGTATAATTACTTAAGAAAACATGGAGGCTTGAACAACGAGATACCTTTTGATAAGCTCCAAAAAGTTACCGAATTATTGAGCTAGTACAACCGTCCCCTTTATCCTGTGGCAATTCCCCCTACTCCCCCAACTCCCTCACCATTGCTTCCACCCGATATCCTGCCTGCTCGGCTGCCTCCAAAATCTGCCGCGCCATCTGCAACGCTGTTGCCGCCGTCGAGTCGTTCAGCTTGCTCTTGGCCTTGAGTTGAATGATGACCGCCAAAAGCAGCGCGCTCACCAGTCGCTCAAGCTGCTCCTTATTGACATAGAGAACATCCTCATAGCGGTGGATATGCAGATACTCGGCCACTCTCGGATCGACCAGTACCTCTTTCATCGCCTGCGCAATCGTCATTTTCGAGTATGGCGCCAGCGTATCCTCGAACGTCACCATGATCGATACAAGCAACGCATCAGCATATCCGAAACTCTCGCTGCCGGAGAATTCGCGGAAAGCCGACATCAACGATTTCGCCAGCAGCCACTCATCAAGCCGCTTCTCCGCCAACACCGTCGCCGGTGCTGCCTCGCCTTTTGCGCGCAGATGTCCCAGCCGATGCGTCGTAATCCAGCCGATTGCCACATGATGCAACGGCCGTGTCTGCTTGCCGCCGCATTCCGACAACAATTCATCCAGCAACCCCCGACCCATATCGCGATCATCCAGTCGCTCATCCACAGGCACGACATTCACTTCGTTCATGATGTCCAACAGCATATTCTCATATCCCGACTCGGCTCCTGCGTAGTCCTGCGCCATCGCCAGATACCGGGCCATGGCCTGATGAAATTTCTTTCGCGGTTCACGATCGTCCGTCGGCAGGCTGTACAGCATCTCCGCATTGATCGCCTCGCGGAATGGCGTCAACAACGGCTCCAGTGTCATCTCTCGATAGGCTTCTTCAATGCTCGGCACACCACACCCCTGCAATTTGCACGCCAAATTCCACCACGATCCGTCATGGTCATACACTTCCCGCCAATCAAGAAACGCCATGTACTGATAGGCATGCAGCTCGGCAAACAGCCCTTCATCCCCAATTTGCTTGCCGGCTCGCACGTATTCCAACCCGGTGCGGTAATCACGGAAAATGTAGTACACCCGTTCTCGCGCATCGAGCGCCAGCGCTTCCGCCAACGTCCGCGTCACCAGATACTCTTCATCCCCGGTACCCACGTTGATCTGCGTCGATGTATGTATCGTGCCACGCGTTGTATTGTAGGCGTTGTTGTAGAGGATGATCGCCCGCTCGCCGCCGG
>MGDB01000158.1:10623-10873 GCA_001790645.1 Candidatus Schekmanbacteria bacterium GWA2_38_11
TTGCGACGTCGCATCAACGGGAATATCTCCCGCTCATGCCGTCGCACCATTTCCTCATCGACCTGCTCATCCCAATACGCCTTGCGATATTCCATGCCGTACTTTTCGGTGAACCCTTCGATCTGCCCATGCCCAAACATCGGCAGCCCCGGCATCGTCACCAGCATCATCGCCGCGCCGTAATACTTGTCCCCTTTGCCGAACTGCTCAATCGCCGTCCGTTCATCGGGGTTATTCATAAAATTCACGA